>JAHFUQ010000160.1 GCA_023265045.1 Acidimicrobiia bacterium
TCGTCGCGGTCGTCGCTGTGCTCCTCGGCTACGCCTTCGGGTCCCGCGGGAAGGGCGACGCCAACGATGTCGCAGGGTCCGGTCCCAACTCCACGGGCGATGCCAACGTGTCCATCCCCTTCCGCTCCTTCCCGGGGTTGGCGTCGCCTTCAGGCGCGCCGGGGGCGAGCCCGGCGTCGCCGATCGCGCTCCGCCAGGAAGGTCGCCCCGTCGGTTTGCAGTGGTCGGTCAAGGTCGTCGAGGTGACGCCCGACGCGGCGGCCACCGTCCGCGCCGCCAGTCCCCTGGAGAACAAGCCGGCGCCGGCTGGGCGCCAGTACTTCATGGCCACCGTCGAGCTCAGCTACCGCGGGCCCGGTTCGGAGGCGCCCAGCGCGGTCGACCTGCAAGCGGTGGGCGGGAGCAACTTCGTGTACCGCCCGAGCCGGGACTCGTGCGGGCTCCTCCCGAACCGCTATTCGGACGGGCGGAGCCTCCAGACCGGGGAGACCGTCCGGGGCAACGTCTGCTGGTCCGTCAAGACCGAAGACGTCGGATCGCTGGTGTTGATCGCGCAGGCGCTGCTGTCGGACAGCAACCCGCTCTACTTCGCCCTGCGGTGACGCACTACGACACGCTGGGGGTGCCGCCGAACGCTTCCGCGAGCCAGATCGCGGCGGCGTACAAGCGCAAGGCCCGCCTCGTGCACCCGGATCGCCACCAGGGCGCCGACGCCGCCGTCATCGCCCAGGCCGAACGCTCCATGCGCGCCATCAACGAGGCGTGGGAGGTGCTCGGCGACCCGGCCCGCCGCCATGTCTACGACGAGAGCATGCGCCCTGCTGCGCCGCGGCCCGCCGCGGCCGCGCCGCCCCCTCGGCGCATCGTCCCCGCTCCGCCCGTCCCGTCCCGCCGGCCCTGGGTCGTGGCCGCCGCGGTCGCCGCCGCCGGCGTCCTCGGCTGGGCCTTGCTGTTCCGCGGCGACACCGGGGGGACGGGCCGAACCGAGCCGAGCACCGTCGCGCCCGCGGCCGGCGTCCCCCCCCGAGACGGCGCCCCGATCGTGTTCCGGGACGAGCAGGCGGGGTTCACCATCACCTACCCCAGGACGTGGCGCGAGCTCACGCCCACCGCCCCCGACATGCGCCTCTCGCTCGAGTCGACCGCCGACGACGGCCTGGAGCTGCGGGTCGTGCCGATCCAGGCGCCGGCCACGCAGGCCAACATCGCTTCGTTCAAGGCGATGACCGACTCGCTGGTGTACACCGGCCCGACAGTCAAGCTGCAGCGGGCCCAGCTCGTCACCCTGAACGGCCGCCCGACCTACTACTACGTGACCACCTACCAGGACCGCAGCGGGCGGGAAGGGATCCACGAGCAGTACTTCATCTTCGAGGGCCTCCGCATGTTCTCGCTGCGCTTCCAGTCCTTTCCCTCGAGCGACTTCGCCGCCCAGTCCGCGGTCAACGCCCAGGTGGCCGACAGCTTTGCGGTGACCCGTGCCTGAGCAGCCCGGCCAGCCGCCCTACACCCGGGGCATCCACCCGCGGATGTACCAGGACCGGCTGTGGACGATGCGGCAGTACGCCGGCTTCGGCTCCGCCACGGAGACGAACGCCCGCTTCCGGTTCCTGCTCGGCGCCGGCCAGACCGGCCTGTCGTGCGCCTTCGACCTCCCCACCCAGATGGGCTACGACTCGGACCATCCGCTCGCCGAGGGCGAGGTCGGGCGGGTCGGCGTGGCCATCGACTCGCTCGACGACATGCGCCGGCTCCTGGCCGGCATCCCGCTCGGCGAGGTCACGACCTCGATGACCATCAACTCGACGGCCGCCGTCCTGCTGCTGCTGTACGAACTGGTCGCCGAGGAGCAAGGCGTGGCGCCTGAGCAGCTGCGGGGCACCGTGCAGAACGACCCGCTCAAGGAGTACATCGCCCGCGGCACCTACATCTACCCGCCGCGAGCGTCGATGCGCCTGGTCACCGACACCATCGCCTACTGCGCGCGGCGGCTGCCGCACTGGAACAGCGTCTCGGTGTCGGGCTACCACCTCCGGGAGGCGGGCGCGACGGGGGCGCAGGAGCTGGCCTTTACGCTGGCGGACGGGGTCGCCTACGTCGAGGCCGCGGTCGCGGCGGGCCTGGCGGTCGACGAGTTCGCCCCCCGGCTGTCGTTCTTCTTCAACTCCCACAGCGACCTGTTCGGCGAGATCGCCAAGTTCCGCGCCGCCCGGCGGCTGTGGTTCGGGATCACGACCGAGCGGTTCGGCGCCCGCAACGAGGCGTCCACCAAGCTGCGCTTCCACACCCAGACGGCGGGCTCGACGCTGACCGCGCAACAGCCGGCGGTGAACGTCGTGCGCGTCGCCCTTCAGGCGCTGGCGGCGGTCCTGGGCGGGACCCAGAGCCTGCACACCAACGCCTTCGACGAGGCCTTGGGGCTCCCGACCGAGGCGGCGGCGCGGATCGCGTTGCGCACCCAACAGGTGATTGCCCACGAGTCAGGGGTGACGGCGGCCCCTGATCCCCTGGGCGGCTCGCACTACCTGGAGGCGCTGACCGACGCGTTGGAAGGCGAGGCCAGCCGGTACCTCGAGCGCATCGACGGGCTGGGCGGTGCCGTCGCCGCCATCGAGGCCGGGTACCAGCAGGGTGAGATCGAACGGGCGGCGTACGCCACCGCCCAGGCCATCGACCGGCGCGAGCAGGTGGTCGTGGGGGTCAACCGGTTCGCGGACGACGAGGGCGCGCCGCCCGTGCCCGCGCTGGCGGTGGACCCCGCCTTGGCTCGCGGCCAGGTCGAGCGGCTGGCGCGCCTACGGGCCGAGCGGGACGGCGCGGCGGTCGCGTCCGCGCTGGCCGCGGTCGATGAGACGGCCCGGGGCGACGCGAACCTCTTGCCGCCGATGAAGGACGCCCTGCGCGCCGGTGCGACCCTGGGAGAGGTCAGCGACGTGTTGCGCGGGGTGTTCGGCCAGCACCAGTCACCTGTCTGAAGGGGTGGCGCATGGCCCATCTTGGTACAGCGTCAGCGTCGTGATTTCGGCCAAAAGGGCGCAAATCACAGCGCTAACGGCGCAGTGACGTCGCACGACTCGCCCAGGGGTCGGGGGGCGCACGGCTCAGTGGATGCAGTCTGAGCCGACGAAGGTGGACGTCCCGAACCGGTTGCCCATGAAGACGTCGCCGCCGCTGTTGCAGTAGCGGTTCCCATCGGTGATGTCGGCCGCCGGCCAGGTGCTCGTGCCGAAGAACTGGTCGCTCTCGAGGAACGCGTTGCCGACGATCCGGTTGCCCAGGGTCGGCGGCGAAATGGAGACGGTCGTGCGGATCAGGAAGCCGTCCCCTCCGCTCTCGTACACCACGTTGCTCTGCACCAGGTTGCGGAACGAGCGCGGCCCGATCTCGATGCCGGCCCCGGGCTGATCCTCGTCCCGCCATGTGTGGCCGTTCCCCTGCACGACGTTGTTCATGATGCGGCTGTCGTTGACGAAGCCGCCGATGAAGATGCCGCTGTTCCCGTTGCCGACCACCCGGTTGTACTGGACGGTCGTGAACGCGGGGACGAGGTCCTTGGACAGCCCCTGCACGTTGATCCCCTTGTCCTCGCTGCGGTCCAGGGGCGCCAGCACGTTGTTGTACGACGAGTCGTTGCGCTGGATGACGTTGCGTAGTGAGACGCCGGCCACCTCGATCCCCGCCAGCGGCCCGTTGTGGATGGCGCGGCTGTCCTGCACGACGTTGTCCGACGACGTGAGGACCAGGATCCCGCCGCCGAAGTTGGACAGTTCGAAGCGCCCGATGTTGTCGTAGGCGTCGATCTGCTGGACGGTGTTGCGGGCGCCGCCCTCGATCACGACGCCGACGTCGAAGCCGGTCACGCGCCCGGTCGTCACCACCACGCCGGTGTGGTTCTTCGACCAGATTCCGTACCGGCCTTTCCTGACGACGCCGGACACGACGCGCCCGTTCAGGTCTACGGTGACGTTGTCGGCGCCGACGACGATGGCGTCGTTGGCGCACGGCCCGACGTCCGCCGTCAGGGTCACGCTCTGGGTCACGACCTGCCCGCAGGACAGCGGGCCGGCCGCGCCCGGCGACGCCGTGAGGGGGATCCCGGCCGCTACGAACAGGGCGGCGACGATCGCCCGCGCCATCAGTGGATGCAGTCCGACCCGACGAGGGGGCGGGAACCCGCCCGAGAAGCGGACGGTGAACCCGTCGCCCCCGTTGCCGACGCCGGTGTTGCCCTGCACGAGGTTGCGCGCCGACCGAGGGCCGAGCTCGATGCCCGGCCCCGGCCGATCAGCACCCCGATCTCGAACCCCGTCACGGTCCCGTTCTTCACGACGACGCCGGTGTGGTTCTTCGACCAGACGCCCTGGCGGCCGATCCCCGGGCCGGCGGAGACGGTGTGGCCGCCGAGGTCCACCGCGACGTCGTCGGCGCCGACGACGATGCCGTCCGTCGGGCACGGGCCCCCGTCGGCGTCGAGCGTCACGCTCTGGGTCAGCACCTGCCCGCACGCGATCGCTGCGGCCGCGCTAGCGGTCGCCGCCAGGGGGATCGTGGCCGCGTCGAGCGCGACCACCGCCGATGTTCGTCTCACGAGATGCCGAGCGGGAGCTTGTCCGGAGTGAAGGGCTCCGTACCGGCGGCGAGCTGTACTTCCTGGCCGCCATGGGCCTGGAGGTAGGCCAGCTCCCGCCCGACGTCGCCTACGCCGTTGGCCAGCACGAGGGGTGCGAACTCGACGGTGCTCAGTACGCCGAGCGGCCGCCCGATGTCGTCGAGGAACGCGCTGCCCGAATCCCCCGGGATGCCCGGGGTGACGGTGTAGACGGCGTGGCTCCAGCCCCCGCCCGTGTCGCCGAGGCTCACGCCGAGCTTGGGGCTGAGCTGGGTCAGGCCCAAGCGCAGGCTCGAGTTGCCGTAGCTCAGCACCTTCTGGCCCAGCTGGGCGCCCGGGCTGGCGCCGCCGGCCACCGGGCCTCCCCAGTGGGGGATCGACGGGTTCACCTTCCCCGCATCGGCGGGGTCGATCCGCACCAGCGCCAGGTCGTTGTACCCGCAGCGGTTGGGATCGCTTGTGTCGCCGCCCGCCTGCATGGCGAGCCAGGAGTTGTAGGCGAGCACGCCCGGCTTCGACGCGCCGCCGATCGTCACGGCCGTGCCCAGGGGCATCGACCCCGTCGTGCACCCATCGGTCGATGTCGTCCCGCCCGTGCTCGTGCAGTGCGCGGCCAGGCCGATGTACATCGCGGTGGGGCCGAAGAAGATGAAGTTCGCCGTGCACTGGCCCACCGGCGAGGTGACCTCGACGCCCGGATGGATCGCGGCTGTGGCCGCCGGCGCCCAGGCAGGAGCGCCGCCCGCTGCTCTAAGGGTGATGGCGACTTCGCCCGCGCAGACCGCGACGATCACGCCGATGCCGCACACCGTTCGCCGAACGATGCCCATCTTGTCCTCCCAGCCTCCAGCCGTCGACCACCCGCCGGCCGGCCTCGTAGGCGGAAGGTTACCGGAGCGCGGCGACGTGCGGCATGCAGAGCTCGTCGTATTCGGCGATCACGATGTCGCCCGCATTGGGGCCGCACGACGGGCACTCGGGGTCGCGCGGCACCCGGAACGAGCGGAATGTCTCCTCCTGGGCGTCATAGGCCATCAGGCGGCCAATGAGGGGGTCGCCGAGGCCCAGGACGAGCTTGATCGCCTCCATGGCCTGGATCGAGCCGATGATGCCCGGGAGCACGCCCAGCACGCCTGCCTCGGCGCACGACGGCGCCATCTCCGCTGGCGGCGGTTCGGGGAACAGGCAGCGGTAGCACGGCCCGACGTACGGAGCGAAGACGGTGGCCTGGCCCTCGAAGCGGAAGATCGACCCGTGCACGACGGGGATGCGCTTGATGAGCGACGCGTCGTTGACCAGGTAGCGGGTGGGGAAGTTGTCGGTGCCGTCGACGATCACGTCGTAGCCGTCGAACACGTCGAGGATGTTGTCGGCGCCGAGGCGGACGTCGTAGCCCACGACGTTCACGTCCGGGTTGAGGCTGGTCAGGGTCTTCTTGGCCGAGTCGACCTTGCGCTCGCCCACCCGGTCCATGTTGTGGAGGATCTGGCGCTGGAGGTTGGACTCGTCGACCGCGTCCATGTCGACGATGCCGAGGGTGCCGACGCCGGCCGCGGCCAGGTACAGGGCCGCGGGCGAGCCCAGGCCGCCCGCGCCCAGCAGCAGGATCTTGGCGTCGAGCAGCTTCTGCTGGCCCGCCTCGCCCACTTCGGGGAGCAGCAGGTGGCGGTGGTAGCGGTTGCGCTGGTCGGCGTTGAGCGTGCGCGGCGCGGCCCAGTCGCGGCCCTCGTTCTTCCACTTGTTGAACCCGCCCGCCATCGACACGACGTCGGTGTAGCCCAGGTCGGCCAGCGTCTTGGCCGCGAAAGCGGAGCGGGTGCCGCCGGCGCAGTACACGAGGATCGGGGCGCCACGGTTGGTGATGCGGTTCTCGACCTGGCTCTCGAGGTGGCCGCGCGGGATGTGCACCGCGTTGGCGACGGCGCCCTGTTCGTACTCGTCCGGCTCCCGGACGTCGAGCACGACCGGCGGCGTCGGGCCCGCGATCAGGCCGGCCGCGCCTTCGGTGTCAACCTCGCGGATCTGGGCCTTGGTCTGAGCCAGCAAGTCTCGGAATGTGGGCATAGCGGATGACCCCCGCGACAGACGGTGTGTACCGTCTCAAACCCTACTCCACAGGTCAACATTCCGTCGTGGCGGCGTGGCCGCTCTAGGGGACGTTGGGTATCACCTTGGCCATGACTTGCTCGAGTTCGGCCCTGGAGGCGTCGACCGGCGCCGCGACGACGAGCAGGACGCCGTTGCGGTGGAAGGCGAGCTCCTGGGCGCCGCCCAAGTTGGGTACGTAGGTGACCGTCTGGCCTGCGAGCTTGACCTGCTCGGGGTTCGGGAGCCCCGTCATCACGTTTTTCTCGAAACCAGGGAGCTTCGAGTACCGGTCGTCGACCGAGAAGGCGACGACGATGCCGATGGGCGTTCCCGCCCGCACTGCTGTCTTGCCGGCGATGCCGGCGAACGCACCCTTGGGCACGCCCGGGTAGTTGGCGGCCGCGTCGGCCATCTGGGCGATGGTGGCGGCGGGCAGGTCGACGAACGTGAGCCCGCCGACCTGGGCGAACACCGGGTCGAGGGCGGGGCCGTGGGGCTCGCCCGCGGGCAACGTCGTGGCGGTGGAATCGACATGCCCCTTGTCGCCGTTGTCGCCGATGAACGAGCCGATGACGACCAGGCCCACCACTGCGAGCACGATCCCGCCCACGACGGCCGCGATCGTCTTGCCCGGGCCGCCGGAGCGACCGCTTGTGGGCGGGGGGATCGGCGGCGCGTAGGTTTGCGCCGGCGGGGGCGGGTAGTTCCAGGCGGGGGCGGTTGGGGCCGGCGCCTCGTGCTGCGGCTGCGA
>JAHFUQ010000032.1 GCA_023265045.1 Acidimicrobiia bacterium
CCTGGCTGACCCCGGCCGGCTCCACCCCGCGGTCGGTGAGCCGCTTCACGCTCACGCGCGAGGTCACGCCCGTGACGCGGTCGTGCACGAACACGTCGTCCTCGCAGCAGTTGCCGTCTTCCGGCGCGAGATCCTGCGCCGCCGACTGAAAGGTGACCAGGCGGCCGTCGCCGCTGATCGACGGTTTGACGCTGGCCCGTGCGACCTCGGCGCCGGCCGTGGTGACGCTGACGCGCTCGGTCGTGCCCGCCATCCGGTCGCGGACGAATACGTCCGTGGTGTTGTTGCCGTCGCCGGGCACGAGGTTGGTGGAGTCGGACTCGAAGGCGACGAACCGCCCATCGGCGCTGATCGCCGGGCTGTGACCGCCCCCGCTGCCACGGTTGCCGTGCGTGCCGTCGGACGCCACGCTGACCAGCTCGGTCGTGCCCGCGACCCGATCCCGGACGAAGATGTTGCTTCCTGTCGATTGCCCGTCGACGAGGTTCATCGCCCGGGAGAAGAAGGCGACGTAGCGGCCGTCGGCGCTGAGCGCGGGGGCGGTCTGGCTGTCGCCGGTCCCCTGGGCCCCGGACGAGGAGAGGCTCACCCGCTCCGTCGTCGCCGGCAGCGCCGAGGCGCCGTGCGTCATCACCAACCCGACCAGGGCGAGGCAGAGGACGATCGCGCCGGCGAGCCGGTGCAGTTCCTCGACGCCGATGAAGTCGAACAGTCCGTCCACAGGCGGCCCTCCTCGCAGTTCAGGTTCGTGACAGAACCGACCGAGAAGGTAATAGCAACGACCAGAGCCGTTCCATTTTAAGAATGGTTCAACTCTAGAACCGTTTCATTCCCGCGGGCTGACCGCTACGAAGCGCGCCGCCCCCGTGCTGGGCGTTCGGAAGGCAGCGTGGGTGGCGCCACCGGGCGGGCGGGGGCGTCGCCGCCGCCGTCGCCGTCGCCGTCGCCGTCAGGCGGCAGCGGCAGCGGTAGCGCCACGCTGCCCGCGCCCACGGGGGCGAGCGGCCGGCGAGGCTCCCGGTCTCCCGCCGTTTCGCCGCCCTGACGGGGCCGGTACGGCTCGATGGTGACGGGTGTGCGGGCCCACAGGTGCCGGGTGCGGATGACCAGCAACACCATGAGGCCGAGCAGGGGGCCGAGGGCGACGAGGGCGGCGAGGAACGGCACGGTGCGCTACTCGGAGGCCGCGGTGTCCGGCCCGGATAGGTCGACGAGGGCGTGGGCGACGAGGAACTGGACGTCCGTCTTCGGCAAGTCTGCCATCACGCCCTGCGAGAGCCGGAAGGAATAGGCGCCCTCGTCGCCGTCGACCAGGATGGCGACGTAGGTGACGCCGCTGGCGTTCTCCGGCTGGTGGGACATGAGCCACTTGCCGAGGGCGGCCCGTACCTGGTTGCGGTCCACGCCCTCGGCCACCTCAAGATGGCCCGTGGCGCCGCCGGTGCGTTGCACGACCGCGTACGCGGCCACTTGCCAGTCCTGCTTGAACTCGGCCGGACGCCACCGGATGGCCGACCGGCGCTCCAGCCGCACGACGATGTTGGTCAGGAACCGGTCGAGCTGGGCCCAGAGATCGGGGAACGGCTCGGCGCCCGGCTCGCCGCTGCGCAGGACCGGCCGCTGCCCCTTGAGAGCCTTGACGAACCGCCACCGGAGGGCGTCGTCCTCTATGACGACGCCGACGCCGTCGTCGAGGATTTCGACCCGCAGCTGGCGCGCCCCTGCCTCTCGGGGAAGCTCGTCCGAGGTGCCGGCCCGGTCGAGGCCCGCGAGCTGCGCCTGCAAGGCCTCGGGCGTCACGCCGAGGGCAGCCAGCGCCTTGGCGCCGACGCTGGTGCTGTCGGCGACGATGGCACGCAGCACGTCGTGCGTGCCCAGGGGGGCGGGGCCGGCCATCCTCCGGGCTTCTTCCAAGGCGCGCGCGATGGCCGGCGTCTGGCCCTCGGGGGCCGGGAGGGGAGCGGGTTCGGGCACCGCCAGCGGCACGCCGCCGTAGCCCGAGAGCAACTGGATCACCTCGTGGCGCACCTGGGACAGGTCGGCCCCCATCCGCGCCAACACCTGGGCGGCCACGCCCTCGCCTTCACGGATCAACCCCAGCAGGATGTGCTCCGTGCCGATGTAGTTGTGACCGAGCTGGAGCGCCTCGCGCAGCGACAGTTCGAGGACTTTCTTGGCCCGCGGCGTGAACGGGATGTGGCCAGTGGGCACCGACGCGCCGTGGCCGATGATCTCCTCGACCCGAGCCCGCACGGCGTCGAGGGACACGCCGAGGCGTTCGAGCGCCTTGGCGGCGACGCCTTCGCCCTCGCGGATGAGCCCCAGGAGGATGTGCTCGGTGCCGATGTAGTTGTGGTTGAGGAGGCGAGCCTCCTCCTGCGCGAGGACGACCACCCTTCTCGCCCTATCGGTGAAGCGCTCGAACACCGGTTATCGATGCTAGGCGCCCGTAGGCGTCTCTGCTCCGTTTTCGCACGGGCGGCGCCGGTAGCCGTCGCTACCGGGCGGTCAGGTGCTCGAGGACCCGGCGGGTCTTCGTTTCCTGCTCGAGGCCATCAGTTCCCCCCTTTGAGGATCGGACGGAGCCACGTAAGCGGCTCGCGGGCGGCGGCGTCTCCGTCGAGGACGGCGGGCAGCTCCGGTCCGCGACCGGCGAGGGCGTCGACCACGGGACCGACGCGACCGCAGAGTTGGGCGCCGCCTTGCGCCCGATCGCCGCTGTGGAGCGAGACCCGGGCGGGCTCCACCATGGCGTGGTGACTGCGACCGTCGCCGCCGGTCAGGTCGAGCGTCGCCCGGAACGCGTGGCCATTGAGGGCCGCCGGCATAGATGCAATGAGCAGCGCGTAGGTCACCGCGACCTCCTCCTCCACGGCGGTCGACTCGTCCTCCCACCCGAGCATCTCGGTCACGTCGCGCGCATGGACCCATGCGTCCCAGAACACGTGGGTCGTGAGCACCGTCCAATGCACCGGCCCGTAGGGTCCCATCACCGCCTCGTCCCTGGGGGCGGCGGTACGCGCCGCGAGCCCCGCCGCTTCCTCAGCGGCGAGCGTGCGGAGGTCTCGGGCCGTCGCTTCGGGGGACTCCCCGGTGGTCTGCTCGAGCCACCGCTGGGGCGTCAGGCGGGCGTCGAACCCGGGCTCCAGCACGGAGGCTCCCTCACTGTGGAGCTGGCGCACATGCAGCCGGCACGCGTCGCGCACGTGGCGTAGGACATCGTGCACGGACCACAGCTCGCACCGGCTGGCGAGGCGCCAGTGGGCGGGCTGGAGGCGCTCGGTGAGCTGCACCAGGCGATGGCGGAGCGCGGCGAACGCCATGGGCACCTGCTCCAGTCCCGTCGTGATCCCGCCGTTGACGTCCGCCTCGATCTGCGCACGATAGCCACGAACGGCCCGTGAACCGGGCGGCGGCCAATTCCACACATGTCCGGCAGCGGCCCATGACGGCGAAATGTCGGGAGGTGACCTCGAAGCCGCAGGCGAGCCTCAGGCCGCGAGACAGGTCCTCGAAGACCGTCGCGGGCGCTTCGATGACCGCCCCGCACGCCTCGCACACCAGCACGTGGCCATGTGGACGGCGAGCGCACTCAGCGTCGACCGGGTGGCGGTGCTGGTCCCGTCCCTGGCCCTGGTGGCCCAGACCGCCGAAGTGTGGGCGGCTGACCGGCGCCGGTCCCGGGTCCCCGGCTGGCGGTGTGCTCGGACACGGGGGAGCTGGACCTGGGGGCGGTCACCGCGCGTTGCGAGAGATGCGGGACCAGGGCATGTCGGCCGTCAACATCGCCGAGGCGCTCGGATTTCCCGCCAGCAGATCCACCGCCTGCTGCAGGAGGCCGGCGACAGGGACAAGGAGGACCCCACCATGGACGTGAGGCAGGCGGCGGCCGAGCTGTCCGTCCCGCCCCGTCGGATCTATGAGCCGATCGATGAGGGTGCTCTCCCCGCAATCAAGCGGGGCCGGGGGATTCGGGTGCAGCGTGCCGACATCGAGGCGCTCCGCACGGCGTAAGACGACCGAGTCAGCGTCTGAGGGCCACCGGGTCGGTGGTCATCAGGGCGTCGATGTTGGACTCGATCAGCGACCGGTTGTAGAACTGGGTCGCCTCCAGCCCTTCGGTCAGCCGGATCTCGTCCGAGATGTCCTTGGAGATCAGCACCAAACCGACGGGCTGGCCGTCGGGCCCCCGGCGGGGAGTCAACACGACGCGGGCGGTGAATCGCGACCCGTCCTTTCGCACCCGGATGACCGTGCCCTCCCACTTTCCCTCGCGCAGCGCAACGTCGCGCATGATCGCGGGCAGGCCCGCGCTGACGGCCGCGGGGGTGTGCAGGATGCTCGAGGTCCTGTCCCGGGTGCGCCGCACCAGCGAGGTGCCGGTCATCGTGCGCGGGGTGGGGTGCCGCTTCGATCCCGAGCGCTGAAGGGGCGCCAAGCACGGTGCCACGAGAGCGGTCGTCACGCTCCGGTTATGCGGAAGCTGGGAAATCGATGGGTCGCCAGGAAGCGGCCCCGCCCTCTAGGGTCCGTGCGGAGCTGCCGCTACTCGAGGGGGTCGTCGTGGTGGGCGTCGAAACCGAGGCCGCCGGGAACGACCGCCAGGCGCGGCATCACCTCACCCTCGGGGGTGGCGCCGCTGACCACGATGCGGTCGCGCCCCTGGTGCTTTGCCTCGTACAGGGCGGCGTCGGCGGCCCGCACGATGGCGTCGAGGGCCGGCGAATGGCCGGAGTCGGCCACCCCAAAGCTGGCCGTAAAGACCGGTGTCCCACCGGTGGCAACGTTGGTGGCCAAGGCCCGGCGTAGCCGCTCGGCCGCCTCCGCCCCAGCCGCGGCGTCGGCGCCGCTGAACGCGATCAGGAACTCCTCCCCGCCGTAGCGGCTCGCCACGTCGTCGGGTCGCGTGCAGTCGCGGACGGTCTGGGCGAACACGCGCAGGGCTTTGTCGCCAGCGTCGTGACCGAAGGTGTCGTTGAGCCGTTTGAAGTGGTCGAGGTCGGCCATGACGAGGGCGAATGGCACACCACCACGGTGCATGGCCCGCACCCGGGTCTCGAAGCTGCGCCGGTTGAGGAGCCCGGTCAGCCCATCCGTCGACGCTTGCACTTGGGTGCGCTCGAACGACCGGATCATCCCGAGGCGCGTGCCCGCCTGCGAACCGACCGTGCCGAGGCCCTCGGCGGTGGCCGCGGCGGGCGGCTGCTTGTCTGGCCCGGTCGCGTGGAGAACGCCAATCGCGCGGCCCATGAAAGAGACGGGCACGCACACCGCCGAGCAGGGCCCGCCCGGACGGTCCCGCAGCTTCGGGCAGGCGTCAATCTTGTCGCTCGAGCTGAACGTCATCGTCCGCCCGTTGCGAACGGCGATGCAACCCCACGGCGACTCCACCGGGCAACCCGGCCCCACGCCGTCTGGCCCGACCGCGGCGGCAGCCGTGAGGTGAGCTTTGGAGGAGTCGGCCAGGAGCAGCTCCGCGGGTACGCCCGGGTCGAGCGCGATCACGGCGCGCTCAACTGCCCGTAGGACGGATTCTTCGTCGTCGGCCATCTCGAGGGCGCGGTGCAGCTCCGCGTCGAAATCCTGGCGCCTCGCCTCGGCGGCCAGCAGTGCCTCACGACGGCGCAGGTTGTCGAGCATCGTGTTGAACACCTCGGCCAGGCGGCCGGTCTCGTCGGCCGAGCCGACGTCAACGCGCCCGGCGAGATCACCCGAGGCGGCGCGCTGGGCGGCTTCCTCGAGGCGGGCGAGCGGGTCGCGGATGGCCCGGGCGATGAACACGCTCATCGCCAGCACGAGCGACAGCGTGATCCCGCCGATCGCCATGCCGGCCCGGCGGCTCCGTGCCGCTTGGGAACGGAAGTTCGTTGCCGCTGCCGCCTGCTCACGCTGGGCCAGGGAGCTGAACATCTCGGCGTCGGTGATGAGGCTCTCGTAGCCGAGGCTCTCGGCGCCGAGAGCCAGTTGGACCGCCTTGTCGGTGTTCCCAGCCTGCAACGCCTCCCAGATCAGCTGGTCGATGGAGAGGTAGGTCTGGTAGCCCGACGTGATTTTCGAAGCGAGTGCCACCTCGGTTGGGGAGCTCGACCGCCGCTGCAGGAGGCCGAGGGCGGTCTCGAAGTCCTTGGCCGCAGCTTCGAAGTCGGGCCGGGCGTCGCCGGCCCCGAGGAGGTAGGCGTTCTGGGTCGCCCGGAGCCTCCCAGCCGCAGAACGGACGTCGTCGGCCGCCTGGGCCTTGGGCACCGCCTCGTCGGTGATCCAGCGGGCGCTCGCGCTCAACCCGACCACCGACGCCCGGTCGACCGCCAGCACGGCGACGAGCAGGCTCGCTGCCACTCCGAAACCGGCCAGCAGCTTCCGGCCGACCGAGAGGTCCCGCAGGCGGGCGAGGAGTCGACCGCGCCTCACGGGAGAGTCCCGCTGAAGGTGATCGTCTCGCCGCCGAGATCGATCGCGATCGTGAACTCGTGACCCGCCGGGATGCCGACGTTGTTCCCAAAGTGGATGTCCCGGGGACCGAGCGCCACGTCTTGCATCAGCGTCGCCTCCAGCGTCTGGGTGCGGCCCGACGTCTGGTCCACAAGCGTGATGATGGGAGTGACGTCGCTTCGCGCCCGCCCGGTGGCCTTGTCGTACACGTGCGCCTCGGCGTGCCGGCTGTCGGGGCCGATCGGCGCCATGTTGCCGCGAAGGATCAGCTCGCCCTCGGTCGGGTGCCGGGTTGCGGCCTCGTCCGGCAGGAACATCTCCTCCGGTGGCACGATGTTGAGGACCACGATGTAGTGGGAGGACGTCGCCACCTTGGTGAGGCCGACGCTGACCTCCGACCCGGGTGGGTTCACGGAGAGGGGCGGCGCCCGGAAGGCGCCGGAGACCGCGACCAGTGCCAATCCGATCACGGCGATGCCGACGATGGCGGGTGCGACACTCCCGCGACGCGCCAATCCGTCTCCAGTTGCACGTGAAACCGGCACCGAGCCCATCTTGGGACTCATCGGCACGTCGCGCCCCTCGCCTGAGAGTCTTCGCGGCTCGGGGCCGCAGACACCCGGCTGCCCGGCCGTGGGCGGGCTCCGTCGTCGCCCATCTCGAACTGCCGGCCGCCTCGGCTTGGTCGACGTTCTTGGCCCGGATCGAGAGCTAGCCACGAACGGCCCGCTCATCCTCCCGATCTGCCGGCGGTGAGCCGGGCGGCGGCCAATTCCGCACATGTCCGGCAACGGCCCATGACGGCGAAATGTCGGGAGGTGACTTCGAAGCCGCAGGCGAGCCTCAGGCCGCGAGACAGGTCCTCGAAGACCGTCGCGGGCGCTTCGATGACCGCCCCGCACGCCTCGCACACCAGATGATGGTGGGCGCCCTCGGCCAGGTGGTAGACGGCGGGCCCGTGCCCCAAGTGCGTGTGTTCGATGAGGCCCATCTCGGTCAGGGCCTCCAGGCTGCGGTAGATCGTCGCCCGGTGCACTGCCGGGAAGGCGGCGCGCACGTCGTCGGCGAGATCTTCCGCCGTGCGGTGCCGGTCACTGTGGCTGAGCGACTCCAGCAAGGCCCGGCGCGCCGTCGTCACCCGCCCCTTGGCGCGTAAGGCCTCGAGCAGCGACAGGAGCCGGGCCTCGTTCATAGCGATAAATGTAGGTCGATATGTCCCGGTATCAACGCGCCTTCTTCGGCGCCTTCTTGGCCTTCGGCGCCTTGGGGGGAAGCGCGGCGACATGGGCGAGGGCCTTGGCCACCCAGCCCTCGAGTTGCGCAGGCGATGATCGCCACGCCGCGGGCGCGGTGACGTAGCCGCCCATGGGCCGCTCGGCGGGGCCGAACGGCCCGGACCCGGGCTGGCCGAGCAAGGCCTCACGGTCGGCGTCGCCCAGCTTGAGCCCCACCTGCGATCCGAACAGGCCCATGAACATGTTGCCGTTCACGAACGCGGCCAGGTTCCCGAACATGGGCTTCACCTCGACGCCGGGAGCGTCCGGCACGAGGGACCGGAAATACTCCTTGTCGGCTTCCGTCGGCTTCGGCATCTCCATCGCTGACCTCCGATGCACGGGTGACGCGCGGCCCGGCCGCTGGTAGGCGCCCACCGTAGGCGAAGGTCCACGCTTCCCTGGGCCTACGAAGCTATGTTCGACGCGTGTCGCCCATGCGCTCGAGTTCACCGCGCCCTACGCCGCGCTCGGCGCTCCGGGCGGCCGAGTTCTTCGCCGGCATCGGGTTGGTGCGGGCCGCCCTGGTGGAGGCGGGGGTGGACGTGGTGTGGGCCAACGACATCCATCCCGTAAAGGCCCGTCTCTACGCTGCCAACTTCCCGTCGGACGACTATGTGGTGGGCGACGTCCGAGCCGTCCGGGGGAGCGACCTGCCGGCTGTCGACTTGGCGACAGCGTCGTTCCCGTGCACCGATCTCTCGCTGGCGGGCTGGCGGAGGGGCTTGGCGGGCGAGCAGTCGGGGCTGTTCTGGGAGTTCGCCCGGGTGCTGCGGGAAATGGGCGCCCAGCGGCCGCGGGCCGTGTTGCTCGAGAACGTCCCGGGGCTGGCCACCTCGCACGGCGGTGGGGACCTGCGGGACGCGGTGGCCCAGCTGAACGCCCTGGGTTACTCGTGCGACGTCTTCCAGGTCGACGCCCGATGGTTTGTCCCGCAGAGCCGTCCCCGGCTCTTCATCGTCGGGATACCTGACGAGGTCGGAGAGCGCCCGGAGGCGCCCGACGACCTCCGTCCCCAACATCTCGTCGACTTCGCTCGTCGGAATCCGGGCCTGCGCCTGCACGCCTCGCCGCTCCTGTCCTCCCTGCCGCGCCGGGACACGCGCACCCTTGCCGATGTGGTGGAGCCGCTTGCGGGGACCGACGACGCCTGGTGGGGCCCGGCTCGCACGGCTCGCTTCGTCGCGTCGCTCTCCCCGCTGCAAGCGGAGCGGCTGCGCCAGCTCCGCCATGCGCCAGCGGCTACGTGGCGCACCGCGTACCGCCGCACCCGCGACGGCGTGGCGGTGTGGGAGGTCCGTCCCGATCCCATCGCGGGCTGCCTTCGTACCGCCCGGGGCGGCTCCAGCAAGCAGGCGCTGGTCGAGGCCGGCGCCGGGCAGCTGCGCATCCGCTGGATGACAGGCCGGGAGTACGCCCGCCTTCAGGGGGTCGCCGATGGGTTCGGGTTCGCCGGGCTGAGTCGCAACCAGGTCATGTTCGGATTCGGCGACGCTGTGTGCGTGCCGGTCGTGGCGTGGATCGCGCGGGAGTACCTCGTGCCCGTGCTCGCCGGGGAGACCCAGGCGCCCGCGGCCGTTTGCGGCTGATGCTCCGCCGGGAGCAGCCGCCCCGACCGGTGCGGCTCATCCGGGCGAGGCTGGCGGAGATCATGGCCATGGACGACCCGTCGAGCCCGGGTTCGCGCATCGGCGACGCCCGGGCGGGTGTCTACGCCTTCTACGACTTCGACGGCGAGCCCATCTACGTCGGTCACACCGTCGAGTCGTTCCGGGTACGGATCGCCCGCCACCTCACGGGCCAGCGCTCGGACGCGGTGGCGAAGTTCATCCTCGACCCGTTCGAGGTGTGCGACATCGAGCTTTGGGGTGTGCCCGCGCTGGGCTCCCGCCGCCTCCTCGCGCCGTACGAGTACACCGTCTACAAGCTCCTGGAGGAGGGGTCGCGCTTCCAGGCGGTGTTGAACGAGGGCGTCATCGCGGCGACCGAGCTCGTCGCCCTCCCGCCCAGCGTCCGGGGCCGGATCATCCCCGACGAGCTGTGGGAGGAGCGCCAGCACGGTGACGTGCGCATCGCCCGGCGCGCCGCGACCATCGCACGCCTGGCCCAGTCGATCTCGGAGCGGGAGGTCAGCGGCGGCATGCGCCGGACGCTGCTCCTCCAGGCGCAGCGGCTCGCGTGGCTCGCCGGCGAGCGCGTCCAGGAGCTCGGTGTCGAGCGGCCTACTCGGGACGACGAGCTCTTCGACGACGGGTAGCGGCTCCGTCGTCGCTCGCTTACGGGTTCGGCGATGGCCCGCCCACAGCGTGAACCGCAGGATCGAGCGGTACCCGAGGCGGCGGTAGACCGGCTGGCCAAGGTCGCTGGCGATGAGCAGGGCGGGTAGCTCGGGCGCAGCCGCCGTCGCCGTCGCCGTCATGGCCGCGCCAATCCCGCGTCCACGCGCACCCTCGACGCACGCGACGAACTCCACATCGACGTGGTGATCGTCGATCCGGGCCGACGACGTCGCCACCGGTTGACCGCCGAGGTACCCGACCCAGTGCTTCCATCGGGGCGCGGCGAGCGCCTCGATGGGAAGGAACGACCCTGGGTGCGACGGATCGATCTCGGGCGTGGGGAACCCTTCGATGAGCGCCTTCTCCCAGTCGCGGGCGGTCTCCTCCCCATCGACGGGCCGGATGTCCAGTCCGTCGATCGACGCCGGCGCCAGGGGACCGGGCGGGCGCAGCATCAGCGGGGGGTGGCCGATGCGCCCGAAGTCGAGCGCAGTCAAATCAGGCGTCGACCAGGCCGAGAACAGGAGGAAGGGCCCGCCGCCGGCCGCGCCGAAGAAGGTGTGCATGCGCTCCGCCACCTCCGGCCAGGCGTCGTCGCGCACCGGCGCGTGGACGACGGCGAAGTTGGCGAAGAAGCTCGGCGACGAGCGGTCGCCGAGCGTGAGCTGTCGGTCGCGCCGGATCCGGTCGTGGCGGGCTTCAGCTAGAGCCGCGTAGCCGTCGGCCAGGCCCTGCTGGTAGTCGTTGCAGAGGTTGTCGCCCGCCGGCGTCGCCCGCCCGTACCCGCTCTCCAGCGGTTCGTCCGTCTCCACGCGCACAGTCTTGCCCACGGAGTAGAACACCGAGGATCGTGGACGACCGCAGCGCCAACGACCGCAGCCGCACCATGGCGGCCGTGCGCTCGACGAACACCACGCCCGAGCGGTCAGTGCGGGCGGCTCTGCACCGCCTCGGCGTGCGCTACCGGCTGGGGCAGGTGGTCGAGACAGGCGGCCGCCCCATCCGCCCCGACCTGGTGTTCAAGGGCGCTCGCGTCGTCGTATTTGTCGATGGTTGCTTCTGGCACGGCTGCCCCGACCACTGCCGCCGGCCAGGGTCGAACGTCGAGTACTGGAACGCCAAGATCGACCGCAATCGGGCGAGGGACGCGCGCACCGAGACGGCGCTGCGGGACGCGGGCTGGACGGTCGTGCGGGTTTGGGAGCACGAGCCGGCGGCGGACGCGGCCGTCGCCCTCGCCGCCCTCTTGAAGGATCGCCGCCGCCGGTGACGCCTACTGGACCTCGGAGTCGGGCGGCGGGAGTTGGAAGGTGTGGTCGTCCTCGACAGCCAGGACGCCGTCGATGCCCGCAACCGCGGCCCGGTTCTCATCGGCCAGCGAGCCGGTGACGATGCCGATGGCGTCCAGCACCTGATCGACCGAGAGCCCGGCGCGCTGCAGCTGGTCGACGACCGCGCCCACGTCGGCGCCGTCCGCCAGCGTGACAGTGACGAGGGACGGGCGGGGGGAGCGGGCGCCCGGATCGCTCATGCCGGCGCCTGGACGAGGCCGGACCCCACGTCGGCCGACGGCAAGCTCAGCCGCCGGGCCGCCTGGGTGATGGCCGACCACAGCGGCGCGCCCCTCGCGCCGGTGGCCTGCGCGAACAAGGCGGCGATGCCGGCCACGTGGGGTGTCGCCATGCTCGTGCCTGAGATCGAGTTGTACCGCTTCGGCATAGGCCACGACGAGTACACCGCAACGCCGGGCCCGGCGAGGTCGACCTGCCCGCCCGCCACGGGGTTGCTGCGGGCCGAGAAGTCGGCGATCCTCATCTGCGCGTCGACGGCGGCTACCGCCATGAACGACGGGCTGTTAGCCGGAACGCCGACAAACCCGGCGTAACCCGTGCTCCGGCTGGCGTTGTTGCCCGCAGCCGCCACGATGAGTGTTCCCGCGCTCAGGGCCCGCTTGCCGACGGTCTCGTACGCGGTTGACACGGGGCGGAGGTTGACGCCCAAGGACATCGAGACGATATGCACCTGGTTGGCGAGGGCCCAGTTGAGGCCGGCCAGGACATTGCCGTCGCCGCCCCGGCCGCTGTTGTTGAGGACCTTCCCGACGAACAGCGACGCCTCGCGCGCCACCCCGTAGCGCCGGCCGTCGTTGTCAGCGCGGCCGCCGCACGACGTCCCCGCGCAGTGGGTGCCGTGGCCGTTCCCGTCTTGGGCCGTCTCTCCGGTGATGAACGACTGGGACGTGATCGCCCGCCCCGCGAAGTCCGGGTGGCCCAGGTCGAGCCCCGTGTCGAGGACGGCGACCTTCACGCCCTGGCCCGTGCGCGAGGACGTCGACGCGCCGGTGACTTGAAGGCCCCACGTCAGCGTCGAGCTGTCGCCCAGGCCGGCGAGGTCCGCCTCGATGTCGGCGGCCTGCGCCGCCGAGAGCTGGTTGTAGAGATGGGCGGCCGCGTCGCTGTACCCGCGCACATATTCGAGCGACAACGGCGCGCCCGGGGCCGCGTCGTCGATGGCGTAGAGGATGCGCTCGGGCTCGATCGCGATGATGCGGGGCTCGGCCGTGATGGCCGCCGCGATGGACGGACCGGTCGCCGCTCCTTCGGGCAGCACGGCCACGCCGAGCTCGGCGAACACCGTCGCATCGGCGGCGGCAGTCTGGTCGACATCGACGGCGCCGGCCGCGAAGTCGAGGGAGCTGGCGATGTTCATGGCGCCCGTCGTCGACCCCAGCGCCTCGGTCATGGCCGCCGTATCGCCGTGCACCTCGTCGGCGAACACGACGATCTGGCGCCCCGTGAACAGTGGCTCCTCGTCAGCCATCGGCCGCACCTCCCGGGTGGGACGCTAACCGCGTGAGGGGCATGACGGGCGGGCCGGGCCGGAGCCGTCCGTCACGGGCCCGGCCTGGGATGGCCCCGCGGGTGAGCTACCCCGGCTCGACGGGAATGGTCCGGCTCGACCATTTCGTCATGTCGACGGGGAGCCGGACCTCGAGGATCCCGTCGCGGTAATGCGCTTCGATGTCGTCCTCCTCAGCGCCGGCCGGAAGGGGAATCGAGCGGGAGAAGCTGCCGTAGTGGAACTCTTGGCGCGCCAGTCCGTTGTCCTCGATGACCCGCACGTCCTGGCGGCGCTGCGCCCGGAGGTGGAGCATGTTGTCGCTGACAATGATCTCCACGTCCTTCTCGGGGTCGATGCCGGGCAGCTCGGCCCGCACCAGCAGCGTGTCGTCGTCGACGAGTTCTTCGACTGGGATGTCGCGGTCGGTGATCCATCCGGTGGTCATGGGATTCCCTTTCCGTAGGCGGTGTGGACGCCCCGCACGCGGCGCTCGGGTGCGCGGCGCCAGATCGAAGGGATTCACCAATCCCGTACCCACGGGTCCCGATTGCGAACCGCTCAGCCGGCGTCGTCTCGATGTCGCTCACGACCAGTTGGAGGCCCCGGCCGAGCACGTAGGCACGGTGACGGCAGCGGCACCCCGTCGCGACCGCCGGGCCGGTAGGTTTGCGAAGCTCGGAGTGGTTTCTGGTTGCGTTGATCTCCAGGTCGTTCGTCAGCCGGATCCTGCCGCCGTTGGCGCCTCAACCGACGTACAGGGCCTGAATGGTCGGCCCGGCCCAGGGCGTGGGCCGGGCCGCGGCGGGCGGGGCGACTACCTGGGCGAGCAACACCGGCCCGGCTGATCGCGCCAACGCCGACCCAGCCGCCCGTACGCTCGGTTCGTGGATGTGGTCGTCGGGATCGACGTGTCGACGGCCGAGGTGCGTGCCCTCGCCCTCGACGCGCACGGCCGCGTGCACGGCCGAGGGCGGGCGCCGCTCGCAGCTCCGACATCGCCGATGCCGGGCCACCGCGAGCAGGACGCCCGCTCGTGGGGGCCCGCCGCCGCCGCTGCGTTCCGGGACGCGTCCGCAGGTTTGCCGGTCGTCGCCGTGAGCGTGTGCGCCACGTCGGGCACACTGGTCGCGCTCGACCGCGACGGGGCGCCGATCGGCCCCGCCCTCATGTACAACGACCAGCGCGACCGGCTGGCCTGGCTGGCGCACAACCGGCCCGGTGCGCAGCGGTTGGCCCACGCATCCGATGTCGTCGTCGCCCACCTCGTCGGCGGCGCCACGCCGACCGACTGGAGCCACGCCCTCAAGAGCGGGTACGACCCCGAGACCGGCGCGTGGCGGTTGGACGGCGTGCCGGCGCACCTCCTGCCTGACGTGGTTCCCCCGACGACGGTGGTCGGGCGAACCGGGGGCGCGGAGGTTCGCCTCGGCATGACCGACGGGTGCGCGTCCCAGATCGCCGCGGGCGCAGCCGAGCCGGGCCGGTTCGCCTCGGTCCTCGGCACGACGTTGGTGCTCAAGGGGGCCACGGCGGAGCGCCTCCGCGACCCGGCGGGCGTCGTCTACTGCCACCGCCATCCGGACGGGTGGTGGCTGCCCGGCGGTGCGTCGAACACCGGCGGTGCGGCCCTAGCGGGGTTCGACGACTTGGCCCATTGGGACGAGCGCGCGGGTGAGCACGGCCCCGCCCACCACGTGGCGTACCCGCTCGTGCGTCGCGGCGAGCGGTTCCCGTTCCTTGATCCGGACGCCGAAGCGTTCGTGCTGGGACAGGCCCATGGGGAGGTGGACCGCTACCGCGCCGCGCTGGAAGGGGTCGCGTTTGTCGAACGCCTGGGCTACGAGCGTCTGGCTGAGCTCGGCGCGCCCAAGCCGCCGTCAGCTGTCGTGGCCACCGGTCGGGGAAGTGCGAGCCTGGTGTGGAACCGCATCCGGGCGACGGTCCTGGGCGTTCCCCTCGAGGCTGCGCCCCACGCCAGCACCGCGCGTGGCGCGGCCATCCTCGCGGCGGCGGGCAGCCTGCACCCGGACCTTTCGTCCGCGGCTGCGGCGATGGCGGTCACGGGCGCCGCCGTCGATCCCGACGAGTCCGAGCGCGATGCGCTGGAGGAGAGCTACCGGCGCTTCGTGTCGGAGATCAGGGCCCGCGCCGCGAGCCGTCCGGGCGTGCCGGCGATCCCGCCCGTGGGGTTCGTGCCCGCGCCCGAGATGTAGAGGCCGCTGACGGGCGTGCGGTGCGATCCCAGGCGGCGGGTGGGGCGCAGGGGGCCGAGCTGGTCAAGGGCGATGTCGAGGTGCATGGGGTGGGCGCCGGGCCAGCCGCCGTCGTCGTGCATCCAGTCGGGGGTCCACTCCGCCACGCCGACGATCGTGTCGCGGAAGCCGGGGGCCCGGCGCTCGACCTCGTCCAGGCTGCGCTCGATGAACCGGGCGCCGTTCGCATCCCAGCCGCCGCGGGCGATCTCGGCCGGCGCCGCCGGGCACGCCAGGTAGACGGTGTGGTGGCCGGCCGGCGCCAGGCCGCCGTCGATGGCCGAGCTGGTGAAGGCGTAGAGGGGGATCCGGTCGGGGAGCTCGAACGCCTCGGCCTGGGCCCAGGCCCGGCTGAGGTCGTCCACGTGGTCGACGTAGCTCTGGAGCCCGTTCCAGTCCCCAGGCCGGCTGTTGACGTACGGCGGCAGGGCGGTGGTCGCCACGTGGATCACCGCTTGCACGACGTTGCCGCGTCGCGCCGCGGCCAAGTCGGCGCCGGCGGCGCCGCCGAGTGGAGGGTCGAGCAGCTCGAGCAGGGCGAGCTTGGGATCGATGGCGGTGACCACCTCCGAGGCCGCGATGCGCTCGCCGCCGTCGGTGACGACCGCGGCTACACGCCCGCCCGCGGTTTCGATGCGCGCGACGCGGGCCGAGCACCGCAGCTCCCCGCCGGACGAGCGGAGCCGGCGCACCAGCGCGTCGGTCAGGCCCTGCGAACCGCCGCGGGCGTGCCACTGCCCGAACAGGTGGTAGGCCGCCTGCCAGTAGGCGAACAGGGCGCCGCCGGGCGTCATCGGGCCGACGCCGCCGTGGGCGGCGAAGGCGGCGACCGGCCCTCGCGTCAGGTCCGATGGCAACCATCGCCGGAGCAGCGAGTCGTAGGGGCCGAGGGCGTCGCGCAAGGTGGTGATCGGGTCATGGCGTAACGCGCGCCAGAGCCCTCGGGCCCGGGCGGGAACGTCGCGGGTCCCCCGGACGGTGGGGAGGATCGCCTGCACCACGGGGATGGAGGCGCCCATGAAGGCGCGGTAGGCGTCGGCCTCGGCGCGGTCGATCTCGGCGATCGAGTCGACGGTGGCGTCGATGGACCGGTGGAACCGGACGCGCCGCCCGTCGGCGTGCACCGCCACTGAGAAAGGGTCCATCTCGAGGTACTCGAGCCCGGCGTCGGCGAGGTCGAGCTCGGCGGGGATCGACGTCATGTTGATGATGTTGTGGGCCACCGAGTGGAGGTCGAAGCGGTAGCCGGGCAGGCGGGGCCGCTCCTCCGTGCGGGCGCCGCCGCCGGGCCGGTCGAGGGCCTCCAGCACGAGCACGTCGCGCCCCGCCTGGGCCAGGTAGCAGGCGGCCACCAGCCCGTTGTGGCCGGCGCCGACCACGACGACGGGTCGGTTAGCGACCGAGGGGGCCGACCTGCTCCTCGTGGCCCGGGACGGCCCCGACGAAGTCGATGAGCTCACGCTGCGCGTCGGTGAGGTCCGCCTCGCCCAGGCCGACGCGCGTGCGCTGGCCGCCGTCCTCGACGGTGATCAGGTACGCGGGCTGATTGGGCTGAGGGTCGTGGGAGACCAGGCCGGCGTGTTCGACCTTGGCCCGCAACTGGTCGGCGTCCTCCGGCGCCAGCGCCGCGGTGTCGGCGGTGGTCGTGGTCACGACGGGCACCAGTCCGCCAGCTACGACGATGGTGACCCTCAGAGCACGCCGACCTTGTGCCAGGCGTCCTTGACCGCCTTCTGCTCCTTGCCGTCCTTCCCGAACAAGGCGCCCGCGGAGGCGATGGTGGCGTTGGCGGCGTCGACGAACTGGGAGTTGGCCCGCAGCTTGTTGAGCAGGGTGTCGTACCAGATCGGTCCGGCTTTTTCCCACGAGTACCCGCCGAGGGCGGTGGCGGCGAGGTAGAACGCCTTGTTCGGGATGCCGGAGTTGATGTGGACGCCGCCGTTGTCGTTCTGCGGGTCGTTGTCGTCGGGGAGGTCCACGTAGTGGGCCATGTCCGCGGGCTGGTTGTCGTACTTGAACGCAGTGCCCGGATCCTTCATCGAGCGCAGCGCGACGCCCGGCAGCAGGGCGGTCCCGAGCACGCCTTCGCCGACGAGCCAATCGGCGTCGGCCACTGTCTCCTTGTTGACCCACTGCTTGACGATCGTGCCGAAGACGTCGGCGAAGGACTCGTTGAGCGCCCCCGACTGCTTGCTGTAGCGCAGGCCGGCGGTGAACTGGACGACCCCGTGGGTCATCTCGTGGGCGATCACCGCGATGTCCTTGGTGAGGCTCCCCACCGCGAGGATGCGGCCGCTGCCGTCGCCGTAGACCATCTGGTTGCCGTTCCAGAACGCATTGTCGAACGCCCGGCCGTAGTGGACCGACGAGACCAGCTCCATGCCGCCGTCGTCGAGGCTCGTGCGCTTGAGGACGTCGTGGTAGAAGTCGTAGGTGTGGTCGGCGCCGTCGAACGCCTCGTTGACGGCGCCGTCGGCGGACGCTGGGTCGCCTTCGCCCCGCACCTTGTTGCCGGGGAGCCTGCTCAAGCCGCCGCTCTTCATGTCGTAGATCGTGCGCTTCTCGCCGGGCGGGGGGCCGAGCTTTTTCGCCAGCTCGGCGCCGGACAGGCCCAGTTGCTGGACGAGGGACCGCTGCGCCCGCAGCGTGGCGGACGCCGCGATAGTCCTGAGGGCGGCGGTGCGATCCTCCGCTTCGCCCTCCTCGGCGAGCTGGGCCAACACAATCGGTGGGACGATGAAACAGCACGGATGGGTGGCGCGGTCCGTCATGGCTCCCCCTCGCTCGTTGGGTGACGCCGACCTTACTTTCGCCGAGGCCCGGCGCCGCCGCGCGGCCTGGGTCGGTCGCCGCGCGCGCCGATGGCGCCCGAGTTGGGGAAGACTTACGTGGCCGTTCAACGGTGGAAGACGTGCATGAAGGAGGTACGGACTTGTCCAGTCACCCCGCGCTGCACCGGGCGTCGCTCGTCGCCCTCGCCGCCTGCTGGGTCCTCGCCAGTGCGTGCAGTGATTCGAAGACCGGCGACACGGCGGCGCCCACGACGACGGCGCCCGCCATCGCCTTCCCCTCGACGCTCAGCACCGCCCCGCCGATCGTCTCCAACAGCGACCCGACCAGGGCCGCGCCCCGCTGGGAGCAGGTGAAAGTCGTCACCGGGAACGCCAGCATGGAGGTCGGGCCGCTCACCATCTCGCCCTCGGCCGTGCAATGGCGGGTGAAATGGAACTGCGAGGGCGGCAGCTTCATCATCAACACGACGCCGGCGCTCCCCAAGCCGGGCCCGCTCGTCTCCAGCGGCTGCCCCTCCTCCGGCGAAGGCTTCGCCCGCCTCACCGGCCAAGTGACGCTGCAGGTCGTGGGCTCCGGGCCGTGGAAGGCCACCGTCGAGCAGCAGGTCGACAGCCCGCTCGACGAGCCTCCGTTGCCGGAGATGGCCACCGCGCCGGTGATCGGCAAGGGGGCCTTCTACAACGTCGAGAAGACGGGCAAGGGCGCCCTCACTCTCTACCGCCTGAGCGACGGCCGGCGGGCGTTGCGCTTCGAACCCGGCTTCGACGTGATCAACGATCCCGACCTCGTCATCTGGCTCAGCCCGCTGGCGAACCCCAAGACGAGCCGCGAGATCTCCGACGCGCCCCACTACGAGCTTTCGGCGCTGAGGTCCACCAAGGGCTCGCAGAACTACATCCTGCCCAGCGACGCCCCCGCCGACCTCAAGACCGTGGGCCTGTTCTGCGTGCCGGTGCCCGCCATCTACATCGCGGCGACGCTGTCATGAGGCGGGCGATCACTCTCACCGCAGTGGCGGCGAGCCTCGGCGCCCTTCTCACCGCGTGCGGCGGCGACGGTGCCGCCAAGTTCACCGGCGCGGGCGTCGAGGCCAAGGCAGGGACCTGGAGGACCTACATCATCAGCTCGGGATCGGAGATCAAGGTGCCGGCCCCGCCGACGGGGTCCAAGGCCGCCAGCGAGCAGAAGGAAGTCGAACGGCTTGCCGGCGAGCGGTCCCAGCAGGTGCAGGACGCCGTCAAGCAGTGGAACCCGCCGGTCGCTATCCGGCCGTGGATGGACCTGAACATCGAGCTGGTGTCCCACGGCGGGGTGAAGGACCCGCCCACCGCGTCGCGGAGCTACGCCGCCACCAGCATCGCCATGTACGACGCCATCGTCGCCGCCTGGGACTGGAAGTACGAGTACAACCGCAAGGCGCCGACCGGCGTGCAGACGCTGACCGATGCGGGCGGCGCGCCGTCGTACCCGTCCGAGCACGCGGCCATCGCCGGCGCGGCGTCCACCGTCCTCAACTACCTGTTCCCGGCCGAGCCCGTCGGGACCTTCGACGACCTCGCCAAGCAAGCGGCGGACTCGCGCGTGCAGGCGGGGGTGAACTTCCGCAGCGACGTCGACGCGGGCTTGGCCCTCGGCCGGGCCGTCGGCGAAAAGGTGATCGCCCGCCTCAAGGCCGACGGGTACGACAAGAAGTGGGACGGAACGCGCCCCGCCGGCATCGGCGGCCCGCCCCAGTTCTGGGAGCAGCCTCCCGGGATCATCACGCCGCCGGTGCAGCCCCTCGCCGGCACGTGGAAGCCGTGGGTGCTGAGCAAGGGCGACCAGTTCCGGGCCCCCGCGCCGGCGCCCTACGGGTCGCCGCAGTTCATGACCGAGCTGAACGAGGTCAAGACGGTGAAGGCCAACCTCACCGACGCGCAGAAGTCGATCGCCCAGTTCTGGGCCGGGGGCGCGGGGACGGCCCTGCCTCCGGGCCTCTGGAACCAGATCGCGTTCGTCTACATCGAGGGCACCCACCAGGACGTGCCGCGCGCGGCGCGGATCATCGCGGCGCTCAACGCGGGCGAGGCGGACGCCGCCATCGCGGTGTGGGACACCAAGTTCACGTACTGGAGCCCGCGCCCGCTCAACGCCATGCGCAGCCTCGGGCTCGATCCGACGTGGACGTCGTTCCTCCCGACGCCCATCTTCCCGTCGTACGTGTCCGGCCACGCCGGGTTCTCGGGCGCCGCCGCCGGCATCCTGTCGTACTTCTTCCCCAGCGAGGCGGCGACGTTCGAAGCCAAGGCCCAGGAGGCGGCCCTGTCACGGCTCTATGGCGGCATCCACTTCCGCTCTGACAACGAGGTCGGGCTCGACCTCGGCCACAAGGTCGGCCAAGCGGTGGTGGACCGGGTCAAGCAGGACGGCGCCGGGACCTAGCAGGACTCGCCGGGCGGGGGCTGGACCAGGATGCGGGGGTAGTCGCACGAGTCGGGGGCGGACGGCCCGTCGCACCACGTCGTCTCGACGCGGATGGTGTCGCCGCGGTCGGCGAGCCAGGTGCGGATGGCCTCTGGTTTGCGTGCGACGTTCGCCACGCCACCCGCGACACGGACCCAGTCGGCGTTCGGTTGATGCCGGCGCTCGAACTCGGCCACCGTCACCCAACCCTCGCCCGCCGCGGTGTTCACAGGCGGGGGTCGACCGGTTCGCTCTCTAGGGCCAGGACGCCGAAGACGCACTCGTGCACGCGGTAGAGGGGCTCGCCGGCGACGAATCGCTCGAGCGCCTCGATGCCCAGGGCGAATTCGCGCAGCGCCAGCGAGCGCTTGTGGCCCAGCCCGCGCGACCGGAGGAGGACGAGGTTCTCCTCGGCCGTGTACTCGGGGCCGTAGATGATCCGCAGGTACTCGGCGCCGCGGCACTTGATCCCCGGCTGCGTGAGGCCCTTCGGCCCGTGGTGCACCGCCTCGGCCGGCTTCACCACCATCCCCTCGCCTCCTTGGGCAGTGAGCTGCTCCCACCACGCCGTGGCGTCGGCTTCGGAGGCTGGGTCGTCGAGGTCGACGGTGACGGCGGCCGTGGGCCGGAAGACGCTCGGGTCAGATGCCGCGAGCCTCCCCAGCACCTGCAGGTGCCAGGCGTGGCCGGTGAGCGCGTGGACCTTGCCCTCGCCGGCCAGGACCTGGAACGGCGCCAGCCGCAGGTCCGCCACCGAGCGGACCGGCCAGCAGTACCGGCGGTAGGCGTCCACGAACTGGGCAGCCATGGTGCGCCGGTCCGCCGTCCGGGTGAGGAGGGCGTCCACGTCCAGGCCATGGCCGAGGGTCGCCTGGAGCACGTCAACCTCGGCGGCGAGGGTGGCGGTGGCGGCCGCGCCGACGGAGGCGTACTGGCGGCGCAGCAACTCCTCCGCCTTCGCCGACCACGGGAGGAGCTCGGCGTCGAGCACGAGCCAGTCGGTGGCGAGCTCGTCCCAAAGGTTGGTCGACGTGAGCGCGGCGCGCACCTTGTCCAGCAGCGCACCCTCCTGAGCCGCGTCGTTGAAGAAGGGACGCCCGGTGCGGGTGACGATCCTGCCTGCCGCGCCGCTGCCGCGGCCGGTCACGCCGAACCGTCGCTCCGCGACTGTCTCATCGCGGCACACGACGACGACGGCGCGCGAGCCCATGTGCTTCTCCTCGCACACCACCCGGGTCACACCGTCGCGCCGGAACGAGTCGAACGCCTCGGCCGGGTGTTCGAGGAGGCCGGCGAGCGGTGGGGGCCATCGTGGGCGGGAGGTAGATCAGCCAGCGGGGGTCGGCGGCGAAGCGGCTCATCACCTCGAGGGCGGCGATGGCGTTCTCTTCGCGGATGGTCACGGTCTGGCGGAGCCCCGTCGTGATGATCCGCTTCCCCATGACGTCGTCGAGGTCGAGGTCGGTGGGCGCACGGCTCGGGTCGGCGACGCCCGTCGCGGCGGTCGAGCCCGCCGCGAGCGGCCGGGCCGGTTCCCAGTACGTGCGGGCGGCAGGCACGGATACCAGCTCGCGTTCCGGATAACGAAGGGCGGTGAGCTTCCCGCCGAAGACGCACCCGGTGTCGATGCAGATCGTCCGGTTGAGCCACGTCGCCTCGGGCACGGGCGTGTGGCCGTAGACGACCACCGCGTCGCCGCGGTAGTCCTCGGCCCACGGGTAGCGCACGGGCAGGCCGAACTCGTCGGTCTCGCCCGTGGTGTCGCCGTACAGGGCGAAGGACCGCACCGCACCCGAGGCGCGCCCCTGCATATCGGCCCGCAGCCCGGCGTGGGCCACGACGAGCTTGCCGGCGTCGAGCACGAGGTGGCTCACGAGCCCCTCGATGAACGACGAAACGCGCGCGGTGAACTCGGCCGGCTCCCCCCCGAGCTGGCGCAGCGACTCGGCCAGCCCGTGGCCGGTGGTCACGTTGCGGCCCTGGAGGGCGCGCAGCAGCTTGGCCTCGTGGTTGCCGGGGACGCAGAGGGCGTCGCCGGCGGCGACCATGCCCATCGCCAGCCGGAGCACCGCGGGCGTGGCTGGCCCACGGTCGACCAGGTCGCCGACGAAGAAGGCGCGACGGCCTTCCGGGTGGTGGGCGCCCTCCCCGTCGCCGTCGATCTCGTAGCCGAGGGCGGTGAGCAAGGCGACGAGCTCGTCGAAGCAGCCGTGGACGTCGCCCACGATGTCGAACGGGCCGTGGTCGTCACGGCGGTCGGTCCACAGCGGCGCCCGCGCCATCGTCACGGCGTCGATCTCCCGTTCACCGTGGAGGACGTGGACTTTGGCGAAGCCCTCGCGCCGGAGGTTGCTCAGCGACCGGCGCAGCTGGCTGGCCTGGTTCCGCAGGACGTGGGGGCCGAAGCGGCGGTCCGCCCGTGACGCGTTGCGCGCCGCGCAGACATGCTCGGGAACGTCGAGCACGATCGCCACGGGCAGGGCGTGGTGCTTCTTGGCGAGGGTGACGAGCGGCTTGCGCGCCTCGGGCTGGACGTTGGTCGCGTCGACCACCGTGAGCCGCCCGAGCTCGAGCCGCTTGCCAGCGATGAAGTGGAGGACGTCGAAGGCCGCGCTCGTCGCGGTCTGGTCGTTCTCGTCGTCGGCGACGAGGCCGCGGCAGAAGTCCGACGACACGATCTCGGTGGGCCGGAAGTGCTTCGCCGCGAAGCTCGACTTGCCCGACCCCGACATTCCGACGAGGACCACGAGCGACAGCTCGGGGACGGTCAGCGTCATCGCCGGAACACCGCCATCTGGGTGGGCGCGCCGCGCTCGGGGTCGTGCGGGCCGATGCCGGCCAGTTCGACGCCGTACCCATGGCGCTCGGCTACGCCGCCGGCCCACGCGCCGAACTCGGCCCGCGTCCACTCGAAGCGGTGGTCGCGGTGGCGCAGCGTGCCGACGGGAAGCGTCTCGAAGAGGACGTTGTATTCGACGTTCGGGGTGGTGACGACGACGCGACCGGGCCGGGCGTAGGCGAACACCGCGCGTTCGAACGCGCCCAACCGCGGGGGGTCGAGGTGCTCGATCACTCGACGACGGTGGCGACGTCGAACCCCTGGAGGCGGTTGTCCCGATACGTGAGCGCGCCCTGGACGAGGTCTACCCGCTGGCGCTGCCGGGGGGCCATGGTGTCGAGGTGCAGGCGGCGCGCCGCGGCCTCCAGGGCGCGGTAGGAGACGTCGACGCCGAGCACCTTCTCGACCCTGGTCTCGCGCAGGATGCGCTGGACGAGCTTGCCGCCGCCGCAGCCCAGGTCGACGACCCGGACCGCCCCGGCCCGGCTCACCTGCTCGACGACCGCCGCCAAGCGCTGCTCGTTGAGGCTGAGCGGCTTCTCGACGGCCGCCTCCTCCTGGTCGTGGGCGGCCTGGACGTCGTCAGGGTCCTCGACCGCCTCCTCGGCCAGCAGGCGGGCCAGGGCGTCGTTGGTGAGCCGCCGGTCGTGGCGCAGGTACCGGCGGGCGATGAGCTCGCGGTCGGGATGGGCCGCGAGCCACGAACCGCCCCGGCGGAGGAGCTTGTCCACCTCCTCGGGGCCGACCCAGTAGTGCTTGTCGTCGTCGAGGACGGGGAGCAGGACGAACAGGTGCTCGAGCAGTTCCTGGAGCCGGCACGTGGCGGTCAGCGTGACGTCGTGGTAGCGGCTGTCGCCCCACGTCGGGAACGTCGGGTCGAGCGGCAACGCCGCGGCCGTCACCGCGTAGCCGAGGGGCTCGAACAGCCGGCGCAGGATCGCCTCGCCGCCGCGGCACGGGACCACGGGCAGGCGGGCGGTGAGAGGGATGGGTGAGGCCGCCAGCTCGGGCCGTTCCTTGCTGCGGCCCGTCATCGCCGTGCCAAACGCCTTGTTGATCGCCACCGAGATGAACGAAGACGCCGCGTAGGGCCGGTCGTTGACGTACTGCGCCAGCGAGAACTCGTTTCCCTTCGGCCCCCTGCGGTCACGGACGAGTCCGACCGGGTCAACCTCCACGACCAGGGCCGCGGTGCACCGGTCGGTCGCCGCTTCGGGGTACACCACGTGCAGCCGGCCGAAGGACAGGTCGGCGCTGAACGCGGCCGCCGGGTTCTTGTGCAGCAGGTAGCCGAGGTCGGTGGCGGGACGAGACGTCGTCGAGATCGTCAGCATCATGGCGTCACGATGATGGACGACCCGCCCGCCCGGCGCCGCCGAGTTAGCGCCCGCTGGTCAGCGGGGCGGCGGCGCGCCGGGTCCCAGGAGCTGGTCGAGCAGCTGGCGCACCGAGGCGTCGTCGAACCGTTCGTACAGCATGAGCCGGCGCAAGATGATCGGCCCGACCAGGCATTCGGCCAGCAGGCCGAGGTCGATGCCGGCCGGCACCTCCCCAGTGGCCGCGCCTTCGGCCAGGAGGTCGACGAGGTACTGGCGGCGCTCCGACGCCAGGCGGCGGTGGATGCTCATGACCTCGGGGTCGCGCCCAGCCGCCTCGATGATCGCCGGCAGGCAGTTCGACCACGCCGAGTCGTCCATGGCCCGGGCGATCTGCTGGAGCAGCTCGGTGAGGCGCTCGCGGACCGATCCCGTGGTGGGGGACGCGACCGCGGACTTGAGCGAGCGGATGGCGTCCTCGACCAGGCCGAGCTTGCCCGACCAGTGGCGGTACACCGTGCTCTTGCCCACGCCGGCGCGGGCCGCCACCGCTTCGATGGTCAGCCCGCCGTAGCCCTGCTCGGCGAGGACGTCGAGGGCGGCCGAGAGGATGACCCGGCGGGAGCGCTCGACGCGCGGGTCGACGTCGGAAGGGGCCGAGACGGTGAGGTCGGTCATTCGGCTACAGCCACCAAGGGTGCAGGCTCGGCCGCGTTGGCGGCGGCGATGGCGGCGGCCGCGTCCTGCTCGGAGCGGTGGCTGAAGACGACGGCGACGACGCCCGCCGCCACCAGGCAGACGCCCACGGCGACCATGCTGGTGAGGTTCAGGGCGTCGGTGAAGGCGCTGCCCGCCTTGGCGGCCAGCTGCGCGCCGACGGCGGGGACCTGGGCGGCGATCGCCGTCGCGCCGCCGATCGACTCCTTGGCGGCCTTGGCGGCGCCGGGCGGCAGCTCGATGCCCTTCAGGTCGACCGCCGAGCGGTAGAGGGCGCTGGAGATGCTCCCCAGGATGGCGATGCCGAGCGCGCCGCCCACCTCGCGGGTGGTGTCGTTCACCGCCGAGCCGACGCCCGCCTTGTGGTGGGGCACCGCGCTCATGATGCTCGCCGTGGCGGGCGCGGCCGTGAGGCTGATCCCGGCGCCGAGCAGCACCAGGGCGACGGCGAGCACGAGGTACGGGGTCTGCGGGCCGATGAAGGAGTACACGCCGAAGCCCGCCGCGGTCAGGAGGAACCCGGTCGCCATCACCGGCCCCGTGCCCACCTTCTCGGCGACGGCCGCGCTGCGGGGGGCCACCGCGACCAGGGTCAGCGCCAGGGGGAGGGTGGCGAGGCCCGCGCTCAAGGGTGAGTAGGCACGCACGAACTGGAGGTACAGGGTGAAGAGGAAGAACAGCCCGAACATCACGAAGAACGCCGCCGTGATGACGGCGCTGCCGACGCTCATGCGCCGGTCGCGGAACAAGTCGAGGGGGAGCATCGGGTGCGTGCTGCGCCGCTCCCACACGAAGAACGCAGCCAGGCCGACGGCGGCCAGGGCGAATGCGACGAGCACCGTCGGGCTCGTCCAACCCTTCTCGGGGCCCTCGATGATCCCGTAGACGAGGGAGGCGAGGCCGACGAGCGAGAGCACCGCGCCGAGCGGGTCGAGGGGCGTGGCGTGGGGATCCTTCGACGTCGGCGAGAACACCGCCACCATGACCAGCGTGAGGGTGATGACGGGCAGGTTGATGAGCAGGGCCGAGCCCCACCAGAAGTGGTTGAGCAGGGCGCCCGAAACGATCGGGCCGAGGGCGGCGCCGCCACCGGCGAAGCCGGCCCACACGGCGATGGCCTTGGCCCGCTCGTGGGGCGGGAAGATCGTGCTGATCAGCGACAGGGTGGCGGGCATAACGAACGCCGCGCCGAGGCCGGTGATGACGCGGCCAACGATGATCTGCGTCGCACCGCCGGCCACGCCGCTCACCAGCGAGCCCAGGCCGAAGATCACCAGCCCGAGCAGCAGGGCCCGCTTGCGGCCGAACCGGTCGCCCAGGGCGCCGGCGAAAAGCAGGAGAGCGGCGAACACCAGCGCGTACGAGTCGATGATCCACTGCAGGTCACTGGCCGAGGCGTCGAGCGACTGCTGCATCTTGGGCAGGGCGACGTTCAGCCCGGCGACGGACATCACCACCATCACCAGCGACAGGCACATGATCCCCAGGAGGAACCAGCGGCGCTGGTGGATGACGGGGTCCTCGTGGAGGAGCTGGGCTGGCGCCGCGCGAGTGGGTGTCGGATTGGTCACAGTGGAAGTCCCCTTCCGATACGAGAGCGTTTCACTACAGAACTATCACGTCTCGCAGCGATACGCCACCGTTTCGTTATGGCGCTGGCGGCGGGATCGCCTCCAGGCCCAGCATGGCTTGGATCACCTGCGGCGCCCAAGGCCCCTCGTCCATGCGCGGCATGGCCGTCGGGACCCAGCACGGGTGATCCGTCGTCCACTCTGGCGAACGCGCCGCCAGCCGCTGGTGCACTCGTTGCGCGCCATCGGCCTCATGCGGGCCGGGCGGGCGGGTGACCCACTCGACGAACATTGGGTTGACGTCGCCGTCCTCGTCGAAACCCAGCTCGTCGTAGGTCACGAGGAAGGCCTCCAGCATGGCCGCCTCCGTCGGGAACACCATCGACGACCACAGCGCCTGGCCTGAGAACCCGAACAATGGGGCCGATTTGGACGGGTGGCGGAGTGCCGGGGTCCAGAAGCCGTCGCGCTCCCAGACGGACCCGACGCCCAACCACTGCACCTGTGGGGGGTGTTCGGACGGGGCCCCGAGGAGGAGGACCAGCACCACGATGTCGTCAACGGTGGGGAAGGACCATTCGCCCGGCCACCATCCACCGTCGCACGCGATCTGGGCGATGGCGTCCGAGACGAACCAGCCCGAGGGGACCCCATCGAGGGCGCGCGGCCCTCGGGCGACGACCCGGTAGCGCTCCAGGCGCGAATCGGAACGAGCCCGTTCGTCGAGGGCCGCCAGGACCGCGTCGAGGTCGCCGGACATCAACCCATTGTCGACCTAAGCCGCGGGGTCGACCAGTCCCCGGCGGTGGCGGATGGCGCGGTCGACGCGCCCGAAGACCGAGTCGACGAGGATGCCGATGACGAGGATCACGAGCATCAGCGCCAGCAGCAGCGGGGCGTCGGAGAGCTCGCGGGCGAACTGGAGCTTGGAGCCGAGCGCCGGTTTGGTGGCGATGATCACCAGCAACTCGCCCGCCATGAGGCTGCGCCAGGCGAAGGCCCAGCCCTGCTTGAGGCCGCTCACGTAGGTGGGCAGCGAGGCGGGGAGCACCACGTGGCGGTACAGGCTGAGGCCCTTCGCGCCGACGGTGCGGCCCGCCCGCAGCAGCAACGGCGGGACGTCGTCGACGCCCGCGATCAGGCCGTTGGCGATGGACGGCGCCGCGCCCAGGACCACGACGAACAGGATCGCCTGCTCGCTGAGCTTGAACAGCAGGATGGCGAAGGGGAACCAGGCGATCGAGGGCATGGTCTGGAGGCCCGTGATCAGCGACCCCACGGCGGTGCGGAGGGACTTGACCCGGGCGACGGCCAGGCCGAGGAGCGAGCCGAGGACCACGGCGATGGCAAACCCGGTGACCGCCCGCCGCATCGTGTTCGCCACGGCCCTCCAGAACTCGCCCGTGGTGACGAGGTCGCCCAGCTCGCCCACGACTTTGGCCGGCCCGGGCAGCACGTACTCCGGCTTCCAGTGCGACCACACCACCGCCTGCCACGCGCCGAGGGCGAGGGCGATGGCCGCCAGCTTGGGCCACGTCGCCGACCAGAGGCGCCGGGCGCGGCGGGGCGGGCGGCCGAGCGCGCCTTCCAGGGCGTCGAGCCCGGCGAGCTGGGTCGCCAGCTCCTTCTCAGCGGTGGCCGTGGCGGCTCACCTCTCGACGGAGGCGGGCGGTGACCTCGGCGGCCAGGCTCGACACCTCGGGGGACTCGATGCGGCGGGGGCGGGAGATGTCGACCGCAAACTCGGCCGCCACCTTGCCCGGCCGGCTCGTGAGCAGGACGATGCGGTCGGCGAGACGGGCGGCCTCGCGCACATTGTGGGTGACGAACACCACGCTCAGCCCCTGGCGAGAAAGCCACAGCCGTTCCAGCTCGTCGTGGAGGAGGTCACGAGTCATGGCGTCGAGGGCGCCGAAGGGCTCGTCCATGAGGAGGATCTCGACGTCCTGGGCGAGGGCGCGGGCGAGGGCGACGCGCTGGCGCATCCCGCCCGACAGCTCGTGAGGCCGGCGCTGGCCCTGCCCGGCGAGGTGGACGGAGCCGAGCAGCTCGTCGGCCTTGGCCCGCCGTTCGGCCTTGCCCATGCCGGCCAGGCGAAGCGGGAGGGCGACGTTGTCCCGGGCGGTCAGCCAGGGGAACAGGGCCGCCTCCTGGAACATGAGCGCGGCTCGCCCGTTCACCGTGGTCTGGCCGACGGTCGGGCGGTCGAGCCCGGCCATGAGGTTGAGCATGGTCGACTTGCCGCAGCCCGAGGCGCCGGCCACGCAGAGGAACTCGCCGCGCCGGACGTCGAGGTCGATGCCGTCGAGCGCCACGACCGCGTCGGCGCCGTGCCCGAAGGCTTTGGAGACGCCCCTGAGGGAGATGGCGTCTTCGGTCGACGTGCCAGTCGCCGTAGCGGTCGTTAGCACCGTCATCCCTTGACCTCCGGCTGGTGGGCTTCGGTGAGGACCTGGTTGAGCAGGGCGAGGTCGTAGATCCGGTCGAGGTTCACCTTGTCGAGCAGGCCGACCTCGGTGGCGTGCGTCGCCGACGTCTTCAGCGACGAGGCGACGGGGTCGTTGGTGAACGTCATGTTCGGCCACGAGCCCTTGATCACGGCGTCGGCGAGGGGCTTGCCGGTGATCTTGGCGATGCCCTGGTTGACGACCTTCTGGGCGTCGTCGGTGTTCTTGTTCACGTAGTCGTTGGCCTGGACGTGGCCCTGGAGCAGGCGGCGGACGGCGTCGGGGTGCTGCTTGAGGAACGGGGTACGGACGACGAGGTGGGTGGTGACGAACTGGCCGCCAGGCCACAGGGTCCGTTCGTCGACCAGGATCTTGCCGCCGCCTTCCTGCACGAGGCGGGTGGCCCACGGCTCGGGGACCCAGGCGCCGTCGACCTGCCCGCCGCGGAACGTCTCGAGGGTCTGGGCGTTGTCCTGGGGGACGATCGACACGTCGCCGCCGCCCTGGACGTCGGTCTTGAGGCCGTTCTGCTTCAGCCAGGAGCGGAGGGCGACGTCCTGGGTGTTGCCCAGCTGGGGCGTGGCGAGCTTCTTGCCCTGGAGGTCGGCGGGGCCGTTGATCGACGGCTTGACGACCAGCGACGCGCCCCCCGACGTGGCGCCGGAGATGATGCGGATGGCCTCGCCGCCGGACTTGGCGTAGGCGTTGATGGCCGGGTTGGGGCCGACGTAGGCGGCGTCCAGCGCGTTCGAGAACAGGGCCTCCACCGCCGCCGGGCCGGCGTTGAACGTGGTGACGACCAGCTTGTCGGGGCCGAGGGCCCGATGGAAGACCCCGCTCTCCACGCCGTACACGGCGGTGGCGTGGGTGACGTTGGCGAAGTAGCCGAGGCGGACGGTGGTGGGGGCCTCGGCCCCGCCCGTGGGGGCCTCGGCCCCGCCCGTGGGGGCCGAGGAGGACTTCGTGTCACTTCCGCAGGCGGCGGCAGCCAGGAGAAGGGGGAGTATCCCGGCTGCCGCCCACTGCGCCGCCCGCCGGCGGAAACCTGAGCAAACCGATCGCATTTGTGGAGATTAACGCACCTCCACGGCGATCCGTCAACTGAAGCGGGGTTCGTCCATGCGGGCGAGGCTCTCCAGTTTGTGCGTGCGCTCGTCGTGGCCGATCTGGCGCAGGAGGTCGGCGACCGAGGCGAAGTGCCCGTAGTCGTCGGCGAACAGGCCGTCGTAGGGCTCGTCCTCCAGTTCCGGGTGCTCGGCCACGAAGCGGGCGTACTCGTGCTCGGCGTGGTCCTCGAAGTCGGCGTTGAGGGCGTAGCTCCACCGGGGCCGGATCACATAGAGCAACCAGGACAGCCAGTAGTAGGCCATGGCCAGCGCCTGGGGGAGGACGCGGAACTTGACGAAGCCCTCCCGCTTGCCGGCGCGCTCGACGAGCTCCTCCATGATGAGCAGGTGCCACTGCTCGTTGTCCTGCTGGCCGCGGCTCTCGTGCACCCGGTCGAAGATGCGCCGGGCGAAGGCGGGCCGGGAGTAGCGGTGCGTCACGGCGACGTAGGCGACGTTCTCCCAGGCCTGGTACGGCACCCGGGCGACGACCTCCAGGACCTTGAACTTGGACAGGCTCCGGGGCCGGCCGTAGATCAGGTCGAGCACGGCGAACAGGCCGCGCGCGGCCACCCCGTACGGGCGCCGGGGAGCGTCGAGCGTGTGCTGCTGTTCAGCCCGCAGTGCCGCGGCTGCGAGCTTGGGGGGCTCGGTGGATTCAGTGGCTGGAGTTGGCGTCACGCTTGTGAAAGTTTTCACAAGAGACACCGTAGCGCACCGGCGCGGGCGATGGGGGGTCATTAACGTCGATGTCACGCGGGCTTAGGAGGCACGATGCTCAAAGGTTTCAAAGAGTTCATCCTGCGGGGGCACGTGGTGGACCTGGCCGTGGGCGTCGTGATCGGGGCCGCGTTCGGGGACGTGGTGGCGTCCTTCACGAAGAACCTGCTCACGCCGCTTATCGCCATCCCCGGCTCGGCCGACTTTTCCAGCCTGCACTTCACCATCAGCGGATCGAGGTTCGACTACGGCGTGTTCTTCAACGCGCTGATCGCGTTCCTCCTGGTGGCGGCGGCCGTGTATTACTTCGTGGTCGTTCCGGTCAACACGCTGATGGACCGCCGCAAGACTGAGCCTCCGGTTGCCGCCACCACGCGCGATTGCCCCGAGTGCCTCAGCTCCATCCCTCTCGCCGCCCGCCGGTGCGCGTTCTGCACCGCCGAGGTGGGCGCGGCGGCCTAGCTCTCCTTGAGGTGCTTGGCGGCCCAGAAGCCGCCCAAGGGCAGGGCGGAGACGAACAGGACCCAGAGCGTCGCGCCCAGTCCCCACCGCTGGCCCTCGCGGATCCGCAGGACCAGGACGAAGTACACGAGGAAGGCGATCCCGTGGACGGGGCCGAGGGCGCGGACGAGGTCGGGCCCGTCAAGGACGCGCTTGAGGACGACGGCGCCGAGAAGCACGAGGTACGTCACCGCCTCGATGGAGGCGACGAGGCGGAAGGCGTTGGTCTCGCGGTCGAGAGTCGGTTGGGTGGGAGTGGCCATGAACGGGCGAGTATCGCGGCTACGCCTCCAGCGGCGCCAAGCCGAACGCCTTGGGCGCCAGCACGCCGAGGGCCAGGCAGGCCGGGCAGCACGCCTCGGCGGCGGCTTGAGCGCCGGCCCGCGTGCCGCGGCGGCGCAACCAGAAGACCACCCCGGCGAGGGCGAGGGCCACGAGCACGACGACGGCCGGGCTGGTGGCCTTTTCGACGGCGGCGCGGGCGACAGGGCCGAACAGGTAGCCGAGCAACAGGTGGAGCTGCACGAACACGCTGGCGCCGGCGATGAGCGGCGGCAGGGCGCGGGCCGGGGCGACCGTTGAAGTGGCGGCGGCGGCCACGGTGACCGTGCGCAGGCCGGGCGTGGCCCGGCCAACGAGGAGGGCGGGGCGGCCCTTGCGGTCGAGGAAGGCCGACGCCTTCGCCAGGCGCTCGGCGGTGAGGCCAAGGCGGGGGCCGACCCGGGCAAGGAGGGGCCGGCCCGGCCCCCGCACCAGGTAGAACAAGGCCGACGTGCCCACCGCGGCCACCAGCTCCAGGGCCAAGGCCACCAGCAGCAACGGGAACCGGCCCGCCTGGGTGCGCTCCCCGAGCACGAGCAGGACGAGGTCGGTGGGGATCGGGATGGGGACGCCCGACTCCATGGCGATCAGCAGCCCGGTGACGGCGGGAAGGCCCAGAGCGGCCCCGGTCGCGGCGGCGAGCATCGCCGGCGACGCTACCCGCCGCCTCCCCGCCTCCCCGCCTCCCCGCCTCCCCGCCTCCCC
>JAHFUQ010000321.1 GCA_023265045.1 Acidimicrobiia bacterium
CCAGCCCGTTGGATGTGCGCCAAGGCCCGGGCATGGTGTGGGCCGGCGACAAGGCGGTCATCTGGGGCGGCGTCGCTCCCGGTGCCCGGGGCGGCGACCCCTATTTCAACGACGGCGCCATCCTCAAGCTGGGCTGACCGACCTCGATGTCGACTGCGGCGTCGCTGGACGCCTCAGTGGCCATGCAGGAAACGGCGACACTCGTCGTCGGCGCGACTGCCTCGCAGCCTCAAGGGGTGCCAGCCGAGCGGCGACCGTGAACCGTCCTACCGATCGCACCTGACCAGAACGACCTGGCGCGCAGGCGGGCGACGAGAGCGCATCGCGGCATCAGGCGCGCCGGTCCGCCCCATTTCGGCGCCCGGGAAGTGGCGGCGGCCAAAAGCTCCGGCTGCTGTCTACGATCGGGGATCGCTCCACCTCAAGAACCATGGCTGCTATCGCGACAGCGAGAGCGGGCGCGGCGCGGCCTTCGATCTGCGCGACGAGAATCTCGTCGGCCGTTTCGTGCCACTGCGACATGGGCGCGCCTCTGAATCCTTCGGGTCGGCCAACACGTGGCCACGATCGCTTCGCGCCGGCCCCCGGCACACGGGCCACACTGAATTGTCAGGCGTCATTGGATTCGGAGCCGCTCGTGCGGCCGGATGGCCGAGGGAGGCATCACGGCTTCGCCGCGGCCGATCGTGGGCCACGGCTGACTTAGGCACAGGCCGTTTGGCGCCGACGCCGCCTCGTTTCCGATGTCTGTTGACACTCTGGCGCGAGATCCCTATTGTGATTGTGCGCACAATCACAAGCTCCTGTGATCGTCGCCGGAGGTGTCATGGCCAGCCAGCCCCTCGGGTCTCGCATCCAGCGATCGTCGTTGAGTCGCCAGCGGTGGCCGGCGCGCCCGGCGATGCTCGGCCTCGCCGGCGACAGCGGCTCGGGCAAGGCCACCATCGCCGCCGGCCTGGTGGCGGCACTCGGGGCCGACCGGGCCGCGGTTGTGTCTATGGACGACTACCACCGCCATGACCGGGCCGAGCAGCGGGACCTCCCCGAGACGGCGCTGCACCCCGACGCCAACTACATCGAGATCGCGGACCAGCACGTCGAACTGCTGGCGGCGGGCCACCCGGTGCTCAAGCCGACCTACGACCACCACACGGGGACCCTGGGGCGGCCGGTGGTGGCCGAGCCCCGCGAGTTCCTCGTCGTCGAAGGCCTCCTCGCCCTCTGCTCTCCCCGGGCCCGCGCCTGCTACGCCGCGGCGGTCTACCTCGACACTCCGGAGTCGCTCCGACGCCGATGGAAGCTGGAACGCGACACCTCCGAGCGGGGCTACCGCGAGGAGGAGGACCACGACGAGCTGGACCGCCGGGAGCCCGACGCGGAGGCCTTCGTGCGCACGCAGCGGGCGCACGCCGACATCGTCGTGCGGTTCGCTCCCGTGCCCGAGCGGGGCGAGAGCCTCGACCACCCCCTGAGCGCCACGATCCTGCTCCGGCCCACCATCGCCCAGCCGAACCTGGTGGGGATCCTCACCGACGAGCACAAGGAGGCGATCGAGCTCACGCTGGGCCGGGACGAGTACGGCAAGCCGGCCGACATCCTGCATGTGTACGCGTCGGCGCCTTCGGCGCTGGCAAGGGAGGTCGCCGCGGGCGTGTGGGCCCAGCTGGGCGGGACGGAGGCGGTACCGGAGTCCCTGGGCACGCTGCGCAGCGGCTCGCGCAGCCCGACGCTGGCGCTCGTCCAGCTGCTCCTCGTCTACCAGCTGATCCAGGCCGCCCAGGCGTGAGGCTGGACCGCTCCATGCACACGCCAAGGACCGCCCCTTCGACCGCGGCCCCAGCTGGCGCCCCGCGGCGCGCCGGGATCGGGCGCCGGCCGCCCTTCGCCGTCCGCTGTTGCGGCGCACCAACGACGGGGCGCCACCCCGGCGGGCGGCGGAGGCCGTGACGATGTCGCTCGTTCCGCCACTGCCGCGGGCACCGCGCGCCGAGCCTGCCAGTGACGGGAACGCGTCGGCGCCCTGGCGCCTCCGTGCTG
>JAHFUQ010000033.1 GCA_023265045.1 Acidimicrobiia bacterium
GAGCGCGAGCGCCGGGTGCGGGCGAGTCGCAGCGGGGAGAAGCCGGCCGCGCCCACCGCCACCGCCATCGCCACGCCGGCGCCGGAGCCGGACGAGCCGGCCGTGCCCGACGTCGTCGACGTCATCGAGCCCGAGCTGGGGGCGCCCGACGCCGAAGCGGCGACGCCCGTCACCGACGAGACCGCCGAAGCCGCAGCCGACGCAGAGGAAACTGAGTAGCGCATGGGTCAGAAGGTCAATCCGTACGGGTTCCGCCTGGGTGTCACCACCGACTGGAAGTCGCGCTGGTTCAGCGACCGGGACTACACCGAGTACCTGGTCGAGGACTGGAAGATCCGCGACTACCTGATGAAGCAGCTCCCGCACGCCGCCATCAGCCGCATCGAGGTCGAGCGCACGCGTGACCGCCTTCGTGTCGACGTCCACACCGCCCGGCCCGGCATCGTCATCGGCCGGCGCGGCGCCGAGGCCGACCGCCTCCGGGCCGACCTGGCCAAGCTCACCGGCAACGTCAAGATCCAGCTGAACATCCAGGAGATCCGCCAGCCCGAGCTCGACGCCGCCCTGATCGCCCAAGGCGTCGCCGACCAGCTCGCGGGGCGGGTCAGCTTCCGCCGGGCGATGAAGCGGGCGGTCCAGACGGCCCAGAAGGCCGGGGCCCAGGGCATCCGGGTGCAGTGCTCCGGTCGCCTGGGTGGGTCGGAAATGGCCCGCAGTGAGTGGTACCGCGAGGGCCGGGTGCCGCTGCATACGCTTCGCTCCGACATCGACTACGGCCTCCGCGAGGCTCGCACCACCTTCGGCCGCATCGGCGTGAAGGTGTGGATCTACAAGGGCGACATCCTCCCGTACCGCACGTCGGCTGAGGACAAGATCGCCCGCGAGGCCGGCATGGCCGTGGGTGAGACGTCGGGCTCGGCCCGGCCGCGGCGGATCATCTCCGCCGGCGGTGGACGGCGCCGCCCCGAAGGCGAGGAGGCCGCCGCCCCGCCGCCGGCCGACGGCGAGACCCCGGTCGACGCGGGTCCCGTGGTGAAGGAGGCCGACCCCGAGCTCGAGCGCCTCCTCGCCGAGGAAGAGGAGATCGAGCGCCGCACCCGCCAGCACCACGACACTCCGCACTTCCGTCCGGGGGACGAGTGACCACGCCATGTTGATGCCTCGCCGGGTCAAGCATCGCAAGCAGCAGCGCGGGCGGATGCAGGGGATGACGAAGGGCGCGGCGGCGATCTCGTTCGGGGATTTCGGGATCCAGGCCCTCGAGCCGGGCTGGATCACAGCCCGCCAGATCGAGGCCGCCCGTATCGCCATGACTCGCCACATCAAGCGCGGCGGCAAGGTCTGGGTCAACATCTTTCCGCAGAAGCCCGTCACCCATAAGCCGGCGGAGACACGCATGGGCTCGGGGAAGGGCAACCCCGAGCTCTGGGTCGCGGTCGTGAAGCCGGGCCGGATCATGTTCGAGCTGGCGGGTGTCAGCGCGGAGCTGGCCAAGGAGGCCATGGAGCGGGCGATCCAGAAGCTGCCGATCAAGGCCCGTTTCGTGGCCCGTTCGGAGGAGGTGTGATGGCGAAGACATCCGAACTGCGCGAAATGGACGACGACGAGCTGTTCACGAAGTTGACCGAGGCCAAGCAGGAGCTGTTCAACCTCCGGTTCCAGCACGTCACCGGCCAGCAGGACAACTACGCCCGCCTGGGCCAGGTCCGCAAGGACGTCGCCCGCATCAACACCCTGCTCCGGGAGCGGGAAATCGCCGCGGCCGAGGCCGCCGAAGGAGGACGTCGTGGCTGACGCTGAACCCGCCGCCGCCCGGCCCACCAACCGCCGCAAGGTGCGCGAGGGCGTGGTCGTCTCGACCGCCGGGGACAAGACCGCCGTCGTGGCCGTGGTCGAGCGCGTCCGCCACCCCCGCTACGACAAGACGGTGCAGCGCACCAAGCGCCTGCACGCCCACGACGAGGCCAACGACGCCCGCACCGGCGACCGGGTCCGGATCATGGAGACCCGGCCGCTGTCGAAGCTGAAGCATTGGCGCTTGGTCGAAGTCCTCGAGCGCGCACGATGAGCTTCGCGAAGGGGGCTGCATCGTGATCCAACAGGAGAGCCGGCTGCGGGTGGCCGACAACTCGGGCGCCAAGGAGATCCTCTGCATCAAGGTGCTGGGGGGGTCGAAGCGGCGCTACGCGTCGATCGGCGACATCATCGTCGCCACCGTCAAGCAGGCGATCCCCGGCGCCGCCGTCAAGAAGGGCGACGTGGTGAAGTGCGTCGTCGTGCGGACGAAGAAAGAAAACCGGCGCCCGGATGGTTCTTACATTCGCTTCGACGAGAACGCGGCCGTGCTGATCAACGACGCACTCCAGCCGCGTGGCACCCGGATCTTCGGCCCCGTCGGGCGCGAGCTGCGGGACAAGAAGTTCATGCGAATCATCTCGCTTGCACCAGAGGTGTTGTGATGAGGCTCAAGAAGGGTGACCGTGTCCGTGTGCTCACGGGCAAGGACCGTGGCGACGAGGGCGACATCATGCGCGTCTTCCCCAAGACGGGGAAGGTGATCGTGGAGAACGTCAACATCGCCAAGAAGCACCAGCGCGCCCTACGGGCGACGATGCAGGCCGGGATCATCGACAAGGACATGCCGATGCCGGCGTCCAATGTCGCCCTCATCTGTCGCGCGTGCGACAAGCCGACGCGCGTCGGGTACCGCTTCGAGGGCAACACCAAGGTCCGCGTCTGCAAGAAGTGCGAGGCCGACATCTGATGGCCGCGCCGGGTGTCAAGGGCAAGGGCAAGCCGCAGCCGCAGAAGGGCGGGAAGGGCGGCGACCCTCGCCAGCAAGGGAAGGGGCAGGCCAAGGCGACCGCCGCGGCGGCGACCAGTTCCGCGCCCGCCGTCCCCCGCCCCACGCCGCGCCTGAAGATCAAATACCGCGAGGAGCTGCAACCGCGGCTGAAGGATTCGCTCGCCCTCCCCAACATGATGATGGTGCCGCGCCTGGAGAAGATCGTCTTGAACTGCGGGGTCGGCAAGGCCACCCAGCAGGCGTCGCTGCTCGACGGGGCGGTCACCGACCTCACCCTGATCACCGGCCAGAAGCCGCAGGTCACCAAGGCGCGCCGGTCGATCGCCGCCTTCAAGTTGAGGGAGGGCAACGCCATCGGCGCCATGGTCACGCTGCGGGGCGACCGCATGTGGGAGTTCTTCGACCGCCTGATCAGTGTGACGATCCCCCGCATCCGGGACTTCCGAGGCCTGCCGGCGAGCGCGTTCGACGGGCGAGGGAACTACACGTTCGGGATCAACGAGCAGCTGATCTTTCCGGAGATCGATTACGACAAGGTCGACGCCGTCAGGGGCATGGACATCACGATTGTGACGACAGCACGCGACAACGCGGGCGGGCGGGCCTTGCTCGACGCCTTCGGGTTCCCGTTCCGTCGGGAGGGTTCGAACTAATGGCAAAGAAGTGCCTGGTCATCAAGGCAAACCGCAAGCCGCGGTTCAAGGTGCGCGCCTACACCCGGTGCCGGCGCTGCGGGCGGCCGCGCGCCGTGTTCCGCCAGTTCGGCCTGTGCCGGCTGTGCCTGCGCGAGCTGGCCCACGCCGGCGAGGTGCCCGGCGTCACGAAGTCGAGCTGGTGAGAGGAGGGATGCCGAGATGACGATGACCGACCCGATCGCCGACATGCTCACGCGGATTCGCAACGGGAGCGTGGCCGCCCAGGACGCCGTCCGCATGCCGTCCTCCAAGTTGAAGGAGTCCCTCGCCGTCATCCTCCGGCGCGAGGGCTATATCAACGACTTCAAGGTGCAGGACGACCCCAACCGCCCCGGCCAGCAACTCGAGATCACGCTCAAGTACACCCCGGAGCGGGTGCCGACCATCACCGGGCTGCGCCGCGTCTCCAAACCGGGGCTGCGGGTGTACACCAAAGCCGACCGACTGCCCCGCGTCCTCGGCGGACTCGGCGTGGCGGTCCTGTCCACGAGCCAGGGGCTCCTCACCGACCGCGAGGCGCGCGACCGCCGGGTCGGGGGCGAAGTCCTCTGTTACGTGTGGTGAGGTAAGAGCCATGTCCCGAATCGGCCGATCGCCCATCCCCGTCCCCGCCGGCGTCGAGGTCACCCTCGCCGACCGTTCGGTGACGGTGAAAGGCCCGCGCGGCACGCTCGCACGCGTGCTCCCGCCGGACATCACCGTCGACCAGGCTGACGGCGTGCTGCTGGTCCAGCGGCCCGACGACGAGCGGGAGCACCGGGCGCTGCACGGGCTCACCCGCAGCTTGGTCAACAACATGGTCGTGGGAGTCACGACCGGGTTCCAGAAGGACCTCGAGATCGTCGGGGTGGGCTACCGCGCCGTGGCTCAAGGCCCGACCACGTTGGAGCTGGCCCTCGGCTTCTCCCACCCGGTCAAGGTCGAGGCGCCCGAAGGCATCACCTTCGAGGTGCCGGCCCCTACCCGCATCACCGTGCGCGGCAATGACAAGGAAGCGGTCGGCCAGGTCGCGGCGAACATCCGCAAGCTGCGCAAGCCCGAGCCCTACAAGGGCAAAGGCGTCCGCTACGCCGGCGAAGTCGTCCGTCGCAAGGCCGGAAAGGCAGCGAAGTAACCCATGACGGTTTCGACGAAGCAGAAGCAGAGGGCGCTGGCGCGCCGGCACCAGCGGGTGCGCAAGACGGTCAAGGGCACGCCCGAGAGGCCGCGCCTGGCCGTGTTCCGGTCCAACAAGCACATCCACGCCCAGGTGATCGACGACGTCGCCGGGCGCACACTCGCTGCCGCCAGCACGGTCGAAGCCGACCTGAAGGGCGCCGCCACCGGCAACAAGGCCGCCGCCACCCAGGTGGGCAAGCGGGTGGGCGAGCGCGCCAAGGCCGCGGGTGTCGCCAGGGTCGTGTTCGATCGGGGCGGGTTCCTCTACCACGGGCGGGTTGCGGCGGTGGCCGATGGCGCCCGCGAAGCCGGCCTCGAGTTCTAAGGAGTTTGTGTGCCTGAAAGCCAGTACGAAGAGCGAGTGATCGACATCAACCGGGTGGCCAAGGTGGTCAAGGGCGGCCGGCGGTTCTCGTTCACCGCGCTCGTGGTGGTGGGCGATGGCGGCGGGAAGGTCGGGCTCGGCTACGGCAAGGCCAAAGAAGTTCCGGCTGCCATCCAGAAGGGGATCGAGGAGGCGCGCAAGAACCTCTTCGACGTCCCGCTGGCGGGCTCGACCATCACCCACCCCATCCTCGGCGCCCGCGGCGCGGGCCGGGTGTTGCTGAAGCCGGCGGCGCCCGGCACCGGCGTCATCGCCGGCGGCGCGGCGCGCGCCAACCTCGAGGCGGCCGGCATCCACGACATCCTGGCCAAGTCGCTCGGGTCGTCCAACTCCATCAACGTCGCCCACGCCACCATCCAGGGCCTACGCAGCCTCAAGCGGCCCGACCAGGTCGCCAAGATGCGCGGCAAGTCCCCTGAAGAGGTGACGCCGGCCGGCCTGCTGCGGGCCTACAACGAAACCAAGCGCGGGCCGCACGTACCGGTGGAGGTGGCGTAAGTTGGCCGACCAGCTCAAAGTCGTGCAGGTACGTTCGGCCATCGGGTCCATTCCCAAGCACCGCGGCACGCTGCGGGCGCTCGGGTTGGGCCGCATCGGTAAGACGAACATCCTCCCCGACCGGCCCGAGATCCGGGGCATGCTGGCCCAGGTCCCGCACCTGATCACCGTCGAAACGCTGGAGCCACGATGAAGGTTCACGACCTCAAGCCCGCGGAGGGCTCCTCGCGCCCCCGGCGGCGCGTCGGGCGCGGCACGGGCGGCAAGGGCGGCAAGACCGCCGGCCGGGGCACCAAGGGCCAGGGCGCACGCAACACGGTCAGGCCCGGGTTCGAGGGCGGGCAGATGCCGATCATGCGCCGCCTCCCCAAGCTGAAGGGCTTCAACAACCCGTTCCGCATCGAGTACACGGTCGTGAACCTCGACGGCCTGCAGAAGTTCGACGGCACGGAGGTCAACCCGGACACGCTGCGCGCCCGGGGCATGGTCCACAAGCACGGCCTCGTCAAAGTGCTGGGCCGGGGCGAGCTCACGCGGGCCGTGCACGTCTCGGCCCACGCGTTCTCGAAGTCGGCTGAAGCGGCAATCAAGGCTGTGGGCGGTACGGTGGAAGTGCTGCCGTCGCCCTACGGCAGCCGCCGCCCGCCGGCCAAGGGCAGCGCGTTGACGAACCGTTGAGGCGAGGGGATTAGACGGTGTTCGGCAGCCTGAAGAACATGTTCAAGGTTCCGGACCTCCGGAACAAGATCGTATTCACCCTGTTCGTCATCACCCTGTACCGGATGGGGTCCAACGTCACGGTCCCCGGCATCGACTTCAACGCGGTGCAGGACCTGCAGCGCCAGGCCGAGCGGGGCGGCGTGCTCGGGTTTCTCAACCTGTTCTCCGGCGGCGCCCTGACCCAGATGGCGATCTTCGCCCTGGGGATCATGCCCTACATCACCAGCTCGATCATCATGCAGCTGCTGGCGGTCGTCATCCCCCGTATCGAGCAGTGGCAGAAGCAGGGCGCGGTCGGCCAGCGCAAGATCACCCAGTGGACCCGGTACATGACCGTCGGCCTCGCCATCCTGCAGGCGACGGGCATCACCTACCAGTTCAACAACGGTTTACTGGGGCGGGCCGGGTCGACCAACCTCAAGCTGGTGACCAAGTTCGACGTCCCTCACGTCGCCCTGATCGTCATGACGATCACCGCCGGCACGGCCGTCGTGATGTGGATGGGCGAGCTGATCACCCAGCGGGGGATCGGCAACGGCATGTCGATCCTGATCTTCTCCAACGTCGTCAGCCGGTTGCCGGCCCAGGTCGGCAACGTGCGGGCCGAGGGCGGCAATGTCATCTTCGGGGTCGTGATCGCCGTCGGGATCCTGATGATCCTGGCCATCGTGTTCGTGGAGCAGGGCCAGCGGCGCATCCCCGTCCAGTTCGCCAAGCGGGTGGTGGGGCGGCGCATGTACGGCGGCCAGTCGACCTACATCCCGCTCAAGGTCAACCAGGCCGGCGTCATCCCGATCATCTTCGCCAGCTCGGTGCTGTACTTCCCGGTGCTGCTGTCGAACGTCATCCAGTGGAAGGGCGTCGTCAACTTCATCAACCGCAACCTGGTGCAGCCCGACAACTTCTTCTACATCTCGATCTACGGCCTGTTGATCGTGTTCTTCACGTACTTCTACACCGCCATCACGTTCAACCCCCAGCAGCAGGCCGACATCATCCGCAAGCAGGGCGGCTTCATCCCCGGCATCCGTCCCGGGCCGCCCACCGAGCGGTACCTGGGCACGATCCTGAACCGCATCACCCTGCCCGGCTCGCTCTTCCTGGCCGCTATCGCCCTCGTCCCGCAGATCGCGCTGGCCGTTTACGGCGTACAGGGGTTCCCGTTCGGTGGCACAACGATCCTCATCGCCGTGGGGGTCGCCCTCGAGACGATGAAGCAGATCGACAGCCAGCTCATGATGCGCAACTACGAGGGCTTCCTCACCTAGGGGGCGTGCCCCCCTCCGGGTAGTACATGCCTGGCCCGCGGTTGGTCATCCTCGGCAAGCAGGGTGCCGGAAAAGGCACCCAGGCGCAGCGGCTCGCGGCCCACTACCGGATTCCGCGCATCTCGACGGGGGACATGTTCCGCACGGCCGTGGAGCACAACACCGAGGCCGGGCAGAAGGCGCAGAAATACATGGAGGCGGGCGAGCTGGTGCCCGACGACGTGGTCATCGAGATGGTCGAGGAGCGGCTGAAAGACTCCGACGCCCGCCGGGGCTTCGTGCTCGACGGCTTCCCCCGCAACGCCGAGCAGGCCAGGGCCCTCGACGAGGCGCTCGGGCGCAAGGCGGTCGACCTGGTGGTCGAGTTGGAGGTGCCGACCGACGTCGTGCTCCGCCGCCTGGCGAGCCGGCGCGTCTGCCTCAACTGCGGCGCCCCCTACAGCACCGACCGGCCCCCGGCCCAGAACTGGACGTGTGACATCTGCGGCGGCGCCGTCGTGCAGCGCGAGGACGACACCGAGGCCGCCATTGCCCGGCGCCTCGACGTCTACACCCGCCAGACCGAGCCGCTGGTCGCCTACTACCTGGGCCAGGACAAGCTGGCGTCGGTCGACGGCACCGGCCAGCCCGACCAGGTCACCGGCCGCCTGCTCCGCGGCATCGACTCGCGGCTCAACCGCAGGTCTGGGGGTACCGTGGATGGGGATCGCGAGGAGATGGGCTAAGTGCGAAAGAGCAAGGAAGAAGTGGCGAAGATGCGCCGGGCGGGCCGGGTGGTGGCCCAGATGCTGGAGGCCTGCGAGCGGGCGGCCAAGCCGGGTGTGACCACGCGGGAGCTGGACCTGATCGCCCGCGACGTCCTCGAGCGCAACCACGCCCGCTCGAACTTCCTCAACTACAAGGGGTTCCCCGCCGTCATCTGCACGTCGCCGAACAGCGTGATCGTCCACGGCATCCCCAGCAACCAGCCCCTCAAGGACGGCGACATCCTGTCGGTGGACTGCGGGGCGATCATCGAGGGCTACCACGCCGACGCGGCCCGCACATTCCCGATCGGCGACGTCGACGAGGACGCCCACCAGCTGATGAAGGTCACCCGAGCCAGCCTCGACGCCGGCATCGAGTTCGTGCGCGACGGGGCACGGGTCAGCGACATCGGCGAGGCCGTCCAGAAGGTGGCCGAGGCCGCCGGGTTCTCGGTGGTGCGGGAGTACGTCGGCCACGGCATCGGCACGGCCCTGCACGAAGAGCCCCAGGTGCCGAACTACAAGACCAACCGGCGCGGGATCAAGCTCATGGTCGGCCACGTGCTGGCCGTCGAGCCCATGGTCAACATGGGCGGCCCCAAGACCGAGCTGCGCGACGACGGCTGGACCGTCGTGACCCTCGACGGGAGCCTCTCCGCCCACTTCGAGGACAGCATCGCCGTCACCGAAAACGGCCCGGAGATTTTGACCCGCCTGGACTGAGGTATCCTGAAGGGCTCCGCGTCTGCTGGCGCGCCTGTGGCGCGTGTGTTCGCCGGAGCAAACCGTAGTCCGCTCGTTGGAGGTTCACCTGCCCAAACCCAAAGAAGACACGATCGTCATGGAAGGGACGGTTGTGGAATCGCTGCCCAACGCCATGTTCCGGGTGGAACTGGAGAACAAGCACAAGGTGCTGGCCCACATCTCCGGGAAGATGCGCATGCACTACATCCGCATCCTGCCCGGCGATCGGGTGCAGGTGGAGCTCACGCCGTACGACCTCAGCCGAGGTCGCATCACGTACCGATACAAGTAGAAAGAGCGCGGAGTGAAGGTACGACCAAGCGTCAAGAGAATCTGTGAGAAGTGCAAGGTGATCCGTCGCCACGGCAACGTGATGGTCATCTGCGCCAACCCGCGCCACAAGCAGCGCCAGGGCTAGGAGGCAGCTCGCGACATGGCTCGTATCTCCGGCGTCGACATCCCCCGCGAAAAGCGGCTCGAGATCTCCCTCACCTACATCTTCGGCATCGGCCGTACCACCTCCGGGCAGATCTGCGCCCGCACCGAGATCGACCCTTCCACCCGGGTGCGCGACCTGACCGACGAGGAAGTCGCCCGCCTGCGCGCCGACATCGACACCAATGTCAAGGTCGAGGGCGACCTGCGGCGGGACATCGCCCAGGACATCAAGCGCAAGATCGAGATCCAGTGCTACCAGGGCATCCGCCACCGCCGCGGCCTGCCCGTGCGGGGTCAGCGCACCCACACCAACGCCCGCACCCGCAAGGGTCCCAAGAAGACGGTCGCCGGCAAGAAGAAAGTCAGGAAGCACTGATGATTTTGGCGAAGTTCGCGCGATTTACCCGGCCAGGCGGGGTCTCCGGTCCAAACCTCGCGGAGATTGTCCGTGGCTAAGCCGAGGCCGGGCGGGCGGAGGCCCAGGAAGAAGGAGCGCAAGAACGTCACCTTTGGGGTGGCGCACATCAAGAGCTCCTTCAACAACACGATCATCTCGATCACCGACACCGAGGGCAATGTCCTCGCCTGGGCGTCCGCCGGCAACGTCGGGTTCAAGGGGTCCCGCAAGTCGACGCCGTTCGCGGCCCAGCTGGCGGCCGAGGCGTGCGCCAAGCGAGCCATGGAGCACGGCGTGCGCCGGGTGGACGTGCTGGTCAAGGGCCCGGGTTCGGGCCGGGAGACCGCCATCCGCTCGCTGACCACGGCCGGCATCGAGGTCGCCGGGATCAAAGACCTCACCCCGATCCCGCACAACGGCTGCCGGCCCCCGAAGAGAAGAAGAGTCTGAGCCATGGCGCGCTACACCGGTCCCGTCTGCCGCCTCTGCCGGCGCGAGAAGATGAAGCTGTTCCTCAAGGGCCCCAAGTGCGACTCGATGAAGTGCCCGATCGAGCGCCGCCCTTACCCCCCCGGTGACCACGGTCGCGGCCGGGTGCGGGAGTCCGAGTACCTGCTCCAGCTCCGCGAGAAGCAGAAGGCCCGCCGCATCTACGGCGTGCTCGAAAAGCAGTTCCGCAACATGTACGAGGAAGCCACCCGCCAGGGCGGGATCACGGGCGAGAACCTCCTGCGCATGCTCGAGCTCCGGCTGGACAACGCCGCCTTCCGGGCCGGTTGGGGCTCCAGCCGGTCCCAGGCCCGCCAGTTCGTGCGCCACGGGCACATCAACGTCAATGGCAAGCGGGTCACGATCCCCAGCTACCAGCTCCGCAAGGGCGACGTGGTCGAGGTACGGGAGAAGTCCCGCCAGATGATCGTCCTGCGCCACAACCTCGACACCATCGACCGGGCCATCCCGCCCTGGTTGGAGCCCGGGGCGGACCGCTTCTCGGTCACCGTCCGCGACCACCCGCTACGGGAGCACATCGATGTACCCGTGCGCGAGTCCCTCATCGTCGAGCTTTACTCCAAGTAGAAACGTAGGAGACGCAACCTTGCTCATCATCCAGCGCCCCACGGTCGAGCCCCTCGGCGAGCAGGAGGAGAACCGGCAGCGGTTCGTCATCGGCCCGCTGGAGCCCGGCTTCGGTCACACCATCGGCAACTCCCTGCGTCGCACCCTTCTGTCGTCGATCCCCGGCGCGGCGGTGACCCAGATCCGCTTCGACGACGTCCTCCACGAGTTCACGACCATCGCGGGCGTGAAGGAAGACGTCACCGACATCATCCTCAACCTCAAGGACCTGGTACTGCGGGTGGAGGCCAACGAGCCGCTGACCCTGCGGCTGGACGCCCGCGGCCCGAGCGAGGTCACCGCCCGCGACATCCAGGCCAACGCCGAGGTCGAGATCCTCAACCCCGACCTGCACATCGCGTCGCTGACGGCTCGGGGCCGCCTGGCCATGGACATCACCGTCGAGCGGGGCCGGGGCTACGTCTCGGCGGAGCGCAACAAGAAGTCCTCGGTGATCGGCGTGATCCCCGTCGACTCGATCTTCTCCCCCGTGCGCCGGGTGGCGTTCAACGTCGAGCCCACGCGCGTCGAGCAGGCCACCAACTACGACCGCCTCACGCTCGACATCGAGACGGACGGCTCCATCTCGCCCCGCGAGGCCCTGGCCTCGGCCGGCGCCACGTTGCGCTCGCTGGTCTCGCTGGTGGCGGAGATGTCCGACGCCCCCAAGGCGCTGGAGCTGGGCGAAGTCGGCACGTTGGGGAGCGGCTCGCCCGACCTCGACCTGCCCATCGAGGACCTCGACCTGTCCGAGCGCCCCCGCAACTGCCTGCGCCGGGCCCAGATCAACACCGTCGGCGAACTGGTGCAGAAGACGCACGACGACCTGCTCACCATCACCAACTTCGGGCAGAAGTCGCTCGACGAGGTGCTCCAGAAGCTCGACGAGCGGGGCCTGTCCCTGCGTTCGAAGGGCTAGGCCCGCCATGCGGGGGACGCCCAAGAAGGCACGCCGGTTCGGGGGCGACGCGGCTCACCAGAAGGCCATGTTCGGCAACCTGGTGGCGTCGCTGATCGCAGCCGAGGGGCTGGTGACCACCGAGGCCAAGGCCAAGGCGCTGCGGCCCATCGCCGAGAAGGTCATCACCAAGGCCAAGAAGGGCGGCGTGCACCAGCACCGCCAGGTCGTCGCCTTCATCCGCGACAAGGACATGGCGTCGAAGCTCTTCGACGAGATCGCCCCCCGCTACGAGGACCGTCCGGGCGGCTACACCCGCATCCTCAAGCTGGGCCCGCGCCACGGGGACAACGCCCCCATGGCGCGCATCGAACTCGTCTGAGCCCAACCTTGCCGGACCCACCGCCGGGGCCGGCCCCGCCGCCCGACGGCTACGTGCGGCTGCGGATGACGGTGGCCTACGACGGGCGGCGCTTCCACGGGTTCGCGCCCCAGGACGGGCTCGACACGGTCGGCGGTGCGCTCGTCGGCGCGTTGGAGAAGGTGTTGCGGACCGCGCCCGTGAAGCTGAGCATCTCAGGGCGGACGGACTCGGGGGTCCACGCCTGGGGCCAGGTCGTGAGCTTCGACGCCCCTGGGGCGGACCTCGACCTCGACCGCATCGTGCGGTCGGTCAACTCCCAGCTCGCGCCCTCGATCGCCGTGCGCGACGTGGCCGTCGCCGCCCCCGACTTCAGCGCCCGCCACTCGGCGCGGTCGCGTTCCTACCGGTACACGGTGCTGAACCGGCCCACGCCCGATCCGTTCCTCGCCGCGACGACATGGCACGTGCCTGAGCCCCTCGACCTCCCCGCGCTCCTGGTGGCGTGCGACCCCCTCATCGGCGAGCACGACTTCAGCTCGTTCTGCCGGGTCCCGAAAGGCGTCCCCAGCTTCAGCATGGTGCGCCGCGTGATCGACGCCAGCTGGTCGGACGTGGGCGACGACCTGCTGCGGTTCGAGATCGAGTCGAGCTCGTTCTGCCAGCAGATGGTGCGGGCGCTGGTCGGGACGATGGTGCCGATGGGCCTGGGCAAGCAGCCCCCGGGGGAGATGGCGTCGATCCTGCGGGCCCGCACCCGGTCGGCGGGCGGGCGGGTGGCGCCGCCCCACGGGCTGTGCCTGTGGGAGGTGCGGTACTGAGGGCGGCCCCGTCAGGGGCCATGGGAGCTAATCGGTCATCTCGACCCGGTAGCCCTGCGCCCGCAACCCGTCGACCACCTCGGTCCGGTGGCCGGGGTCGCGGGTCTCCAGGGTGAGGACGACCTCCACCTGCTCCATCGGCAGGAGCAGGCCCGAGCGGTGGTGTTCGACAGCCAGCACGTTGAGGCCCATGGTGGCGACGGCCGCGGTCAGCGCCGCCAGCGCACCGGGGCGGTCCTCGAGCTGGACCCGCAGGATGAGGTAGCGCCCGGAGGCGGACAAGCCGCGGTCGATGAGCTGGAGCAGCAGGAACGGGTCGACGTTGCCGCCCGAGAGCACGGCGACCGCCAACCCGTCGCCCCCGATCTTGCCCGCCAGCAGGGCCGCCAACCCGACGGCGCCGGCAGGCTCGACCACCGCCTTGGCCCGCTCCAGCAGCAGCACGACGGCGCGGGCGATCTCGTCGTCGTCCACGGTGACGATCTCGTCGACGTACGCCCGTACGTGGGCGAGGGTCAGCAGGGACGGTCCTTTGATGGCGATGCCGTCGGCCATGGTCGCCAGGGCGGCGAGGCGCACCGGGCTGCCGGCCGCGAGCGAGGCCGCCATGCAGGCGGCGCCGGCGGCTTCGACCCCGACGACCCGAGGGGCGGGGCGCCCGCCGCGGCCGGGCGCCGTCTTGAGGGCGGCGGCGACGCCGGAGATGAGGCCGCCGCCTCCCACCGGCACGACGACGACCTCGGCGTCGGGCGCCTCCTCGGCCAGTTCGAGGCCGATAGTGCCCTGGCCGGCGATGACGAGCGGGTCGTCGAAGGGCGGGACGAAGGTGGCGTGGCGCCCGGCCGCGTACGCCTTGGCCTCGGCGATGGCGTCGTCGACGGTGTCGCCCGCGAACCGCACCGAGCCGCCGTAGTTCCGGGTGGCCTCGACCTTGGGCAGGGCGGCCGACGTGGGCATGAAGATGGTGGCGGTGAGCCCGGCCCGGGCCGCGGCCAGCGCCACCCCTTGGGCGTGGTTGCCGGCCGAGGCGGCGACCACCTCCGTCCCCGGCGCGAGCGTCGAGATGAAGTTGGTGGCGCCGCGGATCTTGAACGAGCCGGTACGCTGCAGGTGCTCGGGCTTGAGCGCGACGGGGCGGCCGAGGAGCCGGGAGAAGGTGTCCGAGCGGTCGAGATGGGTGGGGCGAACGACGCCCCGCACCCGCTCCCGGGCGCGCGCGAGATCCTCCCGTGTGACCATGGCCGGCGGCAACGCTAGACTTCCCCGGTTGGCTTGCCGCCGACCGCGACACTGGAGCCCGCGTGCGTACGTACTTTCCAAAATCTGCAGACATCCAGCGCGCCTGGCACGTCGTCGACGCCGACGGGCTGGTGCTGGGTCGCCTGTCCACCGAGGTGGCGCGCATCCTGAGGGGCAAGCACAAGCCGATGTTCGCGCCCAACATGGACACCGGCGACCACGTCATCGTCGTCAATGCGGCCAAGGTTGTGCTCACCGCCGGCAAGGCGACCAAGAAAGAGGCGATCCGCCACTCCGGCTATCCGGGCGGGTTGCGGCGTGAGAGCTATGTCACCATCATGGCCAACAAGCCGGAGGAAGCGGTCCGGCGGGCGGTGCGGGGGATGCTCCCCAGGGGCCCGCTGGGGCGGAAGATGCTCAAGAAGCTGAAGGTGTACTCGGGTCCGACCCACCCCCACGCCGCGCAGATGCCCGCGCCGCTGGACCTTTCGGACGCCCGGGCCCGCGCCTAGTCAATGAAGTCGTAGGAGGAGGAGTCGTGCCCAAACCGCTCGTGCAGAGCACCGGACGCCGCAAGGAGGCAGTGGCGCGCGTGCGCATCCGCACTGGCACCGGCGTGATCACCATCAACAAGCGGCCGTTCAACGACTATTTCCCGAACGAGACGCACCGCATGATCGTGAGCGAGCCGCTGCGCATCACGTCGACGGCCGAGGGCTACGACGTGGACGCCACCCTCGACGGCGGCGGGGTGTCGGGCCAGGCCGGGGCCATGCGCCTGGGCATCGCCCGCGGCCTCGTCGAGATCGACGCCGACCTGCGGCCCGCGCTCAAGAAGGGCGGGTTCCTGACTCGCGACGCCCGTGAGAAGGAGCGCAAGAAGTACGGCCTGAAGAAGGCCCGCAAGGCTCCGCAGTACTCGAAGCGCTGACCCTTCGTTTCGGCACCGACGGCGTTCGCGGCCTCGCTAACGTCGAGCTCACCCCGGAGTACGTCCTCGCCCTGGGCCGGGCCGCGGCGCGCGTGCTGGGGCTGGGGCCGTTCCTGGTCGGGCGCGACACCCGCTGGTCGGGGCCCATGCTTTCCGCGGCGCTGGCCGCGGGCCTGGCGGCGGAGGGCGCCGAGGTCCACGACCTGGGGGTGATCCCCACGCCCGGGGTGGCGTGGTACGCGGCGGCCGAGGGCCGCCCGGCGGCGGTCGTGTCGGCGTCGCACAACCCGTTCCACGACAACGGGGTCAAGTTCTTCGGGCCGGGCGGGCGCAAGCTGTCCGACGGCCAGGAAGCGCAACTCGAGGCCGAGCTGGACGGGGGGGCGCCGGGGATCGCCGTGGGCCGGGTGACGCGCCGTGTCGACACGGGCGCCTACGAGGCGGCCTTGGCGGCGAGCTTGGCCGGGCGGCGGTTGGACGGGCTGCGGCTCGTGCTCGACTGCGCCCACGGGGCGGCCTCGGCCGCGGCGCCGCCGGTGTTCCGGGCGCTGGGGGCCGACGTCGCGGTCATCAACGCCGAGCCCGACGGCCGCAACATCAACGAGGGGTGCGGCTCGACCCACCCTGAAGGGCTGCAGCGCGCCGTGGTGGAGGGGGGCGCGGACGTAGGACTGGCGTTTGACGGCGACGCCGACCGGGTGCTGGCGGTCGACGCCGGCGGCGCCCTGGTCGACGGCGACCACCTTCTGGCCTTGCTGGCCGTCGATCGGCGCCTCGACACCGTCGTCGTCACCGTGATGACCAATCTGGGCTTCCGCCACGCCATGGCGCGGCACGGGATCGCCGTGGTCGAGACGCCGGTGGGGGACCGCTGGGTGCTGGAAGCGCTGGAGAAAGGCGGGTGGCCGCTGGGGGGCGAGCAGTCGGGCCACATCATCTTCCGGGACCTGGCCACGACCGGCGACGGCCTCCTCACCGGCGTGCAGGTACTCGACGTGATGAAGCGCACCGGTCGGCCCCTGGCCGAGCTGGCGTCGGTCATGACCCGGCTGCCGCAGGTGCTGCGCAACGTGCGGGTCCCGACGGCGGGGCTGGACGCGGCCGACGGGCTGTGGGCCGAGGTGCGCGCGGTCGAGGCCGCGCTGGGCGGGGACGGGCGCGTGCTGGTGCGTCCCAGCGGCACCGAGCCGCTGGTGCGGGTCATGGTGGAGGCGACCACCGCCGAGGCGGCCGACGAGGCGTGCGAGCGGCTGGTCGCGGCCGCGGTCCGCACCCTCGGTTCCGCCTAGCCTGGCCCGCGGTGCACGGCATCGGGATCGACACGGTGGAGATCGACCGGTTCCGGCGGCTGCTGGACCGGCGGCCGTCCGCCGCCGACCGGCTCTTCACACCTGATGAACTGGCCTACGGGCGTCGCCAGCGAGACCCTACGGCCCGGCTGGCGGCCCGCTTCGCGGCGAAGGAAGCCGTGATGAAGGCCATGGGCGTCGGCCTGGGGGCGTTCTCGTTCCATGACGTCGAGGTCGTCGCGGCCCCGTCGGGGGCGCCGTCGCTCGTGCTCCGGGGCGGGGCGGCGGCGCTGGCGAGTCGGCTGGGGGTGGAGGGGTGGCGGCTGTCGCTGACCCACACCGATTCGACCGCCTCCGCGGTGGCGGTCGCGCTGTAAGTGACAGTCCCGGTCGTCACGCCGGCGGAGATGAAGGCGATCGACGACGCCGCGCTCGAGCCGGTCGAGGCGCTCATCGACCGAGCCGGGGCGGCGGTGGCGCGGGCTGCGCTCGCCATGCTGGGCGGGACGTACGGCCGGCGGGTCGTGGTGGTAGCGGGCAAGGGCAACAACGGGGCCGACGGGCGCGCCGCCGCGGCGCGGCTGCGGCGCCGGGGCGTGCGGGTGGAGGTCATCGACGCCGCCGCGGCGCGGGCGCTGGCGCCCGCTCGGCTCCCGGCCGCAGACCTGGTGGTCGACGCCGCCTACGGCACGGGGTTCCGAGGCTCGTACCAGGCGCCGAACCCCGGTGGTGCGCCGGTCCTGGCCGTCGACATCCCGTCCGGCGTCAACGGGTTGACGGGCGAGGCCGGCCCGGGGGCGGTGCGGGCCGCCAGGACGGTCACCTTCGCCGCGCTCAAGCCCGGGTTGTTGCTCGGGGCCGGGCGGGAGCTGGCGGGCGAGGTCATGGTGGTCGACATCGGCCTCCCCACCGACTCGGCCACGGCCGCCCTGGTGGAGGCGTCCGACGTGGCCGCCTGGCTGCCGCGCCGGCCTGTCGACGCCCACAAGTGGCAGACCGCCGTCTACGTCGTGGCCGGGTCGGCGGGCATGACCGGGGCCGCCCACCTCTGTGCCCGGGCGGCCATGCGGGCGGGGGCGGGGACCGTGCGGCTGGCCATCCCGGGCGTGGCGCCCGACCCCCGGTTCCTCGAAGTGGTCGGCCGCACGATTCCGGCCGCGGACTGGTCGGCCGCCGTGCGTTCCGACGCCGAGCGAGCCAAGGCGGTGGTCGTGGGGCCAGGGCTGGGCCGGACCGACGGCGTGCGGGACGCGGTGCGGCGGTTGGCGGCCGCGGCACATCAGCCGATGGTCATCGATGCGGACGGGCTCTACGCCTTGGGCCTGGCTGAGGACATGACGCTCCGCCGCGACGCGGGAACCGTTCTGACGCCCCACGACGGCGAGTTCACCCGGCTGGCGGGTGCCAAGCCCGGCGCAGACCGGCTCGGCGCCACCCGGGACCTCGCCCGCCGCACCGGCGCCACGACCCTGCTCAAAGGGTTGACGACCATCGTCGCCGACCCGGGTGGCAGGGCGCTGTTCACGACCACGGGCGACCACCGGCTGGCGACGGCAGGGACCGGCGACGTGCTGGCCGGGGTGATCGGGGCGTTCCTGGCCATGGGGCTCGCGCCGCTCCAGGCCGCCGGGCTCGGCGCCCACGTCCACGGCGCCGCCGGGCGGCTGGGCTTCGAGCGGGGCCTGGCGGCGGGCGACCTGCTCGACCTTCTCCCGGTTGTGCTCAACGGGTGAACGGCCGCCCGGCATGGGCCGAGGTGGACCTCGACGCCATCCGCCACAACGCCCGGGTCCTCGCCGGCAAGGCCGCCCCTGCGGCCCTGTGCGCGGTCGTGAAGGCGGACGGCTACGGCCACGGCGCCGTGCCGGTGGCCCGGGCCGCCCTCGAAGGCGGGGCGACCTGGCTGGCGGTAGCCATGGTCGAGGAAGGGGTCGGGCTGCGTGACGCGGGGATCACCGCCCCGATCCTGCTGCTCTCGGAGCCGCCCGACGTGGGCGCAGCGGTCGCCGCGGGGCTGACGCCGACGGTGTACACCGAGGCCGGCGTCGCCGCCGCCGGGGACGCGCCCGTCCACCTCAAGGTCGACACAGGGATGCACCGGGTGGGCGCCGACCATGCGACGGCGGCCAAGCTCGCCCGCGCCATCCCCCGTCTCGAGGGGGTGTGGACCCACTTCGCGGTGGCTGATCAGCTCGACGACCCCTTCACCGACCTCCAGGCGGAGCGGTTCGAGGCGCTGCTCGCCGACCTCGAGGCGGCCGGCATCCGCGCGCCGCTGCGCCACGCCTCCAACTCGGCGGGCGCCCTCGGCCACCCCCACCGCCGCTACGACATGGTGCGGTGCGGGATCGCGCTTTACGGCGTCGCCCCCAGCCCGGCCATGGCGGGACTGGCGCGCGACCTCCGCCCCGCCCTGTCGCTCAAGGCCGAGGTGTCGTACGTCAAGGAAGTCGAGGCGGGCGCCGGCGTGTCCTACGGGCTGCGGTACCGCCTGCCCGAGCCGTCCACGGTGGCGACCGTCCCGATCGGCTACGCCGACGGCGTGCCGTGGCGACTCGGCGTGACCGGCGGCGAGGCGCTCATCGGGGGATTCCGCCGCCCCATCGCCGGCGCGGTCACGATGGACCAGATCACCGTCGACTGCGGCCCCGACCCGTCGGTGCGGCCCGGCGACGAGGTCGTGCTGATCGGCCGCCAGGGCGACGAGCACATCAGCGCCCAGGAGTGGGCCGACCGCATTGGGACGATCGCCTACGAGGTCCTCACCGGCATCGGCTCCCGGGTGCCGCGGGAATACGACTCGCCGAGGTCTCCGCGCACCTGGGGTCCATGACCCGCAATGACGCGGAAACGTTGCCTCTAGGCGGGGGTCGGGGTCGTCAGGCAGCCGGCTTCGCGGCCGAGGTAGCGGAGGCCCTCGCGGTCGGGGGGGCGGTACTCGGCGGGGCGGGAGGTCTGGTCGGCCGTCTCGGGGTACATGATCGCCCCCTTGTCCCGGGTGTGGCCCAGGCCCATCACATGGGCCAGCTCGTGGAGGATGACTCGGCCCCACTGGACGGCGTCGTGGCCGATGGCGCCGACGCCGGAGCCGATGGTCGGCCCGAAGCCGGGCTGCACCTTGGCCCGGGTGTCGCTGTTGGTGATGGCGTCGATGTTCAGGCTGAGCTGGCCGGAGACGAGCACGTCGCCCACTCGCGAGCCGATGCCCCGCCCCACCGCCTGGATGGCGGGGTCGCTGCCTTGGTTCCCGAACGAGATCCAGCTCACCAGGATCGGCGCCCACCGCGGGCCGTAGCGGTCGGGGAGGAACTGGCTGCGGCCGCGCACCCGTTCGTCGGTCGTGCCGTCGTCGATGAAGGTGATGCCCGTGGCCTCGCTCAGCATCCTGAAGGCGGTGCGTACGTCCTCGGGGCCGCCTGGTGGCGCCTGCGCCACGTTCTGCACGTAATGGAGCGGCTCGCAGGGGTTGAACCGCACGGGCGAGCACCCGTCGCTCTTGGTGAACAGGAACGAGTACGAGTTGGGCAGCTTGGGGATGTCCTCGGGACGCTGGCCGCTGACGTAGGTGTCCTCGTGCCCCTTGGACGGGCAGGCGTTGAGAGGGCCGGCGTCGGCGGCCGTGGTCGCCGTGGCCGCCGAGGACGAGCTTGACTTGGACGAGCCGCCCGCGAACACGGTGACCGCCAGGATCAGGCCGAGCACGGCCACGCCCGCCACCACTCCGGACGTCACGAGCTTCTTGGCCGCCACCGCGACCTGCTGGCGGTAGCGCCCGCCGACGTCGATGGCCTCGCCCACGGCCGGCGTCGCCAGGATCTTGAACGGCGTCTCGCGCTCGTCTCCGGTGAACAACTTCCGGAGCGGGGCCACGTCGACCGTCACCGCCGCCGGGCGGTCGGTTCCCACCGTCACGGTCGGGGGATCGATGCGGACGTCCACGCCGTCGGCCCCGGTTGCGGTCAAGGCAACCTCGACGGGTGCGTTGCCCCGGTTGGCCAGCGAGACCTTGTACTGCACGGGTCCCTTGTCGCTCGCCTCGGACGGGTCGAGCGAGATCGACAACGAGCTGAACGGCTGGACGTCGATCACGCCGCTTGCGGCCGGCCCGTCCTGGCCGTCGACCCGCACCTCGAACGCCAGCGGGCCGGCCGCGGGCGTGCTGGTGCGCGGCACCCGAAATCCGACGCGTGCCGCGGCTTCGGCGCCCGGCTCGACCGTCAACGTGTCGGGGACGATGTAGGAGAACGGCCGCCCCGGCCCCGCCACCTGCAGCCGGACCGTCGCCGCTGCGTCGCCGACGTTGCGCACCGTGACGTCGGTCGCGACCGTGCCGCCCGGCTCGATCCCGAGGGCGCCCACACCCAGCGATACGGTCACCGCCATTCGACGGCAACAGTAGAGCCCTGGCCGGCGCCCGGGGCGGCGAGATTTCGCCACGGCGGTAGCATCCGTATGTGCCAACCCTCGCCGAGGTGGAGCGCGACGCCCTGGCGTGCACCCGGTGCCCGCTCCATCAGAGGCGCACCAACGTCGTGTTCGGGGTCGGCGATCCGAACGCCGACCTCATGTTCGTGGGCGAGGGGCCCGGCCAGCAGGAGGACATAGAGGGCTTGCCGTTCGTCGGCCGGTCGGGTCAGCTGCTCGACCGCCTCATGCTCGAGGAGATGGGCCTCACCCGAGCGTACTGTTACATCTGCAACGTGGTGAAGTGCCGCCCGCCCAACAATCGAGACCCACTGCCGGACGAAATCGCCGCCTGTCACCCGTACCTGGCCGCCCAGCTGGACCTGATAGACCCCAAGGTGATCGTGACGCTCGGGAACTTCGCGACCAAGCTGCTGCTCAACTCGACGGAGGGCATCACCCGTCTTCGGGGCCGCGCCTACCCGCGGCCGGACGGGCGAACCCTCGTGCCGACGTTCCACCCGGCGGCGGCCCTGCGGGGCGGGGGCGAGACCGTCGCGCAGATGCGCGCCGACATGGTCCGCGCCAAGCAGCTCTTGGACGGGCGCCGACCCTCGCCGCTGCCCGCATGATCCAGGCTCGTACCAAGTCCGCCGACGACACGCGCGCCCTCGCCGCCGAGCTGGCGCCGCTCACGCGCGCCGGCGACCTCATCCTGCTGGAGGGCGGGCTGGGCGCGGGCAAGACGGCTTTCGTCCAAGGCTTCGCCCGCGGCCTGGGTGTCGACGAGACGGTCACCAGCCCGACGTTCGTCCTGGTGCGGACGTACGAGGGCCGCCTGCCGATGGTGCACCTCGACGTCTACCGGCTCGACCGGGTGCAGGAACTGGTCGACCTCGGCATCGCCGACATCCTCGACGAGGACGGCGTGACCCTCATTGAGTGGGGCGACGTCGTGCGCCCCGCCCTCCCCGGCGACTTCCTGGAGGTCCGGCTCGATCCCGGCGCGACGGAGGACGAGCGGATCGTGCAGATGCGAGGCGTGGGCCCCCGGTGGCCGCACCGCCTGCGCGCCATCCAGGAGGCCGTCGAGCGGTGGACGGCGGCGGACTGAGGTGCTGATCCTCGGGATCGAGACCGCCACGCAACAGGTCGGGTGCGCCATCGGCGGCTACGAAGGGGTGCGGGCCACGTTCCATGCGGCCCGGAGGCGCCGCCACGTCGAGACGCTGGCGCCGGCCATCGACTTCGTCTGCCAGCAGGCCGACGTGCCCCTGAGCGAGCTGGGCGCGGTCGCGGTGGACGTGGGGCCGGGCCTGTTCAGCGGCCTGCGGGTGGGCGTGACGACGGCCAAGACGCTGGCCCAGGCCCTGCGCCTGCCTGTCATCGGCGTGTCGAGCCTGGACCTGCTGGCCTTTCCTGTCCGCCACAGCAACCGGCTGATCGTGCCCGTGATCGACGCCCGCCGGGGCGAGCTGTACTACGGCTTCTACCGCCAGGTCCCGGGGGGCGTGCAGTGCCTGTCCGGGTACCAGGTGGGCAAGCCCGGCGAGCTGGTGTCGGAGCTGCTGGCCCGGGGCGAGGACGTCCTCATGGTCGGCGACGGCGTCGTCCGCTACGCCGACGAGCTCAGCGGGGTCGTGCGCTGCGAGCTGGCCGGGTCGCCGCACCTCTACCCGTCGGCCTCGGCGCTCGTCGCCCTTGCCCACCCCCGGGCGGTGCGCGAGGACTTCGTCTCGCCGTCCGAACTGGAGCCGATGTACCTGCGCAAGACCGACGCCGAGATCAACTGGGAGGTGAGCGCGGGGTGGGGGCGGGCGCCGAAGCCGCATCCCAATCCCGGCGTCGACGACGACATCGGCGGCCCGGACGGCCGCGACGACCTGGGCGGCCCGGACGGCCGCGACGACACCGGCGGCCCGGACGGCCGCGACGACACCGGCGGCCCGGACGGCCGCGACGACACCGGCGGCCCGGACGGCCGCGGCGAGGCCGGGCGTCAGGCCAGCTGATGGTTCGCGCCCGGGACGATCGACGACCTACCCCCCGGTCGCCGGAGTTGCTCGTGCACGTGGCGCCCATGCGCCGCCGCCACCTGCGCGCCGTGCTGCGGATCGAGGCCGAGACCCACCCGCGCCCGTGGTCGCTGAGCCTGTTCATGAGCGAGATGGCGCTGCGCAGCAGCCGCGCCTACTACGTGGCTCGCGTCGACGGGCTCGTCGTCGGCTACGTGGGGCTGATGATGAACGGGGACGAGGGCCACATCACCACCATCGCCGTCGACCCCAACTGGCACCGGCGCAAGATCGGGACCCGGCTGCTCCTGGTGGCGGCCCGGGAGGCCATCCGGCGCGGCGGCCAGTCCCTGACCCTGGAGGTCCGGACGAGCAACACCGCCGCCCAGGAGCTGTACCGGGCCTTCGGCTTCCGGCCCGCGGGCGTGCGCAAGAACTACTACGCCGAGACCAACGAGGACGCGCTGATCATGTGGGCTGAGGACGTGAACGAGGCCGCGTACGGACGCCGGCTCGACGACATCGGCGGGTCGATCCCCGGCGAGACGGTCGTCGACGAAAGCAGCCGGCCATGACGGCGGCCGCCCAGGGGGGCGGGCCGGGGACCGGTCCGACGGCGAACGGCGAGCCTTTCGTCATCCTCGGCATCGAGACGTCGTGCGACGAGACCGCGGCGGCGCTGGTCGCCGACGGTTCGTCCGTCATCTCGTCGGTGGTCTCCAGCCAGGTCGACCTGCACGCCCGCTTCGGCGGGGTCGTACCGGAGATCGCCAGCCGCGCCCACGTCCAGGTCCTCACGCCCGTGATCGCCCAGGTCCTCGTCGAGGCCGGGCTGGAGGGGAGCGGGATCGACGCGGTGGCGGCCACGATCGGCCCCGGCCTGGTGGGCGCCCTGCTCGTGGGGATGAGCGCGGCCAAGGCGCTGGCGCTGGTGTGGGACGTGCCGTTCATCGGCGTCAACCACCTGGAGGGGCACCTCTACGCCAGCTTCCTGGAGCGGCCCGACCTGGAGTTGCCCACGGTGGTGCTGCTCGTCTCCGGCGGCCACACCCAGCTCGTGCTCATGGAGGGCCACGGCCGCTACCGCATGCTGGGCGGCACCGTGGACGACGCCGTGGGCGAGGCCTACGACAAGGTGGGGCGGTTCCTCGGGCTGGGGTACCCGGGCGGCCCGGTGATCGACCGGCTGGCGGCCGCGGGCGATCCGGAGGCGGTCAAGTTCCCCCGGCCCATGCTCAACGACGGCCACGACTTCTCCTTCAGCGGGCTCAAGACCGCCGTTGTCCAGTACATCCGCGCCCATCCCGACACGCCCGTGGCCGACGTGGCCGCATCGTTCCAGGCCGCTGTCGTCGACGTGCTCGTGACCAAGGCCATGCGGGCCGCCGTCGACACCGGGGCCAAGGGGATCTGCATCGGCGGCGGCGTCGCCGCCAACTCGGCCCTGCGGGCCCGGATCGTGGAAGCGTGCGACGAGGCCGGCATCGCCTCGTTCGTCCCCAGCCGGGAGATGTGCACCGACAACGCCGCCATGATCGCGGCGGCGGCGTGGTGGCGCTACCAGGCGGACGGCCCGACGTCGCTCGCCGTCGGCGCCTCCCCCAACCTCAGGCTGGTCTAGGACGGTTGCCGGCGGCCCGCCGCGCCTCGGCTACGGCAGGGTGACCGAGCCGGGGGCGCTGACGAAGAACCAGGCCGAGCCCTCCTCCGAGCACCCGGTGGGGGTGCGGTCGGCGACGAAGATCGCCTTGCCGGAGTATGTGCCGCTCCCGCTGATGCCGGCGTAGGCGCCAGTGCCCTGGCTCAGGGTGTACGTCCCGGCGAAGGTGGCGGTGCCGAGGCACGCCACCTCGTTGAACCTCTCGTCGTTGCTGGTCTCCGGGTGCGTCACGAGGAACGAGCCGTTCGGGAAGACGAAGCGGTCGTGATCCTCGTCGATGGGGATCGACTCGCCCACCGCGAAGACCGTGCCCGAGGCGATGACCGTCTGTCCGTTGTTGTCGCCGAACAGGTTGAAGCGCTGGGCGCCGGTGGTGGCCGCCAGGGCCGGCCTCGCCGTCGTGCCGGCGAGCGCCGCCACCATCATCGTCACCGCTAGCAGGGTCTTCCTCATGGCCGCGCCCCCTCAGCTCGAGATGTGGCGTAAGCGTACCGCCGGTTGCCGGACCTCCGCCGGACGGCTATCGTTAGCACTCGTAACCCGAGAGTGCTAACTCCCCAACGAGGTCCCCGGGAGAGGAATCCCGAGCCCCGCCACATCTTCCATGGAGGTCGATGCCGCATGAACCTCAAGCCCCTCGACGACCGCATTGTCGTCCGTCCCCAAGAGGCCGAAGAGACCACGATCAGCGGGATCGTCATCCCCGACACGGCCAAGGAAAAGCCCCAGAAGGGCGAAGTCCTCGCCGTGGGCCCGGGCCGCCGTTCCGAGCAGACCGGCCAGCTCATCCCGATGGACGTCAAGGTCGGCGACGTCGTGATCTACAGCAAGTACGGCGGCACCGAGATCACCATCGACGGTGAGGACGTCCTCATCCTCACGGGTCGCGACGTCCTCGCCATCGCCGAAGGCAGCTAGCCCATGCCGAAGATCCTCCGGTACGACGACCACGCCCGGCGGAGCCTCGAGCGGGGGGCGAACAAGCTCGCCGACACCGTGAAGGTGACCCTCGGGCCCCGGGGCCGCAACGTCGTGCTCGAGAAGAAGTTCGGCGCGCCGACGGTCACCAACGACGGTGTCACCATCGCCCGCGAGGTCACCCCGCTCGAGAACCCGTTCGAGAACATGGGGGCGATGCTCGTGCGCGAGGTCGCCATCAAGACCAACGACAACGCCGGCGACGGCACCACCACCGCCACCGTCCTGGCCCAGGCCATGCTGCACGAAGGGCTCCGCAACGTCACCGCCGGGGCCGAGCCCCTGCGCCTCAAGCGGGGCATTGACGCGGCGGTCGCCGCCGCGGTGGCGAGCATCAAGGAGCAGGCCACCGAGGTGTCCAGCCGCGAGCAGATGCTGCACGTGGCGACCATCTCCGCCGCCGACTCCGGGATCGGCGAGTTCATCGCCGACGCCATGGACAAGGTCGGCAAGGAGGGCGTGGTCAGCGTCCAGGAGGAGAAGCACACCGTCGGGATGGACCTCGAGTTCGTCGAGGGTGTCCAGTGGGACAAGGGCTTCCTCTCGCCCAACTTCGTCACCGACCCCGACCGCCAGGAAGTCGTCTTCGACGACCCCTACATCCTCATGTACCCGAAGAAGATCAGCGCCGCCAACGAACTGGTGCCGATCATCGAAAAGGTGATGCAGACGGGCAAGCCGATCGTCGTCATCGCCGAGGATGTCGAAGGTGAGGCGCTCGCCACGATGGTGGTCAACAAGCTGCGGGGCACGTTCCAGTCGGTCGCGGTGAAGGCGCCGTGGTTCGGTGACCGCCGCCGCCAGTTGCTGGAGGACGTCGCCATCCTCACCGGCGGCACCGTCATCGCCGAGGACCTCGGCCTCAAGCTCCAGAACACCACCCTCGAGCAGCTCGGCCGGGCTCGCCGGGTCAAGGTGACCAAGGACGACACCACGATCATCGAGGGCGCCGGCGACGCCAAGAAGATCGAGGACCGCAAGCGCCTGATCCGCAAGATCATCGCCGACTCGACCTCGAAGTGGGAGACGGAGAAGTCGGGCGAGCGGCTCGCCAAGATGAGCGATGGAGTCGCCGTCATCCGCGTCGGCGCCGCCACCGAGGTGGAGCTGAAGGAGAAGAAGCACCGCATCGAGGACGCCGTGCAGGCCACCAAGGCCGCCCTCGAGGAGGGCATCGTGGCCGGAGGCGGCACCGCCCTGGTGCGGGCCCGCGCCGCCGTCGCGGGCCTCGCCCTCGAAGGCGACGAGGCCACCGGCGCCGAGATCGTGCGGCGCGCCCTGGGCGAGCCGCTGCGCTGGATCGCCCAGAACGCAGGCCTCCACGGCCCGATCTACGTCAACCGGGTGGAGACCGAGACGGCGGGCTCCGAAGGGCTCAACGCCGCCAGCGGCCAGATCGAGGACCTGATCGCGGCGGGGATCATCGACCCCGCCAAGGTCGTCCGCTCGGCCCTCGAGAACGCCGCCTCGGTCGCCGGCATGCTCCTTACCACCGAGGCGCTCGTCAGCGACAAGCCCGAGGTCTTCGTGCCCCACATGCCGCGCCGGGGACCCAGCTCCCTGCCGGTGGGCGGCATGGGCTCCCGGGCCCAGGGCGGCCACAACCACATGGCCGGTATCGGAGGGTAGTTACGGGGAGGGCAGGGCCGCTCAGGGGGAGGGCAGGCCCTCCCCCTGGACCCCCTCCCGGCGCTCGGCAGCCGACCTGTCGGCGGCTTAGGAGATTTTCTTGCCGTCCTGGAGCACGGTGATTGCCCCGGTCGGGCACGCCTCCGCGGCTTCCAGGATCGCCTCCAGCGGCTCGCCGTTTGGGTTCTTCACGGACGAGACGCGGGTGGCGTCGAGTTCGAATACCCCCGGCGCGCGGTTGACGCATGCCTTGGTGGCGATGCACTTGTGCCGGCTCACAGCCACCTCGATAGACACGAGGGAAGGCTAGCCTCGGGTCGCCATGTGCGGCATCGTCGCTGTCCTTCGCCGTCCCAGTCGCCGTCCGCCGCCGTCGGGCGACGCCGTGCTCAGCGCCCTCGACACGGCGCTGGCGACCGTCGATCTCGAATCGTTGGGCGACGTCGCCGCGTCGGTCGCCGCCGTCGACCGGTCGTTGCGGGGCGTGGCCGGCGTACGGGCGCTCGTCGACCCTGCGCTGCGCGGCCGCGTCGAGGCGCGGGTGCACCGGCTCGAAGCCGAGGTGGCGCGGATCGAGGCAGATCTCGACGCTGGCGGGCGGCCGCTGACCCCGGCCGCGATCGAAGCGGTGAACGCGGCCCTCATCGGGCTCAAGGACGGGCTCTGGGCCATCCGCCAGGACCGGCTGCGCACGGCGCGGGCGGTGGGCGAGCTGGCCGGGGCCGGCGCGGAGGCAGGGGGCTCCGTCCTCGAGGCGTACACGTCCATCCAGGTGGCGCTCTCCGCCATCGACCGCCTCGAGGTTCGGGGACGGGACTCGGCGGGGCTGCATGTCCTGGTCGAGGGCCACGGCCTCGAGGTGGACAGCGCCGACGTCCAGGCCCTGCTGAGCGGGCGGGCGGACGACAGCCTCTTCATGTCAGGGGCGGTGCGGGTGACGGGCGCCTACCTGGCGTTCGTGTACAAGGCGGCGGCCGAGATCGGCGAGCTGGGCGACAACACCCGCCGGCTCAGGGACGCGGTGCGGTCCGACGACTTGTTGCGCCTGGCGCTGCAGGCGCCGACGGCGCGCGCCGCCGTGCTGGGCCACACCCGGTGGGCCAGCGTCGGCATCATCTCCGAGGCCAACGCCCACCCCCTGAACCAGGAGGAAGACGGCCGGGCGCCGGGGCCGTACGTTGTCGGCGCCCTCAACGGGGACGTCGACAACTACCCGACGCTGAAGCTTCGCGAGGCCCTCTCGGTGCCCCCCGAGGTCACCACCGACGCAAAGGTCATCCCTGTGCTGGTGTCCCGGGCGGTGGACGCCGGCGCGCCCCTCGACCAGGCCTTCCTGGCCACGGCCCGCATGCTGGAAGGGTCGGTGGCGGTGGCGGCGGCGTGCGCCGACGAGCCCCGCAAGCTCGTCCTCGCCCTGCGGGGCAGCGGGCAGGCCCTGTACGTGGGGCTGGCCGAGGACGCGTTCGTGGTCGCCAGCGAGCCCTACGGCCTGGTGGAGGAGACCCCCCGGTACCTGCGCATGGACGGCGAGTCGGGCGCCACGCCCGGCCAGGTGGTGGTGCTCGACGCCGACCGGGCCGGGGACCTCGCCGGGCTGACCCGGCTGGGCTACGGCGGCGCCGCGCTGCCCGTCGCCGAGGCCGAGGTGCGCACCGCGGAGATCACGACGCGCGACGTCGACCGGGCCGGCTACCCGCACTACCTCCTCAAGGAGATCTCCCAGGCGCCGGCGTCGTTCCGGAAGACCTTGCGGGGCCGCCTCGGCCCGGCGGGCGTCACCCTCGGCGAGGAGGCGCTGCCTCTGGCGTTGCGCCAGCGGTTGCACGACGGTGCGGTGCGGCGGATCGTCGGCATCGGACAGGGCACGGCGGCGATCGCGGCGCAGGGCTTCGCCGCCGTCCTCGCCCCGCTGCTCGCCCGCTCCGGCGTGGTGGTGGACGCCACGCTCGCCACCGAGCTGTCCGGCTTCGGCCTGGCCGACGACATGAGCGACACCCTCGTCGTCGCGGTCAGCCAGTCGGGCACCACCACGGACACCAACCGCACCGTCGATCTCGCCCGCGCCCGGGGCGCGGCGGTGATCGGGATCGTCAACCGGCGCAACAGCGACCTGGTCGAGAAGGTGGACGGCGTGCTCTACACCTCCGACGGCCGGGACGTGGAGATGGCGGTGCCCTCGACCAAGGCGTTCTACGCCCAGGTGGCGGCGGGCGTGCTTCTGGCGGCGGCGCTGGCCGACGAGCTGGGCCGCAAGGGCCACGCCGTCACCCGGTTGTTGGAGGGGTTGCGGGAGCTGCCGGCGGCCATGGAGGCGGTGCTGGCCCGGCGGCCGGCGATCGCGGCCGCGGCCCAAGCCCATGCTCCCTCGCGCCGGTACTGGGCCGTGGTCGGGAACGGGTCCAACCGGATCGCCGCCCAAGAAGTGCGGGTCAAGCTCTCAGAGCTCTGCTACAAGGCCATCGCCTGCGACCAGACCGAGGACAAAAAGCACATCGACCTGTCCTCGGAGCCGCTGATCCTGGTGTGCGCGTCCGGCCTGTCGGGGGTGAACGTCGACGACGTGGCCAAGGAGGTGGCGATCTACCGGGCCCATAAGGCGGCGCCGATCGTCATCGCCGACGAAGGGGTCACGCGCTTCGAGGCGGCCATGGAGGTGTTGACCGTGCCGGTGGTGGCGCCGGCGCTGGCGTTCGTGCTGACCGCCATGGTCGGGCACATCTTCGGCTACGAGGCCGCCCTGGCCATCGACGCCCAGGCCCGCCCGCTGCGGGAGGTGCGGGGCGCGGTCGAGGAGGTCCTGGCGGGCGGGAACGGGCTCGATCCCCTCCACCAGCTGGCGGCGCTGGCGGCCCGTCCCGCGTCGTCGTTCCTGGCCGAACTCCGGGCCGGCGCCTACGACGGGCACCTGGAGGCGAGCACCGCGCTGCGCGTCGCGACGCTCTTGCGCCACGCCACGTCGACCAGCGGGCTGGAGGGGTACGAGGCCGAGACCGGCCGGGTGGCCACGCCGACCGCTTTCCTGGCCGACCTGACCGACGGGCTGACGCGGGCGATCGGCGAGCTGACCCGTCCCGTCGACGCCATCAAGCACCAGGCCAAGACGGTGACGGTCGGCATCTCCCGGTCCGAGGAAGCCCTGTACGGGAACGGGCTGGTGCGGGCGGTGCTGGAGGCGGGCGCGCCGAGGGACCGGCTGGGGTACCGGGCGTTGCGCACGCTGGTGGCGTTGGAACCGGCCGTGGTCGAGGTCACCGGGTGGACCCGCTACCAGGTCGACGGGCTGACTGTGCGGGTCGTCGACCGGGGCGGGGTGGCGTTGGACATCCCCACCCGGACCGACCGGGACCCCCGCCTGCGGGGCTCGAAGCACCGGGCCGCCACGTTGCGGGAGGTGCTGGTGGCGCGGGGCGGCGCCGACCAGCGGACGGTGCTGATCGTGCCCGAGGTGAAGAACGGCGAGGTGACCGGGCTCACGCTTTTGCACGCCCAGTTCCGCGAGCGGTTGGCGGCCGACGACGCCCGGGGCGTGCTGGCCGGCTACCTCGACCGCTACGACGCGTTGGTGGACGCGGTGACCGAGCGGGAGCCGGCGTTCGAGGAGTCGGTGCTGGCGTCGATCTCGATCGTGGACCTGCTCACCGAGCCGGTCCGTACGCTGGCAGTACATTGGGGGGCACATGGACAGACCGCCCCCTGACCCCAAGAAACTCCTCGCGTCCTGGATGGAATGGGAGAAGGGCGAGACGCCGCCCGGCCGCGTCATGAGCAACCTCAAGACCGCCGGCATGCGCGAGCTGCTCGAAGAGTTGGCGGCGCGCGAGCCCGCCGCTCCCTGACCGCCCGGCAGTTCATCCCACGGCCGCCGGACGCCCGTCCCGGCGACCCGCTTCCCTGGGCCGTAGCGCCCGCGTGTCCGGTCCCGCTGGCGGTGGTGCGGGGCCTGTTCGCCGCCGGCGCCGTTGGGCCGCCGGCGCTCACCTCGGCCGCCGCCCTGGTGGCGCTGTTCGAGGAGGACGGCGAGGCGCGTGTTGTCCTGACCCGGCGGTCAACGTCGCTGGTGCTGCACCCGGGGGAGATCTCGTTCCCCGGCGGTTGGGTCGAGGAGCGGGAGGGTGTGGTGGTGGCGGCGCTGCGGGAGGCCCAGGAGGAAGTGGGCCTCGATCCCCAGGCGGTCGAGGTGGTGGGGGCGCTCGGCCCGGTGACAACCCGGACAGGCGCGGCGGTGGTCACGCCCGTCGTGGGCATGCTGGCGGGCGGGCGGCCCCCGCTCGTCGCCAATCCCCGGGAAGTCGACGTCGTCTTCGACGTCGCCCTCGCGTCGTTGCTCGCGTGCTGCCGGTCGGAGTGGTGGGGCACCCGCCCGATGTACTTCTTCGAGCTGGGGGAGGACACGGTGTGGGGCATGACGGCGCGCGTGCTGCACGCCCTGCTGCTGGCCGTCAGCGGGCGAATGCCGCCACCAGGAGGGGAACCACCACCAGGGCGGGGAGGAACGAACCGACCCGCACCTTCCTGAGGTCGAGCAGGCGCAGGCCGATCCCCAGCATGATCACCCCTCCGGCGGCCGACATCTCGTCGATCATCCTGGTGGTGAGGACCCGGTCGGCGGCGCCCGCGAACAGGGTGAGGCCGCCCTGCACGACGACGATCGTGACCGCGCTGAGGGCCACCCCCCAACCGAGCGTCGACGCGAACACCATCGCCACCAACCCGTCCAGAGCCGCCTTCACGAACAGCAGCTGGGCATGACCGGCGCCGCCCAGGCCGTCTTGGATCGAGCCCAGGATCGTCAGCGGGCCGACGCAGAAGACGAGGCTGGCGGCCACGAACCCGTCGGACGACGCCGGGAGGGCGTCGAGCCGGTCCTCGAGGTGCAGCAGCTCGCCCGCGATCGCGCCAATCATCAGGCCGGCCAGCGGGAACACCACGTTGTCGGTCCTCAGCGCTTGCTGGACGCCAATCACCAGCACCATCAGCCCGACGCCCGACAACAGCGTCGAGCGCACCCGCTCGGGCAGCCGGTTGCCTACCAGCGCCCCGACGACCGTCCCCAGCAGGACCGTCCCGACGTTGACGACCGTCCCGATCCCGCGCAC
>JAHFUQ010000034.1 GCA_023265045.1 Acidimicrobiia bacterium
AGCGGTTCCGGTACCCCGGGGGTCGCATTCATCGGGGATGCAGAGCCCCGCGAGGTCCAATCCGTTTACCGGGTCGCCGCCGACGTAGTCATATGTGTTCGCCGATCCCCCCTCCACGGGGTCGGCGCCGAGGAACCGACCGAGCGCCGGAACGTAGGGCCGGGCGCCCATCTCAATGGTGGCGACGCCGGGGGCGTGCTCGAGGGGCCGCTGGTGCTGGCCCAGCCACCCGTAGTCGAAGTTCCCGTCGGAGTTGTCGGGCAGCCCGTCGGTCCCGTCGGGGTCGCCGCCGGGCGTGCGGGCCAGCGGTTGGCCAAAGGGGTCGTAGAGCGATCGCTTGACTCCGAGGGGGATGGGCAGGAGGGCGCCGAGGGCGAAGGTTGCGGAGACCACCACGTCGCCGTGGACGTTGGGGTAGCTCCACACGTCGAGGACGCCGGCGAGCCGCTTGGTCAGCGCCGCGCCGCCGGGAAGCGGGACGTTGGCCTCGAGCACCACGTTGAGGGCGTCCATGGTGAGCGCCGGGCTGTCGCCGGGCCCGGCGTAGCCGTAGCGGGTGACCGTCAGGCCCTCCGTGCGGGAAACGATGCGGCCTGTGGCGTCCCGGAGGTAGCGGACCGTCGTCGAGCCGGACGTGGTCTGCACGTGGCGGTCGGAGCCGTCGAACGACATCGTCTGGGCGCCGAGCACCGTCGTGTTGCCGTGGCCTTGGAGGTCGTAGTCGATCGTTCCCGACGACGGCGTGGTCGAGGTGAGACGGTCGGCCGAGTCGTAGCAGTACGTCGTCGTAGCCGTGTTGTCGGTCACGGAGGTTCGGTTGGAGTTCTTTCCCGCGCCGGCCGACGACCCGCACCCCCCGGTCGGAGCGAACGCGTAGGCGATGCTGTGCCCGGGGACGACGGCGGAGGTGAGCCGCCCCGCGCCGTCGAACACAAAGTTCGGGTTCGACGGGTCGGGGTCCACCCCGTCGATGGTCTCGTTTACTATCCGCCCCGCTTGCGAGCGTGTCACGGAGTCGGAGGCGAGCACGGTGTTGTCCGACAGAATCCAGGTCAGCCCGGTGACCCGACCCGCCGGGTCGCGGGCCAGCGCAAGCGAGGAGCCGTTGCCACGATTGCCGATGCCGCCAGGGTAGGCCACCGACGCCAGCTCGCCGTTGAGGTCGTAGGCGGGGTCGGCGACGGTGTTCCCGTCGAGGCTCTGCGCCTCGACCCGGCCGGCGGCGTCGTAGGTCGGCTCGACCGTGGCGGAAGGGGTCTGGACCCTCTGGAGCAGGCCGCTCTGGCGGTAGTCCGTGGTTGTCGTCTTGTTCCACACGTCGGTGTAGGCGCGGATCCGGCCCAGCAGGTCGGTCGTGGAGGTGATGGTGCCGCCCGTGTCGGTGGCGATGCCGTCGGACACTGAGGTCACGAGCGGGCTCCCGCCGCTGGGCCCCACGGAGTAGTTGTAGGCGATCGTGCGCGCGGCCTCGCCGGGCAGGCCGGGGTTCCCCGGCGTCGCCGGCACGGCCGGCACCGTCCGGGTGAGCGGCCGGTTGCGGGCGTCGTAGGCCGCGCACGACCACGGCCCTGAGCCGACGCGGGAGCCGACGACCCGCCCCGGCGCGTCGTAAACGACCTCGACAACCTTGGCGGCCAGGGGGCCGCCGCCGTCCGGATCGGGTTCGATCGTCTGCTTGAGGCGGCCCGCCTGGTTGGCCGTGCCGCCCCCGCAGGGGTTGGCCACGAGTTCGTTCCGCCCGTAGTACGCGTAGGTCGTGGCGTTGCCTGCCGGTGGCGTCCGGGACGTGCGCCGGTAGTAGGTGCCCAGGCCCGGGGCCTCGTAGGCGCTCGACGTGGTGAGGGACAGCCCGTTCGGGTTCGAACCCGTGACCGGGTCGACGGTGACGGCAGTGGCCAGGCCGACGCTGGGCCGGTCGTACGCCGTGGCGGCCACCGAGTTCGAATCGGGCGAGGGCGACCCGCCGGCGTCCACCGTCGTGGCCAGTGTGGGGAGCCCGTAGCGCGGCCCCAGGCTGGCGCCGGGCACCGGCGACGATGCGCCGCCGGGCGGGGTCCAGTGCAGCTCCAGGCGGCTGCCGCCCGCCCCCGGGCGGAACTCGACCGCGACGCGGTGGCGGCTCCCGGCGCACGTGTACGTCGGCGTGTCGACGCAGCTCAGGGGCGCGTCGGCGGTGAAGCCGGAGCCGTCGGCCCAGGCGTCGATGATCGTGGCGTCGTCGATCCGCACGCGCACGCCGCCGGTGCGGTAGGCCTTGAACGTGTACGCCCCCGCCGCCGGCAGCGTGATCTCACCGGTGTAGCGAGCCGACCAGCTCCCGGCGACGAGCGTCGATCCTCCGGGCGCGGGCGGCACGCCGCCGGAGGTCGAGAAGTCGGCGACGAGCCCCCCGGAGGGATCGCCCACGCCGGTGTCGTGCAGCGCCGGCGCGCCCGACAGAGTGGGGTTGGGGAAGTAGGCGGCGGCCAGCCCGTGGACGCCCCCGTCGTACTCGGTGAGGCTGTGGGGGACGCCGTTGGGCAGCCCGGGGCAGGTGGGGTTGGGCTCGAACCCGCTGAAGCAGTCCTGGGGGGCCGGGCCGTAGGAGTGGGTGGGGCGGCCGGCGGCGTCATAGAGCGTGGTCGTCTTGCGGAGGGCGTGATCGAGGCTGGCCGCGAGCCGGTCGCCGACGTCCCAGGTGTAGATGGCGGTCTCGTCCGTGGCGTCGCTGTCGGTCACGACCCGGCCGGTGTCGTCGAGCCCAACGCGGCGGGCGTAGCCGTGCGGCTCGACGAGGCCGGCGACGTGCACGAGCACCTCGGTGGCGGACTGGTACTGGTAGGTGTGCGCGGGGCGCGCCTCGCCGGCGCGCGGGACAGGGAGGGTCACCGACTGCGCCCTTCCACCCTGGTACGTGATGAGCGTCTTGGCCGTGTCGCCGGGGTCGGGGTCGAGCCCGACGTCCGACGCGAGGGGGTCTCGCACTTTGGCCAGCAGGCCCAGGCTCCAGCCGAAGTCCGTCTTCTCCCCGCCGGGGTTCTCGATCCGCCCCAGCAGGCCCGCCGCGTAGAACAGCTTGGTCTCCCACACCTTGAGCGCGGTCGGGTCGCTCTCCGGCTTGTCGTACAAGGCGGCCGCGCACAGCATGTTCGGGGGCGCGGCGGCGTCGAACCCCGGCGGCGCGGGCGACGGGCAGGCGCCGCCCCCGTAGGTGAGGCGGACGTTCATTCCGCTGACCGGGTCGGTGAGGGTCCGCAAGCGCACCGGCGAGCCCGACCAGTCGAGGCGGGCGGCGGCCGGCTCGCGGTCGTCGACCGCCTGCGTCGCCGCGACGAGGCGGCCGCCGAGGTCGAACACGTAGGTCCCGCTCCCCTGCTGGAGCGTGAGGGCGCCGGCCGCGTCGGAGGCGAGCACGCCGTCCTCCCCCGGGGGCGGGAGGAACCCGGAGCCCGTCGAGGTCCAGGCGTGGGTCGCGCCCGAGGCGTCCAGCAGGGTCACGCCGGTCGCCGTCCGCTGGGCCGACACGAACGCCGCGCCGGGCGACAGCGTCCACCCGCTGGGCAGCGCCGCCGCCGACGGTGACAGCCAGCTCGCGGGGACCACCACGCCCTGGGCGTAGCCCGGGCCGAAGATGGCGAGCAGCATGGCGCCGACGCCAGTGTGGTCGTAGTAGTCGACCTGGATGGGCACGGGGGTGTTGGCCGCCAGCGTCACGGGCGAGGCCGTGTTGTTGGCGTTCTGGTCGAACCACTTGTCGAGGACGAGGGCGCCGTTGACGCGAATGCGCACGCCGTCGTCGTTCGCGGTGGCGAGCGTCCAGGACCCGGCGGTGGGCACGCTCAGGTAGCCGCTCCAGCGCACCATGAAGTCGTCGGCCGGCACTCCCGGGGCCGGGCTGTCGGGCCACAGGAAGTTGAGGCTCGTGTCGCGCCTCTCCAGGAGCGGGGTCTTGCCGTCGATCACTGGCGGCTGGGAGGGCGGCGAGTTGGCGTAGTACGCGCCGGTCAGTCCGTTGGCGCTGGACTGGGAGTTGTAGGCGAACGACACGCCCATGGGGCCGCCAACGGAGGGGAACTGGGCCGAGGAGGCGCCCGTCTGGAGGTTGCCGGTGGCGAGGTTGACCTTGACGGGGCCAATGGAGTCGTAGGGCTGCGCCGGCGACTGGCCCGCCCGCAATCGGACGTTGATCGACCAGTCGAAGCCGGGCGCCACTGGGGGCGTGATCGTGTCCCACGTGTAGGTGCGCCACCAGTACGTCTCGCCGTCTCGCAGGGCGCCGACCGGCAGCGTGTAGGAGGTCTGGGTGATCCATCCCGACTCGGCGACGCGCAACCCGTTCTCGGCCGCTGCGGTCGAGACCCGGAAGTAGTAGTAGACGGTGTCGCCGTCGGGGTCGGCGGCGGGGTTGACCGACAGCGTGGGCGTCGGGCTGAAGACGGTCGCGCCGTTGGCGGGCTTGTCCGGCGTGGCCGCTGCCGGCGGGCGGTTGTAGGTGATCGTGAACACGGGGGCCACCGACGCCGTGCCGTTGTCGCCCGAGTAGAAGCCCTTGTACTCGCTCGGGTCGGTCTCGTTCTGAGGCAGGACAGTGAAGCCGTAGTTCGGCGCGCCGCCCTGCAGCCACTGCGTGGCGAGCGAGGTCGTGTCGAGGTTCTCGAACGCCGCCCCGCAGGTGGGACCGCCGTGGGAGAAGGCCTTGTTCGAAATCGGGGTGAAGTCGATCGTGGGACGGGTGTTCCAGGTCGTCGCGTTCGTGAACGGCGACGTCAGTCGGTAGACATAGACCTGCTTCGGGACGCACGTCGCCGCGTACCAGTTGTAGAGGGTGACGTGGGACTCGGACACGTACACGTTCGGACCGCTGGGCAGCGAGGCAAGGTCGAAGCGCAGCATCGTCCGGGTGCGGTTCAGGGTGAAGTCGGGCGAGCCGGTGACGAGCCAGGGATGCGTCCCGAAGGCGGCGTTGACCTGGTCGGGCTTCTCGTACACCCAGGTGTCGACGGCGGTCGACGGCGGGGCCGTGGACTGGGTGAAGTTCGGGTCCACCGTGACGGGGAACACCCGTTCCGGATCGGACAGCCAGCCGCCGTCGACGGCCACGTCCACTGAGGCGACGCCGTCGTCCTGGGCGACGAGGGTGGCCGTCACGGGTGTGGACGTCTCCGGCCGGGGACGCGCCGCGGCGTCCCAGGCGGCGCCGCCGAATAGGCCCATGACCGCTCCTGAGGCGTCCGTCAGCTGTACGCCCCCGGGAACGCCTTGGGCCACCACGCCCGGCGGCAGGGCGAGGTCGACGCGGTAGGACGGCGTGAGCCTCCCTTTGGCGTCGGGGTAGACGACGGTCTCCTTGAACCCCTCGTCCGTCAGCGACAGCTCCAAGTCGAGGCCGCCGGGCAGGGCGGCGGCGTATATCGCCTTCTCCTTGTCGATCCGCGCACGCACCGGAGCGGCGCCCGGGTGGCGCAGCGCGACGGGGCCTGCGGGGCTCTCGACGACGGCGACGTCGCCGGTAGCGGCCGCGCCGAACCGGGAGGCGTTCGTGCTCGCCTTCGCTCGCAGGGCGCCGTCGGTCCCGGCCGCCAGGCCCAGGTCGATGTCACGCCACTTGCCTGATGCGGGGTCGCGGAAGCGCACGGGCGTAGCGCTGACCTTGGCCGTCTTGGACCCATCCGGGTTGGAGAACACCTGCTTGGTGGCGGTGGTTTCGTCGTCGATGACCTTGGAGCGGGCGGGGTCGAAGCCGGACTCCTTGGGTGCGCGCTTCGGCGTCCGCGGATCGCCGGGCGAGGTCGGGGCGTCGGCGAGGTTCGGCGCAGGCGGGCCTTCGAGCTTCGGCTTGGGCGTGTCCGATCGTAAGGCCGACAGCTCCTTCGGCTGCTTGTCCTTAGTCTGTGCGGCGACCGGAGCGGGAGCGACAGCGACGAGCGTCATCGCCGCCATTGCGATCGCCACGACGCATGCGGCCATCGGGTGCACGCGGGCGCGTTGGAACTCGGATCCGCTCATCGTGGCCGCCTTTCCGCCGAACGGCGCCGTTCGCCGCCCGCCGTGATGAAGGGTTCATCGTCGGGGGTAGGACCTCGTTCACGGAGCGCACGTGGTGGCGGCCAATAGCTTCCGCCGCTCGCCGTTGGACGCCCACCATGGCGCGCTTACCCCGGGCGACGACTCCGCGAACACCGTGGATTCCCAGTCATCCAAAGTTCACCTGCCGTTCGGCGGCAGTCGATCACGGGCGGAGAAACCAATCGGCCGGCACCGTCGGACGAATCGCAGGCGCGCGACGGAAAGGGCGCCGTACTGGCGACATTGGCTTGACACGGGCAGGCCGTCCGCTCGCTCGCCCCTCGCCGGGCGCCTCAGCGGTGAGGCAGAACGGCTAGGCCCGGAAGGTCGGCGAACGCTGAGGCGTCGGCGGTTACGACGGTACGGCCGGAGGTCCTTGCGGTTGCAGCGATCATAAGATCGTGTGCGCCACGAGGCCTTCCCTGGGTGCGGACATGAACGAGCAAGTCGGCGTGGGTCTCCGCCACGGCCCGGTTGTAGTCCAGGACCGGGATCACGTCGAGGACGTCCTTCAAGAACGCCAGCCGACCGGCGCTCGCGGCGCCGCTCGCCAAGAGCACACCCACTCGCAATTCCGCGACCGTGATCGCCGCGATGGCGATGTCGTCGTCATCCTGGATCACGGCGTCAACCGATCCGCCGGACCGCTCCGCGTCGATGAGGTAGGTGGTGTCGAGCAGAAGCGTCCTCAGGACCGCTCCTCAAGCTCGACGACGGCCCGAACTGCCGCGAGGTCGCCCATCCAGGATCGGTCCGGCCCGTGCCTCTTGAGCAAGGCCTTGACGTCGGCTCCTTGGCCGGCCTTCATGGGCTGCAATGTCGCGACGGCCTTCCCGCGCCGCACGATCGTGAAGGTCTCCCCGCGATGCTCGACGGCGTCGAGCAAGTCCGCGAACGCCCTCGCTGCGTCAGTGGCGCTCACTTCGGACATCTGAATCAGATTATCAGATTCCTACGTCGTTGTTGCAGCGAAGCGGCGCCGGAGCGGAGACATCGACTTGACTTCGGCAGGACACGCGCTCGCTCTTCCCTTGACTACAGGTGCTCGGCGGCGGCGGCCCGGACGCCCTCGATGATGGCGGACCAGTCGGCGCCGGGGGCCCGGGTGACGGTCACGAAATCGTTGACCCCGAACACCTGGACCACGCCCTCGATCCTGAACACCGCCTCGGCGAAGGCGTTGCCGGCGGCGGCCTCGGCCGTCTTGAGGTTCATGGGCGCGGCCAGCTTGCGGTCGAGGGTGAACTTCTTGGCGTTGGGGTTCGGGGTGTCTTCCGGGCGCACGGTGGCCATGAGGCGATCGTAGACTGCACGCGTGGACCCCACCGCCGGGTTCGCGGAGCTGGTCCAGGGACCGGAGGCCGAGCTACCGCTCGACCGGGCCGCCCTGCTGATCGCCGCCCACGCCGAGCCCGAGCTCGACGTCGACGCCGAGGTGGCCGCGCTCGACGAGCTGGCCGCGGGATGCCCGGAGGCCACGTTCGACGGCTGGCGGCGGTACCTGTTCGAGGACTTGGGCTTCGCAGGGAACGTCGAGCAGTACTTCGATCCCGCCAACTCGTTCCTCGACCAGGTCCGGCGGCGGCGCGTCGGGTTGCCTATCGCCCTGTCGGTGCTCGGGATGGTAGTCGGCCGCCGCATCGGCGTGCCGATCGCCGGCGTCGGCATGCCCGGCCACTTCCTGCTGCAGGGCTCCGGCGGCTGGGTCGACCCTTTCCTTGGCGGGCGGCTCCTCGATCGGGACGGGTGCGAGGAGCGGTTCCGGACCGTCAACGGCCCCGACGCGCCCTTCCTGGCGTCGTACCTGGCGCCGACGCCCCCGCGCGCCATTCTGGCGCGGATGCTCCTCAACCTGCGGGGCGTCTACGCCAGCCGGGGCGACCTCGCCGCCCTGACCTGGGTTTACGAGCTACGTCTGGCCATCCCGGGTACGTCCCAGCTGGAACGGGCCGACCTGGCGCGCGTGCTCGGATCGACCGGGCAGTTTCTGGACGCGGCCGAATCGTTGGAGGAGCTCGCCGAACGCCTGCCGGACTCGGCAGCGTCGCTCCGGGCCGAAGCCCAGGCCCTGCGCGCCCGCCTGAACTAGTTACGCCGCGTCGCTGTGGGCGCCCATGGAGGGGTGGGCGGCCAGATTGCGAGCCCGCGGGGCGGTGATCACGATGCCGTGCAGCGGCGTCTCCGCCAGCGGCGTGAGCGCGTGCGGGCGGGTGGCGGAGCGGGTCTGGCGGAAGTTGACGACGCCGATGGCGCCGGCGACAGCGAGGGCCCCGACGACTTCGGGAGCAGCCAGCCCGTTGCCGACCACCGCAGCCGTCCCCACCGCAGCCGACGTGCCAAGGGCCATGCCGAGGACGAGCTTGCTGGTCATAGGTGCATTATCGACACGTCAGGGGCCAGGTTTAATACCGTGCTGGCTGGCATTTTCCATGGTGGTGCTAGCCCCCCCGTTCCGGGTGGGGAGTGGTGTTGGGCGCCACGGTCCGGGCCACGGCGAGGAACGCCACCGCCATCGACGCCCCGATCACCGACCACTGGGCCCACGCCCGGGCCGTGTCCGTCCCCGCCAGCAGGCTGTGGACGGTCGCCACGACGAACAGCGGGAAGCTCAGGCCGTGCACGGCCCGCCACAGCTTATGGGGGAGGCGGCGGCGCAGCAGCGACGTGACCTCGACGGCCACCAGCAAGTAGAGGCCGACGACGCCCCACGCCACGTCGGCCGGCCGCCAGGCCGAGGCAAACGGCACCAGGAGGTCGGCGAGGCCGAAATGGACGTAGCTGTCGCCCACGATCGTCGCCAGGTGGAGGCCGACGAACACGACGGCCAGCCCGCCGAGCCAGCGGTGTAGGTCGAGCAGCCAGCGGGCCGCGGCCCGGCCCGCAAAGGCTCGCGTGGTCAGGGCCAGCCCCCACAGCATCGACGCGGCCAGCAGCGCCCACGCCACCAGCCCGCTGGAGCGGGCGACGTACCACCACAGGCGGCTATCGACCATCGAGGTAGAGGCGGAGGCCGGGTGTGTCGTGGCGGCGTCCGGCTTCGTCGACGATCAGCCCGGCGGCGCCTTTGGCCGTGATGAGTTCCAGTCCCGCGGTCACCCCGGCCACCATCGCTGCGGTCGACAAGGCCTCGGCCCACCACGCCTCCCCGGCGACCACGACCGCGGCGACGGCGTCGGTGACGGCCGAGTGGCCGGTGGCGGGGTCGATCAGGTGATGGCGGTGCTCGCCGTCGACGGTCCAGGACCGCCGCAGGCGGTTGGACGTCGCCACCGCGCCCCGCTTCAGGCCCAGACGGGCCAGCGGAGGGCCACCGAAGGGGTCCTCGACGTCGACCACCCATGGCGAGCCGCCCGGGGGCGAACCCTCGACCCGGAGGTCGCCTCCCAGGTTGACGCACGCGCCTGTGGCGCCCCCGGCCACCAGCTCCTCGACCACGAGGTCGGCGGCGTAGCCCTTTCCGATGCCGCCCGGGTCGATACCCGCGCACGGCGCGTGAACCACGACGCCCAAGGCGCGGTCGTAGCCGGCGGCCACCACGGCCGCCAGCACCCGCGCGTCGAAGCGCCCGCCCGTCGCCCGGTGGGCAGCCTGGGCACGCTGGACCAGCCCGGCCGTCTCCGCCGAGACGACGGCCCCGCCGTCGGCGTTCAGGCGGCTGATCTCGCTGTCCGGCAGGAACCGGCTCCACCGGCGTTCCAGGTCATCGATGCGGGCGATCGCCGCCGTGCACGCGTCGCTTACGCCGACCACGACGACGTGGCCCCACGACCCCATCGCCTCGAACCGGGCCTCGAACCGTGCCTCGAACCGTGCCTCGAACCGTGCCTCGGCCGTCACGACGCCCCCGTCTGGGTGATCGACGGCCGGCCCGCGAACGGGTTCTCGGCCGGCTCGGCCGCGCCCGGCCGCGTCGTCACTGGATCCCCGGCCACGACGGGCGGCGAGGCCGGCGGCGCGGGCGCCACCTGCGGGCGCGCCGTCACCACCATCCCGGTCGCCAATCCCACGACCGCACCCGCGCTCAGGCCCAGCGCGACCCACCGGCTCCGTGACGCCATCCGTCAAGTATCGGTCGGCAGTGTGAGGAAACCTTGAGCCGTACGCTCTGTACATGGAGCGGTCGGTACTCCAGGGCCTGGCCGTGTTCCGGTGGGGCGCCTGGCTGTGGATCGCGGCGGTGCTGGCGGTCTCCCGCCACGACATCCGCCGGCCGTGGCTCGCGGTCGGGCTGATCGCCGCCGCGCTGGCGGTCACCGCCCTCGACACGGCCCTCCTGGGGCGGGATCACACTGCCCTCCTCCGGCCCGGGCCGGTCGTCGCCGAGCTGGCCGTCGGGATCGCCCTGGTCTTGTGTGACGGCTGGGCCTACGGCCCCAACCACGCCTTTGCCACGTCCCAGTCGTTGGGGTCGGTGTGGCCGCTGGCCGGCATCCTGGCCGCGGGGGTGGGCTTCGGCTTCGCCGCGGGCGCCGCGGCGGGCATCCTCATGGGCCTGGCCCGGGCTGGCGCCGTAGTCGCCAACGGGGTGGCCATCGACAGCGGCGGCAAGATCCTGTCGCTCACGAACACGGTCGTTTTCTACGCCCTCGGCGGCGCGGCGGCGGGCTACCTGATCAGCCTCCTGCGCCGGGCGGAGCGGGAGATCTCCGCGGCCCGAGCTCGGGAGGAGGTGGCCCGCACGCTGCACGACGGCGTCCTCCAGACCCTCGCCGTGGTCGAGCGCCGCGCCGCCACGTCCGACCCCGACCTCGCTCGCCTGGCCCGCCAACAGGAGCGGGAGCTGCGCGAGTTCCTGTTCGGCGCCACCCGGGCGGCCGACCTGGGCGCCGGCCTCCGAGCCGCCGCCGCCCGCTTCGAGCAGGTCTTCGGCGGGCGGGTCGACGTCATCGTCGCCGCCGACGCTCCCCAGCTGGCCCAACCGGAGTGCGAAGCTCTCGTGGGCGCCGTCGGCGAGGCGCTCGTCAACGCGGGCAAGCACGGAGAGGCATCGAAGGTGACGGTGTACGTCGAACCGACCGACAGCGGCGGGGTGTTCTGCTCCGTGAAGGACGACGGCCACGGTTTCGATCCCGCGACCACGGGCGAGCGGGTGGGGCTGGCCCGGTCCATCCGGGGACGGATCGCCGACGTGGGCGGGCGGGTCGAGCTGCACAGCCGTCTCGGCGAGGGCGCGGAGGTGTGCCTATGGGTGCCCTAGCGGGGAATGTGACGGTGCGCGTGGTGTTAGCCGACGACCATCCCATCTGGCGCGACGGCGTGCGCTCCGACCTGGCGGATGGCTTCACGGTGGTGGCCGAGGCGTCGTCGGCCGACGAGGCCATCGCCGCCATCCGCGAGCATCATCCGGACCTGGTCGTCTGCGACCTCCAGATGCCGGGAGGGGGCGGGATCAAGGTGGTGCGGACCTGCGGCCAAGAGACCCGCATCGTCATGCTCACCGTGTCCGAGCAGGAGCGCGACCTCCTGGACGCGGTCGCGGCCGGCGCCGTCGGCTACCTGATCAAGTCCACGTCCGGACCGGAGCTGCGGACCAGCCTGATGCGGGCCGCCCAGGGCGAGCCGGTGTTCTCGCCCGCCCTGGCCGCGCTGGTGCTGGGCGAGTTCCGCAAGATGGCCAAGGCTTCCTCCGGCGTGCAGCCGCTGTCGGATCGGGAGCGGGAGGTCCTCCAGCTCGTGGCCCGGGGCCACACCTACAAGGAGATCGGACAGCGGCTGTACATCGCTGAAAAGACGGTTGAAAACCACGTGCGCAACATCCTGGGCAAACTCCACCTGAGCCGCAAGCAGGAGCTCATCCGCTACGCGCTCGAGCACGGCATCGAGTAGGCCCGCCCTGGACAGGCCCGTTCCCGGCTGATTCACTGCCCCGATGCGCCGCGCCGCCCGTGCGGGGGGGCTCGCACTGGCGGTGGCTCTGACCGTCGCGACAACCTCCTGCTCCTCCTCCAAAGGTTCGCCGTCGAGCGCCCTGGGCGCGAACGAGGCCCACGCCCACGCCGCGTCCTCAACCGTCCCGACCCCGGCGGGCCGGTCGTTCACCCTCGCCGCCCCCGACGTCGAGGCCTACAGCACGCCGCCGCTCCTGCCCGTCGAGGCCCGCAACGGCGCCCAGGTGTTGCTCGACCAGTACCTCGACCGCGCCGTCCTCGCGCCCCTGAAGTCGGGCAAGGCGGGCGATCTGGCCCCCCTCTTCACCGCCGCCGCCTTCGAACGGCTGAGCGGTCCCGACCGCGCCGCGCTGGTGGACGAAGGCGTCGCCGGCGCCGCGGTGGTCTCGCTCGTGTCGGCGTCCGCCCGGTTGACCGCGCTCCTCGGCCCGGACGGGGTCCAACTGCTCGTGGCCGGCATCGACGTGGCGGTCAGCGCCAAAGTGGGCACGGCGCCGCTGTCCATTCACCGCACCGGCGAGCTGACGATGGTGGTCGACGGCGACGCCTGGAAGATCAGCTCCTACGACGTCCACGTCGACCGGGACGGTCCCCAGTGAGCGCCCCGCGGCGCCGCCTCGCCCAGGTCGGCCTCGGCGTGTTGATCCCCGTTGTCCTCCTCGCCGGCCTGGTCTCGTCGGCGGCCCGGGGCGGCCCGGGGATCCGCCTGGGGAAGTCCGTCGTGCAGGTCCACCGCGTGGCCGAGGCCCACTTCAACCCCGGCTCGGGCGCGCCGGTGTTCGTGCTGATCGTGGGCAACGACGCCCGCCCGGGTGACGAGGTCTCCCGGGGCGACGCCCTCCACCTCGTCGGCGTCAACCCCGGCACGGGCCAGGCGACCATCCTCAACATCCCCCGCGACACCTGGATGACCATCCCCGGGCACGGGCTGGACAAGATCAATGCCGCCTACTCCTACGGCGGCCCAGTGGCGCAGGCCCGGGCGGTCTCCGCGCTGGTCGGCGTCGAGATCCCGTTCGTCATCAGCACCGGCTTCGACGGGCTCATGCAGATGGTCGACGACCTCGGCGGGGTGGACGTCGACGTGCCCTTCCCGATGGCCGACGCCGACTCCGGCGCCTACTTCGACGCCGGCCCCAACCACTTCTTCGGCGGCGAGGCGCTGGCCTTCTCCCGCAACCGCCACTTCGAGGGCGGCGACCTCATCCGCACCGAGCACCAGACGATGATCATCATCGCCGCCTTGGCCAAGCTGCGGGCCGCGGGACCGTCGGCGGCCAACACCGTCAAGTGGCTGTCGGTGCTCCTCCGCAACTCGACCTTCGACGGCGCCAGCGTGCCCGACCTTTACCGCCTCGGCCGCCTGGCCCTGTCCATCGACCCGGCCAACGTCCGCAACGTCACCATGCCGGGTGTCATCGGGACGGCCACCGGGGGGACCTCGGTTGTGTTTGTCGCGCCCGAGGCTGCTTCCCTGTTCGACGACTTCCGCGACGACGCCGTCCTGCAGTCGCACTGACGCAAGCGCCCAGGTGCGGCGCGAACCTGTGCGTTCCCTGAGCCCGCGAGCCGGTGCTGGAGTATGTCCGCGCCGCGGCGCTGGCTCCTGGTTGGCGCCGGCGTGGCTATGGCATCGGCGTCGGCATGCTGGTGGTCTTCCTGCTCGGCGACCGCGGGCGCTCGGCGCCCAAGCCGGCGACCTCGCCCGCCGCCGCCCGCTCCGCGGCTGACGACGAGGAGGGCGCCAGGCGCGATGCCCGCCGCCTGACAAACTGGGGTGGTGAAACTGGCGGCACGTCCGTCCCAGCAGCACGACCACGAGCTGACGAAGTTGCGGTGCGCCGAGTGCGACGCCCCGATCTGTCCCAAGTGCTTCGTGAAGACCGAGGCCGGCCTGAAGTGCCCCTTGTGCGCCACACCGACGTGGGTCCGATCAGCCCGCCGCCGGCGGCCATGGAGCGTCGCGGCGGGGGTCGGCGCCGCGCTCATGCTCGTGCTGGCAACCCTGGTCGCGGTGACGAGGAGCGGCGACTCCGGGTCAACGGCCGCCCCCTCGACGTCCACGACGGCGCCCCTGCCGACCTTGCCCCAAAACCCGCGGATCTCGATCGTCCCGACCCCGGGGCCCGCGGGCGACATGACGGCGGGGCCGGACGGAGCGGTCTGGTTTACGAGCACCGCCACGAACGCCATCGGCCGGGTCACCTTTGGCGCCGGCGCCAGGTACTTCACGGACCCGACGATCAAGAGCCCGACGCAGATCGTCAGCGGTCCCGACGGCGCCATGTGGTTCATCAATGGCATCGGCGGCTCGATCGGCCGGATCACGACGGCCGGTGACGTGTCCAACTTCGGGATGCCCATGGACGCAGCCGTCACGTCGATCGCGTTCGGCCCCGACGGCGCCCTGTGGCTCACGGACACGATCAGCAACGCGATCGGACGCATCGGCCCCGATGGAACGTTCAAGCTCTACCGCGACGACCGGATCGGCGTCGCTCGTGGCATCACGGCTGGACCGGACGGCGCCATGTGGTTCGTGAACACCGTGACCCGAGGGCTCGGACGCATCAGCCCGAACGGCGCCGTGACCCAACTCGAGCTGCCCGGGTTGGGCCTGGTCCAGTGGATGGCGGCCGGTCCCGATCGCGCCATGTGGGTCACGCTCGACGGCGGCGACGGCGGTGTCATGCGAGTGGGTGTGGACGGCGCCGTGACCAAGTACCCGGCCGTCAAGACCGCCCAAGGCATCACCGCCGGACCGGACGGCGCCCTGTGGTTCACGAGCCCCGGCTTCCGCTCGATGATCAGCCGGATCACGACGGCGGGTGAGATCCTGCCGGTCGTCGACCCCCGGCTCGATGCGCCCTGGCGACTGACGACGGGCCCGGACGGCGCCCTGTGGTTCACCAACGGGCCCAGTTCGATCGGCCGCCTGGCGCCGGCGTAGCGCGTTCCCAGGAAGGCTCGACGCCGGCCACCGCGCCGTTATCGCGGCGGATTTGCCCTCTGGGCCCGGATCAGCGCGAGAACGCTGCACCTCGGCTCGTCAAGCCGGCTGGGCCGTGCGTTCGTACCCTTGGCCGTATGGAACCGCACGCACACGGCAGGTCCGGCGACGAGTTCGACTGGGCCGGGATGGTGGCGTACGCCGAGCTCGAGGCCGAGCTGCTGGCCGCCTTCCTGGCCGAGGCGGCGTCGGAGCTGGCCGTCGTGAGCGAGCGGGACGGGATCGACGTGCGCCGGATCCTCGACATCGGGAGCGGGCCCGGCGTCGGGACCTGCGCCCTGGCGACCCAGTTCCCATCGGCCACGGTCATGGCCGCCGACGGCTCGCCCGAGATGCTCGCCAACGTGGTGGCCCGCGCCGAGCGGCTGGGGCTCGGGGCTCGGGTGACCACCCGTCTCGTCGAGTTGCCCGACGGTCTCGACGACCTCGACCGGGCCGATGCCATCTGGGCCTCGATGGTGCTCCACCACGTCGGCGACGAGGCCGCCGCGCTGCGCGGCCTTCGCCGCCGACTCGAGCCGGGCGGCCTGGTTGCGCTGGCCGAGTTCGGCGATCCGACGCGCTTTCTCCCTGCCGGCGCCGACCTCGGCCGGCCGGGCGTGTGGGAGCGCCTCGACGCGGCCGGGGCCGACTGGTTGGCTGGCATGCGCGCCGCCCTGCCCGGGGCGACCGTGTCCGGCGACTACCCGACGATGCTCGCCGAGGCGGGCTTCAGCTTGCTGACCGACCGGGTCATGACGGTCCACCTCGACGCCCCTCTGGACGATCGGGCCCGCCGGCTCGCACGCGCCCACCTGCAAATGCTGCGCCAGCACGTCGGCACGAGGGCCGAGCCGGACGACCTGGCGGTGATCGATCGTCTCACCGACGACGACAACCCGGCGGGAGTCATGCAGAGGCCCGACGCCCTCCTGCGTGCCTCCCGCCGCCTGCTCGTGGCCCGTGCCGTCGCCCCGTAACCGGAGCCCTCAGGCCGGCGGGGCGACCAGCTCGGGGAAGCCATGCAGGCCGAAGAGCGTGTTGCCAACCAGGTAGACGATGTGGTGGAACGGGCCGGTGTCCTCGTCGAGCACCGGCTCGACACCCAGAACCCTGGTGTACCACGCCTCGCTCACGGCGAGGTCGGTCACCGTGATGGCGACGTGCGTGATGGACGGGATGGCTTTGGTCTTGGGCGATCCTTTCACGGGTTGCACCGGGCGGGGCTGGACGAGGAGTCGGGGTTCAGGCACAGCGGCCCGAGGTTGGTGGCGGCGTTCGGACGGCTGATGAAGGCCAGAGGGCCGGCGTTGTGCTCACCGTTGAACGGCGTGGTCCCAGTGAAGCCACACGGCGCCGCGTCGGCGGGGCTGTTGAACCAGAACCCGACATGGAAGGTGTTCGTGGGCGCCAGGGCGACGTCGGGGTCGAAGCCGAAGATCTGGTCGATGAGCACGGTCTTCACGGTCGCGCTGCTGTTGGCGTCGAGATCGGACTGGTACCAGGCCAGGCCGAACCCCGGGAAGCCGGCGACCGGCGACCCGTCGGCTTGCTGGTTGCTCCGTTGCACTGTGAACAGGTCGAACTTGAGGCCGGGCTTGAAGCCGCTCGTGGTGACCAGCATGGTGTCGTTGGGGTCGCCCTTGACCACGCTGACGATGGCGGTCGGCGTCTGCCCCGGCGCCGCCATGCACGGGAGGAATTTCGCCGCGGGGAACAGCGAGAACCGGGCGAGCTCGGGGGAGGACGAGGCGGCCTGGGGCAGGGCGGTGACCGTGGCGAGCGCCAGCGCGGCGGTCAGGGGTAGCAAGTATCGGTGGAGCTTGTGAGCCATCGACTTCCTTTTCGTTAGGGGGTAGCGGTGACCCCCCATACGGACGGTGCACGCCCGGCGGTTCACTCGCGTGTGCCAGAGTGCCGCGATGCAGGTCCTCTTCGACGGGGAGGTGTGGGTCCACTACCGCCAGGTCTACGTCGTGTCTGGCTCCGACTTCGACGCGGTCGCCGGCAACGCAGTGGCGGGGCAGCAGAACGGGCTGTGTGGGGCGGCGACGCCCGGGTTCCTCCACCTGGTCACCGGCCTGCACACGGGCCGTGTCGGTTTCCGCATCGAGCGCTACGACGAGGCGCCGGCGGTGGACGACGCGTGGGAGGAGATCGTCGAGGCGTCGTTCACCCCGACCGACGAGCCCGTCGCGCTGACGCAATGGGCGGGCGAGGCGCAATGGGTTCTGGCGATCGAAGACGGGGACTGGCGGGTGCGGTTCTGCGCGTCCGGGATGGACGCCGCCTGGGAGGCCGACACGCGCCTCGACGATCAGCGCCAGCTGGACCGCTACCTCCTCCAGTTCTGGCCCGCGCCACCGGGTCCGGATCAGGTGTTGAAGCAGACGAGCGCCACCGCCGCGTACTGGCACGAGCACGCGCGCACCCAGCCGCCGCCACCCCCGCCCCCGACCGACGAGGAGAAGGCCGAGGCGGCCCGGCAGGCCCGGCGCCGCGAGGAGGAGCGGGCGCGCCAGTACGACATCGACACCTACTGGGGCGGCCGGGCGCCGACCGAGCGCCTGCGGAAGGTCGGGGGGGCCGCCATGAGCTTGGTGAAGTTCGACCGGTCGGTGATCGACACGATCGCCGACCTCGATCCTGAGGCGCAGCGGAGCGTCGCCCGGTGGTGCGTGCACCGCGCCTTCGACGCCGCCGGCCTGTCATCGCTCGACTGGGTGGCGCCCGCGCTGGCGGCGCTCGATCGCGGCGACGACCTGCCGCCGCCCTTCGACGACCAGGTGCGAGTTTGGGAAGCGCTTCACGGCGGCACGGACAACGTGGTCAACACTCACTCCGTGCTGGTCGAAGGCGACATCGGGAGCGAGTACCGGATCATGCCGGAGGCGGCCGCCCTCCCGGCGCTGTTCGGCGCGGTCGAGCCCGACCCGCTGCGCGCCGCGTTCGACGCGTTGTACGCGGCGGCCGTGACGTTCGGGGACGAGCACCCGCGGCTGTTCCGCGAGCTGCGGGAAGCCTTTCCGGCCGTCGGCAAACCGTGGGCCTGGTACGAGCCGCCGGCTGCGGATTAGGCGAGCACGAAGTTGAGGATCCGGCCCGGCACGTAGATGACCCGCTCGAGCGGGCGACCATCCAGCTGCGCGAGCACGGCCCCGATCTCCCTAGCCCGCGCGACCGCCTCGTCCTCCGGCGCGTCGGGAGGCAGGTCGACGCGGCCGCGGGTGCGGCCGTTCACCTGGACCGCCACGGTGACCACCTCCTCGGTGAGCAGGGCCGGATCGGCGGCGGGGAGCAGCTGCTGGTGGACGGAGTACGGCCTCCCCAGCCGTTCCCACAGCTCCTCGGCCATGTGCGGCGCGAACGGGGCGAGCAACAGCACGAGCGCTTCGAGCTCGGCTTGGTAGACCTCGGCGCGCCGCTGCACCAGGTTCAGGTATTCCATCTGGGCGGCGATGGCGGTGTTGTATTTCAGGGCGGCGACGTCGTCGCGCACCTTCTGGATCGTGCGGTGAAGGGGCCGGCGGACGTCCTCCGGCGGCTCGCCCGCAACCAGTGAGTCCCGGTTGTTCTCGACCAGGTCCCACATCCGGTGCAGGAACCGCTCGGCGCCGACGATGCCGCGGTCGGTGAAGTCGCCGCCCTGCTCGTAGGGCCCGAGGAACATCAGGTAGATGCGCAGGGTGTCGGCGCCGTACTCGGAGAGGAAGTCGTCGGGGTTCACCACGTTGCCGTGCGACTTGCTCATCTTGGCCCCGTCTTTGGTGATGTGCCCATGGGCCCGGAAGCGGGCGAAGGGCTCGTCGAACGCGAGATGGCCGAGGTCGTGCAACGCCATGGTGAGGAAGCGGCTGTAGAGCAGGTGCAGGACGGAGTGCTCGGGGCCGCCGATGTACATGTCCACGGGCAGCCACTTCTGTGTCAAGGCCGCGTCGAAGGGCGCCGCCTCGTCGTGGGCCGACGGGTACCGCAGGAAGTACCAGCCGGAGTCGAGGAAGTTGTCCGATACGTCGGTCTCGCGCCTGGCCGGCTTCCCGCACGTGGGGCACGTCGTCTTCACGAACGACTCGACTTCGGCCAAGGGAGAGGACCCGGTGCCGGTCGGCATCCAGTCGTCGACATCCGGGAGCAGGACCGGCAGCTGGTCCTCGGGAACCGGCACGATCCCGCAGCCGTCGCAATAGACCATGGGGATGGGAGGGCCCCAGTAGCGCTGGCGGGAGATGAGCCAGTCGCGCAGGCGGAAGTTGACCGTCCGCTTGCCCAAGTCGCGCTCGGTGAACCACTGGATGATCTGCTCCGACGCCTCCGCCGAGGGCAGGCCGCTGAACGGCCCTGATTTGACGAGGACGCCGGGGTCGGTGAACGCCTCCGTGCGATCGGCCGCCGCCGCCATCGTGCCGGCCGCCGCGCCGGCCGGCACGATGACGTCGCGCACCTCGAGTCCGAACGCACGGGCAAAGTCGAGGTCGCGCTGGTCGTGGGCGGGGACGGCCATGATCGCGCCCGTTCCGTACGTGACCAGCACGTGGTCGGCGACCCAGATCGGCACGCGTTCGTCGTTGACGGGGTTTACCGCATGGGTCCCGAGGAACGCGCCGGTCTTGGTCTTGGACGCCGACGACAGCCGGTCCAGCTCGGACTTGCGCCGCACCTCCTCCTGGTACGCCTCGACCTCGGGCTGCCGGTCTGGTGCCGTGAGCTCCGCCACCAGCGGGTGCTCGGGCGCCAGCACGACATAGGTGACGCCGAAGATCGTGTCGGGCCGGGTGGTGAACACGGGGATCGCGGTGCCGGGGTGGCCCTCCACCGCGAGCTCGAACTCCAACCCCTCGGACCGCCCGATCCAGTTGCGCTGCGCGGTCTTGATGACCTGCGACCAGTCCAGGTGATCCAGGTGGTCGAGCAGCTTCTGGGCGTACTCGGTGATACGGAAGAACCACTGCTCCAGCTCCCGCTGCACGACCTCCGTGCCGCACCGTTCGCAGCGCCCGTCGATGACCTGTTCGTCGGCCAGCACCGTCTGGTCGGTCGGGCACCAGTTGACCGGCGCCTTCTTGCGGACGGCCAATCCGGCTTTGTAGAGCTGAAGGAACAGCCACTGCGTCCACCGGTAATAGCCGGCGTCGGTAGTGTTCACCTCCTTCGTCCAGTCGAAGCGGTTCCCGATCTGCTTGAGCTGGGTTTCCCGGAATCGGGTGACGTTCCTCTCGGTCAGGATCTTGGGGTGCACGCCCATCTTGATGGCGAAGTTCTCGCTATGGATGCCGAAGGCGTCGAAGCCCATGGGCTCGAACACGTTGAAGCCCTGCATAGCCATGAAGCGCCCGTAGATGTCTGATCCCGTGAACGCATACACGTTGCCGACGTGCAGACCTTCCGCCGACGGGTACGGGAACATCATCAGGTTGTAGAACTTGTTTTCCGCTCCTTCGACGTCGATCTCATAGATGTGGTCGCCCTGCCAGCGCTCGCGCCATTTCTGCTCAAGGGCCTGCGGGTCGTAACGAGTATTCGATTTCGGCAACGCCTTCTCCGTGGTCTGCGAACTCCGGCGACACTAGCTCCGCCGCTGAAAGGTGTCTCTGCTGCTCGCTCAGCAGGTTGGCCATGCCAACCCGCCCGGCCCCGACCTCGCCGGGGTTCGACTCATACGAAGGAACCTCCGCCGCTCGACGTCTCTCGGGAACGTCGGACTTGGGCGATGACCGGCGCGGGCGTCTTCGGGCCGGCGGCCGGTCCGTGCCGGTCGAGGCTGGCTCGCCGCTGATTTGAATCGTCCGAATTGTCGTGATTTCGGTCGAGATCCTGAAGATCACGACGCTACGAGTGATCCAAACGCAGGGGTGATGCCAGGGCGTCGGTTCGCCAGGTCGGCGACGGGGTACGGTGCGCCCGTGCGCCGAGTGAGCATGATCGCGCTGGTCTTGGCCATGGCTGTCGCGGCCGCCGGCTGCGGCGGCGGAGGCGGCGACAGCGGCAGCGACGCGTCCACGACGGTTGCGCCCACCAGCGCGCCCGTAGCGACCACCGCGCCGGGGACGACGCTGCCGTCCGCCAGCCTGACCCTGCGCATCAACGAGGTGCGGCTCATCAACTCGGAGGAGTCCGACAGCGGCATGCGGGTGCTGCTGCCCGCCGGCGTGGCGTCCGCGTCGGTCACCCTGACCGGTCTCCCCACCCCCAACCAGGTCATCTCCGTGTGCCAGGCCCGCGAGCTCGACAACCGGATGACCGGCGCCTTCTGCCGCACCCCGGCGAACGGCGAGGCCGTGACCGTGCCGCTTGGCGCAGCGGCCACGGGGATCGAGGTCGTGCAGGTCGGGCTGGCCGGCCCCGCGCCGGCGGGCAACTCCGCCCTCCTGGACGAAGTGAACGTCCGCTACGCCGCCTCGTCACGGGAGATGAGCGTCCGCCTCCCGCAGATCGCGGCTGAGAACGGCGGGCGCCCGACGTTCCGGCTCACGCCCGCCAGCGCCGACGGGGCGTATCGCGCCATGCTGAGTTGGACCTCGATCCCGGTCTTCGGCGGCAACGTCACCAGCGGGCGGCTCGAGCTGCTGCAGGGCGGCAACGTCGCCAATCAGGCCCAGGGCGGCGCCGACACGCGCCTCACCGGCAAGGTCGCGCCACCCGTCGGCGATGTCGCCATCCGGGTGCTGAACGCCGGCGGCGGGGCCTTGGTGTCGCCGAAGCTGACGCTGCTCCTGCCCTGAGGGCCGGGGCGGCCGGCGGTGTGCGGGATCGCGGGCTGGGTTTCCTTCGAGCGCGATCTCGCGCCCGAGCGGCCGATCGTCGACGCCATGGTGGCCACTTTGGCGGCCCGGGGGCCGGACGGGGCCGGCACGTGGGTGCACCACCACGTCGCTCTCGGTCATCGCCGATTGGCCGTGATCGACCTCCCCGGGGGCGCGCAGCCCATGACGGCGCAGGCGCCGGCGGGGCCCGTCACGATCACTTACAGCGGTGAGGTCTACAACTTCACCGAGCTGCGCGCTGAGCTCCAACGGGCCGGCCATGTGTTCCGCACGGCCAGCGACACCGAGGTGGTCCTGCGCGGCTGGCAAGCGTGGGGCGCCGGGCTGCCGCAGCGGCTCAACGGCATGTACGCCTTCGCCGTCTGGGACTCCGCCACGGAGTCGCTGGCGATGGTCCGCGACCGCCTCGGTGTGAAGCCGCTGTACTTCTACCCGACCAACGACGGCGTGCTGTTTGGGTCGGAGCCCAAGGCGATCCTCGCCCACCCCATCGCTCGGCGCACCGTCGACGCCGACGGCCTGCGGCGGCTGCTGGCGTACGCCCTCACCCTGCCCGGCGTGCCGTGGGCGGGGATGCGTGAGGTCCCGCCCGGGGGGATCGTGACCGTCGACCGTCGCGGCGTCCACGAGGCGACCTACTGGACCCTCCCGACCCGCGAGCACGAAGGCGACTGCGGCGACACCGTGGTCGAGGTCCGGTCGCTCCTGCTCGACGTCGTCCGCCGTCACCTGGTGGCCGACGTTCCCCAGGGCGTCCTGCTATCGGGGGGCCTCGATTCGAGCTCGCTCACCGCGCTGGCGGCGCGGGAGTTGGCCGCCGGCGGCGAGCGCGTCCGCACCTACTCGCTCGACCTCGCGGGCCACACCGAGCGGTTCGAGCCGGACGACGAGCGGGCGGACGCCGACGGCCCGTTCGTCGACCTCATGGCGAGGACCGTCGGCTCTGACCACGTGGGGATCGGGCTGAACCGCGACGACGTCGCCGACCCCGATATCCGGCGGCGTGTCGTGGACGCCTACGACGTGCCCCCGGGCTCCGGGGACCGCGACCGCTCGATGTACCTGCTGTTCCGCGCCGTGCGGGAGCGCTCGACGGTCGCCCTGTCCGGTGAATCGGCGGACGAGCTCTTCGGTGGCTACGCCTGGTTCCACGACGCCGAGACCCAACACGCTCCGATGTTCCCCTGGATCACCGCGTGCCGCGACACCTACGGCTTGGCGCCGGGCGCCCTGGTTCCCCACGTCGAAGCGTTGATCGACTTCGACGGCTACCTGCGCGAGGAGTACCGCACGGCCGCCTCCGAGGTGGTGCAATCCGACGGCGCGTCGGAGCACGAGCGGCGGATGCGGGTGGCCAGCTATGTGCACCTGACGCGCCACCTCCGCGTGCTCCTGGACCGCAAGGACCGTCTGAGCATGGCGACGGGCCTCGAGGTCCGTGTGCCGTACTGCGACCACCGGCTGGTCGAGTACGTCTACAACGCTCCGTGGTCGTTGAAGAGCTTCGATGGGCGGGAGAAGAGCCTGTTGCGGGCGGCGATGCGAACGGACCTTCCGGCCGCGGTCCTCGATCGCCGGAAGAGCGCGTTCCCTTCGATACAGGATCCCTTGTACGGCGCCGCCCTCCAGGGCGCGGCGCGGGCCCTCATCGCCCAGGACGGGCACCCGGCGTTCGAGGTGGTCGACCAGTCCTGGCTCAAAGGGGCGGCGCAGACGGGCCTGGCGCCGCTGCCCGCACGCATCCGCAACACGCTGGAGTGGATCCTCAACTTCGCGGCGTGGATCGCCGTGTGCCGCCCCGAGCTGCGGCTGGCGTGAACGGCGAGACCTAAGCTTCCCGTCGCATGGACATCGCGAGCCTCACGGCGTTCCTGGCCCCCCTGCTCCCGGCGCTGCTCAACATCGGGGGCCGCGTCGCCAAGGAGGCCGCCGACGCGGCCGGCGACGAAGCCGTCGGCTTTGCCCGCCGCCTCTGGGAGCGGCTCCGGGGCCACGTCGAGTCCAAGCCGGCGGCGCAGGACGCGGTCGACGACGTCGCTGCGCACCCCGAAGACGAAGACCTGCAGACGGTCCTCAAGGTCCAGCTGCGCAAGCTTCTGGAGGACGACCCCCAGCTCGCGGCCGAGATCGGCCAGCTCTGGGAGGAAGGCCAGGCGGCCAGCATCGTCACCGTCAACGTCACCGCGAGCGGCGCGGGCGCGGTGGCCATCGGGCGTGACGCGGTCGGGAGCAGCATTACCACGACGGCGCCTCCGCCGGTGCAGTAGCCGCAAGCCCCAGAAGGCGGGCGGCGTTGGCGAAGTACACGTCTTGGAGGACGTCGCCGGGGAGCCCCAAACCGGTGAGGGGCCAGCAACGGCCCGGCGCGTCGCCGCACGGCCCCGGGAAGTGCTCGTCCTCGGTCTCGAGGAAGCGGTAGTAGACCCGGTACATCGGCACGTCGGCGGGCAGGTCGGCGCCGAAGAGCACCCGGTCGCGATGGCGCAGGACGAACCGGCGGGCGGTGTAGGGCTGGCGGGCCAGCTCGTCGAGGCGCATGGCGATGTCGACGTGGAAGTTGGAGCACCGGTCCAGCAACGCGCTTACCCACGCCAGGTTCTCGGCGTAGCAGCCGACGTGGGCGCCGATGAAGACCGTCGCCGGGTGCCGCGCCACCAGCGACTCCAGCTCGTTCAGGATCGTCTCGAACGGCGGGAGCCCGGCCGCGGCCACGTGCCATTCGGGATGCGCGCGGAGCAGTTCGTAGCGTTCGTTGTGCCGGTCGAGGGGCCGGAAGAACGCCACCGGGTCGGCGACGTGGATCGTGACCGGGATCCCAAGGTCGGCGGCGGTGGCCCACACCGCGTCAAGGCGAGGGTCGTCGACCGCGACCCGGGCCCCGCGCTGGTCGACGACGCGCAAGCCGAACGGCTTCCACACCTTGAGGCCCTGCGCGCCGCGCCGCACCTGGGCGACCAGGCGACCGGCGGCCCACTCCCCGAAGCGGTCGCCGTGGTCGGGCCAGGCCCCCCAGTCGATCCCCCCAAAGCACGCGAAGCGCTCGGGCGCCGCCTCCTTGAAGCGGGCGAGGTGGGCGTCGAGCACGCCCTCGCCCCACCCGCCGTCGAGGTCGACGAGGCAGCGCACGCCGGCCGCGTCCAAGACGTCGAGCAGCTCGGCGACCGGCCGGCGGTCCCAACCGCCCCCGAACTCCCCTCCCAGGTGGCTGTGGGCGTCGATCACCGGGGTGCACGGGCCCGTGAGGGGCGTGACCGGGACGACCAGCTCCGATCGCGGCGCGAACTCGTCGAGCGCCAGGCGGCCGGGCGGTCCCGCGGGGCCTACGTCGCCAACCGCCACAACCAGACCTCCGCGATGTTCCCCTTGAAAACCCTCAGGTCGCCGTCCGGCCATGCCCCGACGTTGAGCCCGTACGGCCACTGCACCCCCGCCACAGGGCCGAGGGGCACGTACGACGTACCCACGACCGTCGTGCCGACGGTGAGCAGCGCCGTGTCGCGGCCGTCGTACGCGAAGGCGACGTCGACCCACTGGTTGAGCGGCACCGCGCCCGGCGGGGACGTGACGGTGCGCCAGCGGAAATGGCTGAGCACTCCGGCGGTGAGGGCGCCGTCGGCTTCGACGGCGAAGGCGAAAGCGAGGTAGCCCTCGACGATCGTGCGCCGGTCGCCCAGCTCCTCCACCAGGATGCGGGCGCGGACCCGCACGGCGCCCAAGCGGTCGAGGCTCGGCGAGGGCAGCACGACGACGCGCGTCGAGCGCCCGTCGAATCGGGTGGCGTCGTCGTCGGAGTGCCCGCCTTCGGCGACCGCCAGGCGGTGGCCGTCGTTGGCGTGGCCCGAGAGGTCGTGGGCCGTACCGTCGCGATAGCGGTGATGCACCACCAGCTCGAGCGGCGGGGCGACACTGGCGGTGACGCTCAAGGCCACCAACGGTAGACGGCGGTGAGCGCCGCGCCGATCTCCGCCAGCGCATCGGGACCGTCAGTGGCAACCGCGATCGGGAGCAGGTCGGGCGCCGCCTGCAGGAGCTCTCGCCTCGTCCCCTCGAAGAGAAGATCGAGGACGGCGCGCAGGTGGGCGGGCGCGTTGGCTGGATCGGCGGCGAGAACGGCCGGCGTCAGGCGGGCCAGGACCTGCGCCCGGCCGGCCGCGTCGGGAATGGTTTCGGCGGCGGCGAGGGCGTCTCCGAGAGAGTCGCCGCCGACATGCGCAGCGATGTCGAGCAGGGCGACGCCCGGTCCGCGCTCATCGCTCAGGCCGGTGGCGACCGCGATGGCTTCGCCGATGCGGCCCGCCTGGGCCAGGGCGACGGCGAGCACGCCATCGAGCCGCCACTGCATGTCGCTCTCGTCGACCGCCGCGATCGCGTGCCGCGCCTCGTCGAGTGGGTCGCGCCCGGCGGGCGCTTCGGGCGCAATGCGCAGCCAGACCGCGGCTCGAGTGGCCGCGTCGGCCTGGCCGTCGGCCACGCCGGCGGCGCCCGAGGGATCGCCGGACCGCACCAAGCCCGCGGCCCGCCATGTCGGCAGGTCGGTCTCGGCTGGCGCCGCCGTCGCCTGGGCTTGCATGCGCCAGTACGGATCGGCGATGCCATCGATCAGGTCCGGCTCGGCCTCGGCCCGGGCGGCCGCGGTCGACGCTCGCAGCTCGTCGTCCTGGTCTGCGCCCACGGGGGACGGCTCGGAGGTCGCCGGGAGTTCCAGGTCCAGCGCGGTGGCGTAACGGGCGAGCACGCGGGCGCGGCCCGAGGGTGTGGGGATCGAGGCGACGGCGTCGAGGGCGAAGCCCACTGCCTGGTCGCGCTCGGCCGCCGGCGCGACCGCCGCCAGCGCGAACAGTCCCTCCGCCCGCGCGCCGGCTTCGTCGATCGTGACGACGAGATCCAGCGCCTCCGCCCAACGTCCGGCGGACGCCAGCCGGGCGGCGATCGCGGTCAACACCGGAGCCCCATCCGCCAGGTCGCCGACGGTCATCGCCGCATCGAGCGCGGCCCTCAGCACCTCGTCTCGCTCAGCGGGGTCAGCGCGGTCGTACGCAGTGGTGAGGACCTCGGCCCTCCATCTGGGGTCGCGCACGAAGCGGCAGTCCTGCAGCAGCTCGCCGAGGCCCATGGCCGGCTGCAGGCGGACGGCGAGCAGGGCGGCCAGCGCTTGCCCCGTGCGTCGCCGGTACTGGTCGAGGAAGTTCGGTGGGTCGGGATGAGTCACGTCGAGGCGGGCCGGCGCCGGCGCCGCGGGATCGGACTGCCGGGCTTGGAGCCACAGCACGATCTGGCGGTACCGCTCGTCCCGCATGCTCGCCGCGCAGACGCCGACGTCCTCGTCATGGTGCGGCCCGAGCTCGGGGATGAGCCGCGCCAGCTCGCCGGCGCGCCAGTAGCCGTCGGGAACGATCTGGACGCTCGCCAGCGCGTCGCGCAGGACGTCCTCGCGGGCCTCCGCCGCGACGACGCCGGCCAGGGTGGTGAGGGCCTCGGCGCGCGCCCGGGCGTCGGGCATCTCGCGGGCGAGCGCCACCGCCCCGGCGGGCGTGATCAAGCGGCGCTCGACGAGAAGCCGGAGGAGCCGCGCGGGGATGTTGCCCGCCACGCTGTTCACCGACGTCGCCACCAGCGCGTAGCGGAACGCGAGCGCGCCGTCCCGGGCCTTCGCCCACGCCCGCCTGACGTCGACGGCATAGGCGGCGTAGGCGTGTTCGCGCCGGTGGGCCTCGAACCAAGCGTTGGTCCGGCCGTCCCATTCCAACGCCATCAGCCGGTGCAGCGCCTCGTCGTCGCCGGCGCGTGCGAGGTGGCTCACCACGTGTCGGAACCCGTAGCCGCCGTCGATATCCGTGCCGTCCTCGCGCAGGGCGGGCAAGCCGGCGTCGAGGCCGCCCCACGCGTCGAGGTACCGGTGGGCGACGCGGGCGTGCGCCTCGCGTTGCGCCTCCGCCAGCCGGCGGACGAGGCTGCGCTCCGCGCTGGCGAGGCTCTCCACGTCGACCTCCCCGGCCACGAACTCCCCGAGGCTGTCGTGGAACGGCGAAAAGCGCTCCGCGTCGCCCTCGGACACTTGCAGGAAGGGTCGCCACGGGTCGCCGAGCAGCTCGTACGCCCTGGCCGTGTCGGCGATCCCCGCCAGCGTGCACAGGAACTCGACCGTCGCCGGCTCCTGGACCGTTGTGAGCATCACCAGCAGGGGAAGGTCGACGTCCGCCCAGTGGTCGGTCTGGGCGTGCTGCCACCCGCGCCAGAACTGGGCGTAGTACTGCCAGAGGCCGACGGGCAGGGACTCGAGGTCGTCCGCGCCGCGAGCGCCGCTGCGGAGATCGGCGAGCACGTAGCGGAGGACGAGCCAAACGCCCTTCGTCCGCTCGACCAGCTGCTCGACGAAGACCTCGGCGGCGATCCCGGCCGCCTCGAGCCGGCCGGCGAGGTCGGCCCCCTCGGCGGCGTGGCGGAGGAAGGCCCGCATGTCGGCCAGGTTCTCGTTCGAGCCGGCCCGGATCTGGACGATCTTCCGGGGGGCGACGACTGACAGCGGCACCTGCACGGTGCGATGGGAAACGACGACGTACACGCCCGCCGGAAGGTCGGACGGGAGGGCGAGCGGGTTCTGCCCGGCGCGTGGAGTGGTCTCGTTGAGCCCGTCCACGGTCAGCACGATGGGCTCGCCGGGTCTCGTGGCGTCGCGCTTGCGAGCGGCCTCGTAGAGGAGGTTCTCGAAGAAATCGGGACGCGACGCGGTCGGCGGAAGGACGCCTCCGACGGCCCGCTCCTGGAGGTCCCAAGCCCGGATGAGCTGGGCCGCGAGGCTGCGTAAAGCGGGCGCGATGTCGTCGGGGTCCGGCATGAGCCGCACGAAGTGGTGGACGTAGTCGCGCCCCCTGGCCAACCACGCCATGAACGCCGTCTTGCCCATGCCCGCCTCCGCCTCGATGTCGAGGTAGCCGCGGTCGCGGCTGGCAACGAAGGCGTCGACCTCCTGCGCCAACCAGTCCCGCCCCACGAAGTCGTCGAGTTGGAGCTCGCGGTACAGCGCGCTGGGGTTGAGGTAGGCGTCGGCCAGCCGCTCGTACTGGCCGACGAAGAACTGGTTGACGCCGCCGGTGACAAAGATGCTGTTGATGGCGTCCCGACCGACGGCGATGCTGCCGGCGCCCTCGGCGCGCACCACCGTCACGGGCTCAGTCACGGGCTGGTTCACCAGCGACCGCCCTTGCGGCCGGGCAGGAACCGGGGGGGCGCAGGGCGCCAGGCGTCTCCGGGGGATGGGCGGCGCGCCAGCCGGCGCGCCGCGTCGGCCCCGACCCGACCCAGGGCGACCAGCGCCGGCGCCACGTCGTCGGAGGCCCACCACGCCGTCTCCTGGACCGACCGCCAGGAGGAGATCCAGCCCCCCGCCGTCAGCGCGCCGGCGCGCCGCTCTGCCCGGCAGGCGCGCGCGTCATACCCCTCGACGACGACCACGCGACCCAGGATCGGATGGCCCGCGGGCACCTCCCTGCCGGTCATGTCGAGGTGGAGGGCATGGACGACGTCGACGCCGGCGTTGGTCTGGAAGAGGCGAAAGATGGCGCCGGTGCGCGGGTTGAAGTCCAACAGCTTGTACTGCCCGTCCCGCCGGTCGTAGCGGTAATCCAGGCTCATCACGCCGCGAAAGCCGAGCCGCTGGCAGAGGGCGCGGGCTTCGGTCTCCAGCGCGAGGTTGGCCTCGGACCGCCCGTAGGCCGTCTCCCCCGCGCCGGGCGGGAAGGAGCGCACCTTGCGCCCGGTGAACGCGACCACGCACTCTGAGCGCTGATCGCAGTAACCGTGGAACAGCCAGTCCTCGCCACAGGAGGACGGGATGTGCTCCTGCAGGAGTAACGGCGTGGAGATGTCCAGGCCGCGCAGTTCGTCGGCGCACGGGACGATGCGCGTGCTGCGAGCGCGGCGTCCAGTCCGGAGCAACCAGGGTCGGCTGCGCTTGGCCACGACCGGGAACACGCCGTGCGTCGCGAAGGCGTCGAGGTCGGCGTCCGTCGTCACGACCGTGGCGGATGGCGCCGGCACGCCGAGCGCAACGCACCGCTGGTGGAGCGCCGCCTTGTCCGTTACGCACCGGACGACTGCGGGCGACAGATCGGGGAAGAGGAACCAGCGCCGAAGGACGTCGGCGTGGTCGCCGACGAAGATGGCGGCGTGGTCGTCGGTCGGAACGAGCAGCGCCGGTCTCCCGATCCGCTCCGCCACCGAGGCGATGCCGTCGAGCAGCTGGCGCTGGTGCGCGTCCTCGCCGGCCGTCGGCCACACGAACCGTCCGGTGGCGTAGCGCGAGAGCCCGGCCGGCGCGAGGCGGTCCTCGTGCACTCCGTAGACGGGGACGCCGGCCCGACCGAGGGTACGGGTCACGGCCAGGCCGCCATGGTGGTTGGCGTAGTGGCCGACCTTCAGGGTGAGCGCGGGCACCGCGGTGTCCAGCGCTGGCCCGGTTCGCTGCCCCACCGCGTCACGTTAGGCCGGGCGTGGCGCGCCGCGTCCGGGGACGTCAGCAGGCGTATGGGCGCGTCGCCACGAGGGCACAGCGCGCCAGGAACCCGTTGTCGATGAGCCAGCGGACGTTGAGGCGTTCGGGCGCGCCCGGCACCAGGGCGCCGACGAGCAGGTATTGCAGGCCCTTGCCGGGCTGCCCGAACGCCGGCGCGATCGGGCCGCCGTCGACGAGGAAGTCACGGACAACGCGGTACAGGTTGTAGTTGCAGCCGCCGGGATCGGCGGCGTTGTCGAGGCTCTGTGGCGGGAGGGCGCGCTGGGAGTACAACGACGCGGCCGGCGCCAGGAAGGCCCCGAACTCGCTCCCAAAGCGGTCGATCCGCTGGCCGGCGCGCACCGTTATGGTGGCGTGCACGGGCTGGCCGCTCGGGCCGATGAGGAAGCCGTTCTGCGGCGGGAAGCGCCATCCGCCCTGGCCGCCTTGGGCGGCGGGGTCCCAGTAGGCGGCGACGAACTCCTCAGGCGTCAGGCCCGCGAAACGGTCGTAGCTCCGCAGCTCGAGGCCGACGGACCCCTCGCTGGGCAGGTCGCGCGGGCCAAGCCGGGGATCGCCGTTGAAGTCCTCCGTTGAGCACTGGCTCGCCGGTGTTGCCGCCGACGCACCCGACGTCGTTGCCTGGCCGACAGCCAGGACCAGCACGCACGCCGCCGCGGCAACGGTCCGCCTTGTGTTCATGTTCCGCCTCCTTCGCCTCGTGTGCCGGTCAGGCTAGGGCTACGGCAGGTTCGTTGTACCGACCTCGTACCGGACCCAGCCACCGTTCGCGATCGAGGTCGTGGCCGGGCACGGCCCCGGGTTGACGCCGGTGGTGACGGCGGTGGCCGTGCTCGTCTGGCCGCCGGCGAGCCCGAGGGCCGGGGCGAAGAGGACGTCGAGGCGCGGGTACTCGAAGCACTGCTCGGCGGTCGGGCCGTACCAGATCACGGCGGTGATGCTGGTGGGCATGAGCTTGCCCCATTCGACGGGGATGGCGAGGCCGCCGATCAGCGTCCACCGCGCCGCGGTGTTGTCGTACACCCAACCGCCGAGCACGCCCGGCGCCACCTCGTACACCAGCGGGAGGTAGAAGTGGTCCGCCCGCCAATCGAAAGGCACGCCCACCTCCCGCTTGGCGCCGTCGGCCCCCTGGGCCTGCAGGGCCGCGAACTTCCCGCCCGGACCGTGGCCGAGCGAGATGGCCCCCTTGGCCCCACCCTCGACGAAACCGAAGAACTGGCTGACGAAGTACGACGGCGCCCGCTGCCCAGCAAACGGGGACCCGTCGTTGACGACGTTCACCCATGACGCGACCCCGTCGAGGGGCACGGCCGCGGCCGGCTGCGCCCAAACCGTGGCGGGCCCCTGCAACGCCATGGGAGGCGGCGCGAAGTCGAAGGCCCGGACCCGCTTGGCCTGGCGGTCGGCGTAGTACATCGTCGATCCCGCCAGGGCCAAGCCCTCCGGGCCGCACACGGTGGCGGCGCTCACCGGACGCTGCGCGTCCGCCAGATGGCACTGCAGGGCTCCGCCCGCGGGGCCGATCATCCCGTCGGGCGTGACCACCCGGACATCGCGCGCGGTGGACACGTACACGTCGCCCCGGTCGTCGACCGCGACCCCGTGGGCGTTCGCCAAGAACGAGGTGGTCGCCGGGACGCCGTCGATCCGCAGGGCGGGCGTCGGGCTTCCGCCCGCGACGGTGGTGATGATGCCCTGGGGGTTGACCTTGCGGATGCGCGTGCCGTCGTCGGCCAGGTACAGGCTGCCGTCGCGACCGACGGCGATCTGGAACACGGCGCCGAGCTTGGCCGCCGTCGCCGGGCCGCCGTCGCCGCTGAAGCCCGCGACCCCC
>JAHFUQ010000161.1 GCA_023265045.1 Acidimicrobiia bacterium
GAGGACTACCCGCGGGCCGCGTTCGGGACCCCGCGCCGCTGGTCGCGAGGGATGTTCAGCACGCCCGGCGCGTACCGCCCGTGAGGGGGGATCGCGTCGAGATCGTGGTCGACACGGGCGAGGGCGGCGTCCGCCAGTTCGACGTCGTCGCCACCAAGGCGGGCCGGCGGGTCGAGGTCACCGTGGCCCGGGGGACGGTCGAGGTCACCGAGGTGACCCGGTCGGGCCAGCCGGTGCGCTCGGCCCGGTTCATGGCCAGCCGGGTCATCGCCCTCGTGGAGCACCCGGCCTCCGACGCCGGTCCCGACAACGACGCCGCCACGGCCGCATCGGCTGGGCGACGCAAGGCCAAGCCCGACCAGCCCGGCCTCGGCCTGTAGCGCCCGGTCCCTCATCCGGGAAATCGGCCTGCGCAGTTCCGGGGCGAGTTGTTCCTGTCCGCCCGGAGGTTCGCGTGCTGGACGCTCTCGCCTCCGTCCCCGTGCTCGTGAGCCGTGGCCCACCGCTCGGCCTGCGCCTTCCAATCCGCCACGCGCCGCCTCCCCCGGGCCTGCGATCGTCGGAGGGATCGAGGCGTTCCCGGGACGACCGCGCGCCGTACCGTGCAGGCCGTGGTCGGGATGGCGCCGTTCGTGGGCCGGGAGGCGGAGCAGCGCGCCCTGGCCGGGTTGCTGGCCCGGGCCCGGTCCTCACCCGACCACTCGCCCCTGCTGTTCGCCGGCTGCGAGGTGGTCGAGTTCAGCCCGTCGGTGGAGCTCCAGCAGACGATGGCCGTCGTCGGGCAGAACCTCGAGGCCACGAAGGCCGCGATGGCGCAGGGCTAGGCGCCTCGGCCGGGTTCACGAGGGCGCCGAGGGCGAGCCCAACGTCGGGATCTACCCCCGCACGACATCTACCCGCCCGGCTGGTAGGGCGCCGTACGCCCAAGTCCCCCCCCGCCAACCAGCGGCGCGGCGGCCGCCCCGATCGTTGCGCTTACGTGGCCGCCGGGATGGGTACCGCCCCCTGCGGAAACGTTCCTCAGAATCGCAAGGAGGCAGTTGTGGGTATCGGTGTCTCGGTCTTCCTCGTGGCCTTGGGCGGCATCCTGGCCTGGGGTGTCAATGTCGACCACTCCAATGGGTTCAACATCAACAGCATTGGCGTCATCTTGATGGTCGTCGGCGCAATCGGGCTGGTGGTGAGCATGGCCATCTTCGGCGGCCGCCGCGGACGGACGGTGGTCGAGGAACGGGAGGTCGTCTAAGCGCTAGTACCCGCGGCGCATCATCTCGCGCCACTGCTGCTCGGTCCCGCCGGTCCCGGCTGACGGCCCCTCCAAGGCGCCGTGGGCCGGGGCCGGTGCGCGCCGGCGGCGGTCCTGCTCGCCCTGGCGCTCGAGCTCGGCGTTGACCTCCCCGCCCAGCAGCAGGGCGATGCCCGAGAGGTAGAGCCACAGCATCAGGGCCACGACGCCGGTGAACGACCCGTAGGTCTTGGCGTACGAGCCGAGGTGGTTGACATAGAGCGAGAACCCGATGGAGGCGAGCAGCCAGATCACGGTCGCCACCACGCCGCCAGGGCTCGTCCACGTCCAGCGGGGCTCCCGGCGGTTGGGGGCGAAGTAGTAGAAGCCGGCGAACAGGGTTGCCAGCGCGGCCAGCCCGACGGCCCAGCGGGCTGCCGTCCACGCCAGCGTGAAGGCGATGCCGCCGCCGAACGGGAGATGGTCGCGGACCGCGTCGCCGATCGCGGGCCCGAAGACGATGGCGGCCGTGGCGATCCCGCCGAGCACGGCCGCCAACGCGATCAACGCCATGGCGCGGAGCCGCTTCTTCAGGAACGGCCGGTCCCGGGCGGCGCCGTACACAAGGTCGAGGCCCTCCTGGGTGGCGACCATGCCCGCCGACGCGGCCCACAGCGCCAGCGCCACGCCCACCAGAGCGGCGGCCACGGAACTGCCGCGCGCCCGCCCGCTCGACCGCGCCAGGGCGTCGGTGATCACGCTCGCCGCGCCTCCCGGCAACGCCGACTCCACGGCCCGGGTGATGGAGGCGATGGTCTCCGCCGACGCGTGCACCAGGGCGGTGATCCCCACCGCCGCCAGCAGGGCGGGGAAGACGGCCAGGAACCAGTAGAACGCCATCCCCGCCGCCACCAGCGTGCCCCGATTGGCCTTGAACTGCGTGACGGCCCGCGTGAGGGCCGCCTTCCAGTCCCGGGCAGGGAGGTCGAGGGGCGAGTCGGGCTCGCCCTGGGCGGGCGTCTGGGGAGGGACCATGTCCGGGTGCGTGGGCATCGGTCGCATCCTCCCCAATGCCTGCGCACATCAAAAGGGCGCCATGAGCGACGATGGGGCGTGCCCGGCGTGCCCATCCGAATCCGCAACCTGGCCCACGGCTACCAGACGCCGCGGGGACGGCTGGTGGTGCTCGACCATGTCTCCCTCGACCTGCCCGAGGGCGGGTACGCGGCCGTGACCGGTTCGTCGGGCGCGGGCAAAACCACGCTGCTCGCCATCCTGGGTGGCCTGGAGCGCCCGGAAGCGGGCGAGGTCCAGGTGGGCGGCCAGGACGTCGCCCGGCTGGCCGGGGACGACCTGGCCGCCTACCGGAGGAGCACGATCGGGTTCGTGTTCCAGCACTTCGGCCTCCTCGACACGCTGACGGCGGCCGAGAACGTCGAGCTGGCGTGCACGCTGGCCGCCGTCGCCCCCGCCCGCCGGCGCGCCCGGGCGGCGGAGCTGCTCGACGCCGTCGGCCTGACGGCACGCGCCAAGCACCGGCCCCCGGCCCTGTCGGGGGGCGAGCGCCAGCGGGTCGCCATCGCCCGGGCCATGGCCAACCAGCCCCGGCTGCTGCTGGCCGACGAGCCCACCGGCAACCTCGACGACGAGTCGGCTGAGCGGGTGATCGACCTGCTCGAAGCGGTGCGGGCCCGGCACGGCTGCACCCTGGTGGTCGTGACTCACAACCGGGACCTGGCCGCCCGCGCCGACCACCACTTCGCCCTCGACAGGGGCCGCCTCGCCGACCCCGAGGTGGTGGCGCCGTGAGGTGGCGGGACGCCGCCGGGTTGGCGGTCACGAGCGTGCGGCGGCGCATCGGGCGCTCGGTGCTGACGGTGCTGGCGGTCGCCCTGGCCACCACCCTGCTCACCGCCCTGGTCACCATCGCCGGCACCGCCCGCACCAAGGTGATCGCCGAGCTGTCACGGGGCGGCCCCCTGGCGGGGATCAAGGTGACGGCGGCCGAGCCCGACCTGTCCCAGCTCGACAACGACAACGCCCGGCCGGGCGCGCCCAAGGACCTCGACGACGCGGCCCGGGGCCGGATCGAGAACCTCCCCGACGTGCGGGTCGTGCTGCCCATCATCGCCAACCCCATGTTGATCGTGCCCCCCAACCCACCGGTGAACACCGAGGTCCTGGCCACCCTGCCGCCCGTGCGCCCCCAGGCGCCCCGCAACGCGACCACCACCAGCACCGCGCCGAGCCCGATCGAACGCTCGGCGGTGCGCGCCCCCGCGCCGTACAGCGAGACGGTGATCGGCATCGACCTGGGCCACGCCGACGACCTGCCCATCACCGTGCTGGCCGGGCGGCTGCCCGAACGGCACTCGGTCACCGAGGTGGCCGTCACCGTCGGCTACCTGCAACGCCTCGGGCTGAAGAAGGAGCACGCGCCGGCCGTGCTCGGCACCGAGCTGTTCATGGGCGCGCCGAGGATCTACCAGGACACCCAGACCCGGTCCCGCGCCCGGTGGGTGCGGACCACCGTCGTCGGCGTGGTGGCCCAGGAGGCGGCCGCGGGCGAGTTCGTCGTGCCCGTCGAGCAGATGCAGCTGGCACGGGCGTGGACGGCGGCCGGGGGCGACGGAGGTGGACGGATCGAGATCCCGACCTCGCCCTACTCGGGGCTGTTCGTCATCGCCCGGGGCCTCGACGAGGTGAGCAAGGTGCGGGCCGAGATCACCGACATTGGCTACGCCACGACCGCCCCGGAGAACCTGATCGCGTCGGTCCAGCGCTACCTCCGGGTGGTCGAGATCGTGCTCGCGGGCATCGGCCTCATCGCCCTGTTCATCGCCTCGCTCGGGATCGCCAACGCCCTCCTCGCCGCCGTGCGGGAGCGCCGGCGCGAGATCGGCGTCCTCAAGGCCATCGGCGCCCGGGACCGCGACGTCGCCCGGGTGTTCCTCTTCGAAGCCGGCGCCCTGGGGTTGCTGGGGGGCGTCCTCGGGACGCTGGGCGGGTACGGCGCCGCGTTCGCGGTGAGCCAGGTGGTGAACTCCTACCTGGCCCGCCAGGGCCTCGCCGGGGTCACCCTCGGGTTCCCGGCCGTCGTCATCATCGGTTCGATCACCGGCGCGTTCTTCCTGGCCGTCGGCGCCGGCGCCCTGCCCGCCCGACGCGCCGCCGCGCTGCCCGCGCGCGAAGCGATGGAGTCCGGATGAGGCGCCTCGGCGTAGCCGCCGCCACGCTGCTGCTCCTGGCCGCCTGCTCGCCCCGAAGCGCCAAGCCGCCGGCGCCGGGGGCGACCTCCCCCACCGCGCCCGGTCCGACCTACGTCGCCGTGGGCGCCAGCGAGACCACCGGCGTCGGCGCCGAGACCCCGCTACGGGAGGCGTGGCCCCGGCTGCTGTTCCGCTCGTCGACGCCGTCCAACACCGTCTTCGTGAACATGGGAGTGCCGGGCGCGACCGTCGCGCAGGCGCTCCGCCTGGAGGTGGGGCCGACGCTGGACCTCAAGCCCGCGATTGTGACCGTCTGGCTGAACGTCAACGACATCATCGCCGGGGTGCCGGCCGCCGACTTCGAGCGCGACCTGGGGACCCTCGTGCGCCAGTTACGGCGCAACGGCGAGACCCGGGTGCTCGTCGCCAACGCCCCGCCCGTCGACCGCCTCCCCGCCTACCTGGCGTGCCGTCCCGATCCGCCCTCGTCGGCGCCGCCGTGCCGGGCCCCGGGCGGCGCCGAGCTGCCGCCGCCGGACGACATCAACCGCCTGGTTGACGACTACAACGCGGCGACGGCACGGGTGGCGACCGCTCAAGGGGCGACGTTGGTGGACCTCCACGCCGTCGGCCTGGCGGCGCGGGCGGCGGGGATCGAAGACGCTCTCGTCAGCGGCGACGGCTTCCACCCCAACGCGGGCGGGTACCAGCAGGTCGCCACCGCCTTCGCCGAGGCGCTCAAGCGCAGCGGGCCGATCTCGTGACCGCGCCGGTCAAGGTCGGCACCTGCTCGTGGACCGACCCCACCCTGGTGCGCCAGTCCGACTGGTACCCCCGCAAGTCGATGACCGCGGCGGAGCGGCTCGCCTTCTACGCCGGCCGCTTCCCGGTGGTGGAGGCGGATTCGACCTACTACTTCCCGCCCACGCCCGAGCTGGCCCAGACGTGGGTCGAGCGCACGCCCGCCGGCTTCACCATGAACGTGAAGGCGTACTCGCTGCTGACCGGGCACCCGACCTTCCCCCACTCGCTGTGGCCCGACCTCCAAGCGGCGGTGCTGCCCGAGTTCCGCGACAAGCGCCGCCTGTACGACAAGCACCTGCCGCCCGACGCGGTGGACGAGGTCTGGGACCGGTTCCTGCACTCGCTGCGGCCGCTGGCGGCGGCGGGCAAGCTGGGCGCCGTCCTGGTGCAGTTCCCCCGCTGGTTCGGCCCCAAGGCGGTGCACTCCGAGCGGCTGCGGGAGATCGCCGCCCGGCTCGACGAGGTCGGCTACCGCGGCTGCGTCGAGTTCCGCAACGCCCGCTGGCTCGAGGCTGAGGAGTGCGAGGCGACCCTCGGCCTGCTGGAGGAGCTGGCGCTGTCCTACGTGTGCGTGGACGAGCCGCAGGGCTTCAAGTCCTCGGTTCCCCCGGTCGTGGCCGTCACCGCCGAGCTGGCCGTCGTGCGCTTCCACGGCCGCAACGCCGAGACGTGGGAGCGCTCGGCGCCGACCGCGGCCGAGCGGTTCCGGTACCACTACGAGATCCACGAGCTGGAGGAGTGGGTGCCCAAGCTGGAGGAGCTGGCGGCGTCGGCCAACGAGGTCCACGCCCTCATGAACAACTGCTACCGGGACCACGCCGTCGACAACGCCCAGCAACTGGCGCAGCTGCTGGCCGGCGAAGAGCCCGACCCCGACCCCGCTCCCCCGCCCGCGCCCTACTCCCAACAGCGCCTGCGCATCTGAGGGGCGCCGCCGCCTCGACTGCTGACTGGCCCTGTCGGCTTTTGAGGCAATTGGCCCCACCTATCGGGGGTCGGGCGCCTCGAAACCCTGAGAGCCGCGGGCCCGCTCGGCCGCCGCTGGCTTACCCGCCGACCCGCACCCGCTCCGACAGCACCTTGGAGGAGCCGCCGGGCTGCATGGTCACGCCGAAGAGGCTGTCGGCCGCCTCCATCGTGCGCTTCTGGTGGCTGACGACCACCAGCTGGGCCTCGCTGCGGAACTCGTCGAGCAGGCGGAGGAAGCGGTGGAGGTTGACATCGTCGAGGGCGGCCTCGACCTCGTCGAGCAGGTAGAAGGGCGACGGCCGGCTGCGGAACACCGCGAACAGGAAGGCGAGAGCGCACAGCGAGCGCTCGCCGCCCGACAGCAGCGAGAGCTTGCGGGCGCTCTTGCCGCCGGGACGGGCCTCGATCTCGATCCCGGCGTCGAGGATGTGGTCGGGGTTGGTGAGGCGCAGGCTGCCCTCGCCGCCCGGGAACAGGGTCTCGAACAGGGCGGCGAAGTTCTCGGCCACGTCCGCGTAGGCGGCCGCCAGCAGCAGCGTCATCTCCTCCTCGACCGACCGGATCACCCGGGCCAGGTCCCGGCGGGTGGTCTTCACGTCGTCGAGCTGGGCGGTGAGGAACTCGTGGCGCTCCTCCAGGGCCGCCAGCTCCTCCACCGCCAGGGGGTTGACGGGGCCGAGCAGGCGCAGCTCGCGCTCGAGCTCGCGGGCCCGGGTCGGCGGGCTGGCGCCGGCCTCGAGCGGCGGGCACTCGGCGGCCACCGCCACGTCGGGCTCGCAGTCCAACTCGCGCCGCACGGTGTCGACCGCGGCCTCCAGGCGCAGGCGGGTCTCGGCCTCCTCCAGCTCCGTGCGTCGGCCGTTGGCGCGGGTCTCCTCCAACTTGTGCTCGGCCCCGGCGCGCAGCTGCCGGACGTCCCCCAGCCGGGCGGCGATGGCGCGGGCGGCGGCGGCGCGCTGCTGGCGGCGCTGTTCGAGGTCGGCCAGGTGGTCGGTGATGCGGCTGCGGGAGTCGGCGACCGCGCCGGCCAGGCGGCGCACGTGGGTCAGCTCCAA
>JAHFUQ010000322.1 GCA_023265045.1 Acidimicrobiia bacterium
GTCTTGTAGGCGTCGACGTCGGCCCGCCACGGGTCGGGGACGGCGACTTCTTCGCCGAGGTCGACGCGTTCGGTGAACGCGTGGAGGGCGGAGCCGACGTTGCGGCCGGCGGACCCGCCGCCCGCTTCTTTCGCTTCTTCGGCGAGTCCTTTGAGTTTGTCGTCGCCGGGCCGGCAGGCGGCGACTTGGGCGTACAGGTCGGGGCGTGCGGTGAGGCCGACGGCGGTCATCCGCATCGACCAGTTGATCAATCCTTCCATGTCGTCGAGCGCTTTCGCCCAGGTGGTGGCGCGGGTGTAGGCGCGTGGTTGGCCGCCGGCGGCGGGGCGAATCAGGTAGCGGCCGAACCTGTCCCTGCGAGGGGCGGGGCGTTCTTCGAGGTCGGATAGTTCGAGGATTGTCACGCCCGCTGTCCTTTCGTGACGTACCAGAGGGCGATCAGCGCGGCTTCCGCCCGGCCGTCGTCCTTGGCTCGTTTGAACTTGTCAATGTGGTCGGGCCACAGTTCGATCGCTCGCCGTCTTGAGGCGCCTTTGTCCTTGCTGAGCCCAAGCGCTCGTTTCCAGGTGCCGGGGGCGACGTAGACGAGCGGACGGCCAGCGGCGGCGAAGACGCCTTCGACGACGCCTTTGGAGCGGCCGAATCCGAATGATGACGTGACGCCTTGTTTGGGCATGGCGTGGACGTCTTCGATGACGACAGTGCCGTAGGATCCGTCGGGGTCGCCGTGGGACCAGCATTCGATGGTGGCGAGCAGTTGGGCTGAGACTTGGCCGCCGACGACAGGCATGTCGTAGGCGTCGACAAGCGCCCCGTGGTTGTCGACGAGTGCTATGGCTCCGGTTACACCCGGGTCGACGCCGATGGTGAGAGTCACAGTGCTTCCCGCAAACTGGCGAAGGCGTCGTCGATGCGGGCGGACCGGTCGACGTTGGGGTCGTTGAGGGCGACGTGGTCGAGCCAGGCGTCTCCCCATAGTTCTGTTGGGTGGGCGTTGAGGCCGTTGACGGCGGCGTGGTCGGCTGCCCAGATGGTGAGCTCGCCGCAGCGGACCGCTTCTCGGATTGTTTGCCGGCTGAGCCCGACCTTTCGAGCAATGTCGGTGGCGGCGGCCGAGGAGTCGACGAGGCCGCGATTGACGAGGGCGGTGATGAGCGGCGTCGTGGGGACTCTTGGTTGGCGGGGCGGGCCGCCGCCTGCGCCTCTCACGACGCTCCTGCGGCGGCGAGTGCCTGGTGGATTTCGGCCCACATGCGGGGGGCGTATGCGGCGACGAGCTGGTCGATGCTGGCTTCGTCAGGTGGTGGGACTGGTTCGAGTTCGCGGAACGCTTTGGCGATGGCCATTACGGCGACGCAGGGGGCGGCGGCGGCGAACGCTGCGCATCCGATGAGCGCTGCGCCGAACAGTTTGAGCATGGTCATCGTGTCCGCCTTTGCCGTTTGACGGCGAGTTTCTTTCGGAGTTGTCTGCGTTCGCGTTCACTGGTGCCGCCCCAGACGCCGAAGTGTTCGCCGTTGTTGAGGGCGTGGCGGAGACAGTCGAGACGGACCGGGCATCCCCGGCACACCGCTTTCGCTGCTGTGGTGTCTTCGCCGCGGGCGGGGAAGAACAGGTCGGGGTTGATGCCACGGCAGGCGGCCGTGGTGATCCACGTTTCGGTGATCGTGGTGATCGTGGCGAGGTGTCCGGCTGCGACGGTCACGACGCTCTCCTCATCCATTTGCGGACGGTGGTGGGGCACACGCCGAACCGTTGACCGATCCGTTCGACGGGGTGGCCGGCGGCCCACATGTCGGCGATTTCTGCCCGCTGGTCGGAGCTGAGAACGGTCGTCTTCCGCCGCTGATGGTCGGGCCTGGTGACGGGCCAGAGCGGGTGCCCGGTGCGGGCCGCGTAGTCGGCGAGCACGTCGTCCCATGGGCGCCGCCGGTCGGCGGGGAGCGGGTCGGGGTGGTCGAGGCTTCTCATCGCTGCCGTCTCCGTGCGATGGCGACGGCGGCGAGG
>JAHFUQ010000001.1 GCA_023265045.1 Acidimicrobiia bacterium
GCTGCGTCTCGCCGAACCTTGACATCGCGATCGGCCGCACGTCGAAGCGGTCCAGCGCCGCCCGCGTCTTGATGTTCACCGGCAGACAGTCGACCGGCACCCAGGCTGCGATCTCGAGGCCGTCGAAGTCCGCGACCATGCCGCCGTACTGCGGGTCAACCCACGGCCAAACATCCCACAGCGAGATCACCTGCACCCCGTCGGCCGACCCGTACTCCTCCACGATCTGGTGGCGCAACATCCGCTTGTTCAGCCCCGTGTGGTCGGCCGGGTAGCAGCGCACGCCCTGCCACTCCATCGTCGCGTACTGCAACCCGTTCGTGGACGACACCGCGATCTCATGGCCGACCGCCTTCATCCGCGGCACCCACACCGACGTCTGCTGCCCATAGCCGGTCAGGTGGGAGCCCAAGGCGCAACGCTTAACCACATGATCTTCACGCGAGCACCGAATGAGCTCCCATCGGCTTCACCTCCTCCGAATGCCTAGAGGTGAACACAACAGCGCCTACTTTCTTCATCCGCGCCGCTCTCCCGGCGCTGCCGTCGCCTGCTCCACGTCGCGCACCTCGTAATGCGGCTCCACCGGCTTGAACAGATGCCCGAAGCGGCCGAGCAGCTCATGGCCCTCGCGCACGAGCGTGACGCCGCGGATCACGTCGATGTCGACGCCGTCCAGGCTCGCCGTGAACGAATCGGTGGCCACGAACACCTCGCGGCCTTCCTGTCTCTTGAGTGCCATGTTCGTCTCTTCCTTTCCCGGTTAGATTGGGGGCCCGGCCACCGGGCGGAGCCGGGCCCCCACTTGCGCGCCTAAAGGAGCTTGAGGCTCACGAAGGCGCTGTTGGCCTGCAGACCGGGGGTCAGCACGAGCGAGCTGTTCCTCCAGTAGCAGTAGAGGCCCCTCTGTCCCGAGGGCCTGTTGTTCGCCGTCGAGAACAGATGAGGGATAAGCTCGACATCCATTCCGACACGGTCGACGATCAGGAAGTTCGAGAAGTCGCCGATCGTCAGGACGGTGGAGCCGGTCGTGGTGAGGGCCGACGAGTAGGCGCTCCACTCGCGGGCCGGGTAGCCGAGCAGCGTCGCGGGCGCCCCGTACTGCAGCTGAACCCACAGGCTGGCGCCGCCGGCCGTGTCGAACTGCCGCACCTTGTCGAACGCGGCGCGGTTGCCGACGATGGTGGCGTTGTCGTGCCACTGCTGGCCGAGGCCGTTCCGGAGCGAGTAGAGGTCGGCGACGGCGAACGTTGCCGTCGTCGCGCTCGACACGACCGCGGTCGCGCCGACGAGGAGCCCCTGCGGCGCGTTCGAGGTGTGGCCGAGGCCGCCCTGGAACTCCGTCGACTCCAGCCGGTTCTTCGCGTCCCCGAGCAGACGGGCCATCTCGGACTGCAGCGAACCCCAGTCCTGCCCGATCTCGATGTCGAACGGGATGAACGCCTGCGCCTTTTCGACGTTGAGGCTCGGCTGCACCAGTGTGGGCGCGTTGTCCGAGGTCTCGGTCGCTGCCGCCGAGTATGAGGCGGTGACGCCGGTGGAGGTGATGCCGATCCAGTTGTTGCCGGTGATCGTCTCGATGCGGGCCAGGTCCCTGATGGGGTTGCGGGCGCCGCCGGAGACGATGATCACGGTCGGGTCGAGCGTGTAGGGCACCGCGTAGCCGCCGGAGCCGGCGGTCAGCGACAGCGCCCGCGACTCCTCGTTGGTGAGGAAGTCCTTGCCGCTCGTGACGTACTTCCCGAACGCCCTCTGGTAGACGGGGTTGGACGTCGCGATGATGCGTCGCGCGAGCGCCCGCTCGTCCGCCTTGTCGGTGTAGCGCAGGAGCTGGTCGACCCGCTCCTTGGATGCGTCACGGTTGGCTCGCGCGTCGGCCGGCTGCATCTGCTCGATGAGGCTGAGGGCGCCCTCGAGGTAGCCGTCGTGGAGCTGGTCGACGTCGCGGGCGTGGGTGCGGTAGGCGGCCAGGTCCGTGGCGTCGTCCGGCACCAGCTTCGGCCTGCCGCGGCTGTACCGGCTCTCCGGCTCCTTCTCGACGGAGCCTTCGCTGGTGAGCCTGTCGATCCGCTGCGCCCGTGCCTCGAGCTCCTTGATGAGCTCGATGTTGCGCTCGAACTCGTCGTTCAGTTCGTTCCACTCGGCCGTCTGCGCCTCGGCGAAGCGCTCGCCGGCGGCGTCGGCGTCGATTTCCTGCAGCCGCGACCGGATCTCGGTCTGCCGCGACTGGAGGTCGGCTAGAGTCGCCATGTCGGCTTCTCCTCCTTGTCCATTCCGAAGAGGGGTCGGGTTGACCGGCGCACGGCGGCAGGGTGAGCCTCGGGCTCGGCGCTGTCGTCTGTGGGTGGTTCGCCTGCGTCGCCGTCCTCTTCGGTCTCGGCGGGCAGGAAATTGGTGAGCAGGGCGCGCAGTTGCTCGGGCTGCTCGAGCATGCGGCGCATCACGAACTCGTCTGTCTGGGAGCGCACCCCGGCGGTGGCGCCCTCGTAGGCGGGGAACGTGACGGGGCCGAACTCCATCACCTTCGCCTCCCGGATCGTGCGCTCCGGCAGCCCCCGTGGATTCGACGGCGACGGCTCAGGCTCCTCGACGATGTCCTCGCGCATCACCCGGAACCGGAACGAGGCGCCGTACAGGCCCGCCTGCAAGCCGGGCACGAGTTCGCGCACGTAGCTGGTGTCGAGCAGGCCCACCTCGTAGGCGGCGCCGACGGAGTCTTCGGCCAGGTTGTTGATCGGGCCGAGCGGCTTGTCGCCGATCGACGGGTCCTGCCCATGGTTGAACAGCACCTTGATGGAGGGCGCGTTCTCCCGGAACGTCTTCCGGAACGCGCCCGGAACGATCCGCTCCATGAAGTTCCCCTCCCACATGGAGCTGATCTCCGTCCACTGGTTGAAGACGGCGAAATGCCCGGCGAGCGTGCGGCTGCCGTCCTCGAGCGCCCGCAGTTCGGCGCCCGGCACGACGGTGCGCACAAGGTTCTCCCGCGGCATCGCGCAAGCCCGGCTGACGCCCTCCGCGGCAGCAGAACTCATGCCCATGCCGGCGCCCATGCCCATTTCGGCGGGTTCGTTCGGCTCCTGCGCCTCCGCCTCCACCAGCGCCTCGATCTGGTCGAGCACGCTCTGCGCCGCCTGCAAGTCCGGGCCGTCCTCCGGATCCCCCTCCATCGCCATGAACTGCTGGATGCAGTCGTAGGCGTCGGTGAGCACTTCGATCGCCGCGATGTCCGCGCGCACGCTGACGCCCGCCCCCGTGGAGGCGCTGTTGTTCGGTGCCATCTTGTTAGTCCTCCTTCGCTGCTACGAGGTCGGCATGACCGCCGCCCAGTGTCGCCCGGAGGTATGTCTTCGTTCTACGAGAGCAGGCGAGCGCCCTTGCTGGAGTTACACCGTCGATGGGCAAGTTGCACATTCGACGGCTCATGCGTTCCGCCGCGCGCCAGCGGCACGATGTGATCGATCGATTGCTCTTCGACCGATACGAACTCACCACAGATGCCGCATCGGCCGAGATCCCTTTGCCGTATCTCGAGAGGATCGACCGGGGCGATGAATTGCCGCATCCTTCTGGCCCGGCGACGATTCTCGATCTCAGCGTGCTTGCCTGGATTTCTCTTTCGGTAGTCGCGCATCGACTCTGCGATCGTGGCCTGCTGGCGTTCGAGATAGATGCCGCGCCGATAGGCGCTAACGACCTCAGGATCGCGATTCCGCCTTCCATCGGCTGCCCATTCGCGATACCGATCGATGTTCTCGAGATAATGGCGCCTAGAATAGTCGCGGATGTGCTCGGGGTTGCGGTATTTCCATGCCTTGCTCGCCGCGAGGTTGCGGACATATTGGCATTCTGGGCACCGATCAGGAATCTTCCCACGAGCGCCCGAGACGACTTCTGACCCGCATTCGATACAAGATGATTTTCGTATCGCCATAGCATCATTTTACTCGATATCCCGGTCGCCAACGAGGGCGCGCATCATTTCAATAGCGTCGCGTGCCGAAGCGGATGCCGCGGCGGCCGAACCGTTGAGAATTGCTCCGGGCGGTTGGAGTTGGACGCTGAAGAGCCCGGTGTGCTGGAGGAGCTTGAGATCGCCGGAGGAGACGGCGGCAACTACGGATTCTGGGGTGAATCCGGCATCCGTGAGTTGCCGGGTCGTGATCGCGTTCATTCCGAGGATCGCAGCGGCGTCTCGCAAATCTTCCTTGAGGAAGGAAACGCCGGAATCGTCGTACCAGAGCTCGGAGTCGCCCGGCACGTTGACGATGTGGGCGAGCGACCCGGCTGCGTTGCGCCACAGCGGCCGCATGGTGCCGTCTGCGAAGCGGCGACGTGCCTGCGCGTAGTTCGAGTAGGTCGCCGCCTGCAGCCCCTCTGAGAGCCCCACGATGATCGGCGGCACGTTCGCCGCTGCTGCCACCCTGGTCTCGCCGGCGCCCTGCACCATCTTGAAGTCGAGCTGTCGCAGATCGGCGCCGACCACGGTCGCGTCGGCGCCGTTGGCGAGGAAAATCGTCTTGTAGGCGTTGGCGGCTCCCTCGTGGCCTTCGCGGAAAGCGTCGATCCACGTCTTGAACTCGTCCAGGTTGGGCGCAGCGAACTTGACGACCAGGTTCGGTGTGGCGCCCTTCTCGAAGAACGCCAGCTTGTGGTCCGTCGCCGCCTTGTCCGCCATGATCTCGCGCACCAGCGGCGTCAGCCAGCTCATGCCGCGGAACTGCGCCTCCGGGTCCGGGATCGGCTTGAAGTGCGCCACCTCGTCCGCGTCGAACCGCACCGGGTCACGGCCCGACCGCGGCCCGCCCGGCTCGTAGATGTAGCCGAGCACGTCCGCCTGCGGATCCCAGGCCGCCACATTCGGGTCAGACTGCGAGCCCACCACCATCGTCACCCAGTCCGGCCGCAGCAGCCGCATGCCGCCGTAGCGGTTCGTGATGAAAGCGTTGCCGCCCAAGTCGGCGTGCTGCAGCATGCCGGCCAACAGATCCCCGGTCGTCGCGCCCGGCCACGGCTTCTCGAGCGCGGCAAGGTCGGAGTTGCCCCACAGGTCGCCGGGCCTGCCGTTACGGATGCGGCGAAACTGGAAGCGCGCCTCAGAGAAGTGGGTGGCCCGCACCAGCATGCAGGCGAAGACGACGCCGTTCGCCTTGTAGGCGTAGCGGGCCAGGCTGCGGTACGCGCCGCTGACCTCCTCCTGCGAGGAGCCCGGCAGCGTGTACGAAACGCCCTGGAACGAGAACTGCTGCAGCAGGCCCAGGTAGTCGGCCATCGAGATCAGCGGGTCGGCGCTCGACCGCTCCTCCGCCAGCTCCGCCTTCTTGCGCCAGGGCAACAGGTTCATGCGAACGCGAAGAACGAGGTCGGCGTGGACACGAGATGCTGCGTCCCGTACAAGGCCATCACCGCGGCCACGCAAGCGTCGATGTGGCGCGACTGCTTCAGCTTCGACACTTTCCAGCCGCCGTCAGTGCGCTCCGCAGTCGCCGCCAACACATGCGCCGTCAGCTCGCCCGAACCCTCATGCACGAGCGCCCCCTCCAGCACCGCCGAGAAGAACCCCTGCAACGCCTCCTTCATCGGCGAAGAGTTCTGCGCGATCTCGATCATCGGCAGCTCGTCCGCCAGCTCCTGCGCCGACCGCACGAAGAACTTGGGGTCGTAGCAGACGGCGCCCACCGAGTAGCGGTCGGCCAGGCCGCGGATGTGCGCCTCGATCTCGAGCAGCGACGGCTCGAACCCCGGCCGCGGCGTCCACACACGCGCCTGCAGCACCGTGCGCCCATCCTCACGCGGCCACGCCACCACGACCGCCGTCGCGTCATGCTTCAAACCGATGTCGACGCCGACCGACACGCGCGAGCCCGCGGGGATGCTGACGCCCGGCTCGGCGCACCGCGCCCAAGCCACCGGGTCGATCCACGCCTCGAAGCCGGCCGCCCACACGCAGCCGTGCAACTGCAGCACCTCCGCGTCCGTCAGCTCGTCATTCGCCGCCTGCTTGGCAAGGAACTCGCGCGACACCCACGAGGCCGGGTTCGCCAGCTTCATGCTGTCGACGTCGCGCGGATCGGTCGTCGGCGCCGAATAGTTGAAAAGCAGCGTGCGGCCCTCATGGTTCCGCGACACCGTCAGCCCCTCATGCGGCCGCTCCACATCGCCGTGCCGCTCGTTGCCGTCGATCAGCCGGCCCAAGATCGACGTCTCCCGCGCCAACGCATCACCCGCCGTCGTGATCGTCACCACCTGCGTCCGCTGCCGCGCCGCCCCACCCGTGTTCAGCGACGTCCACACCCGCCGCCTCGTCGGCGTCGTCCACGCATGCAGCTCATCGCAGATCGCAAGCGACGGATTGAAACCATCGAGCGTCTCGCCCGAGCTCGGCAACCGGATGATCTTGCCGCCCGTCTCCACGTTCACGATCTCGCCCACGTACTCGCGCCGATGCACACGCTCGTCCAGATGCGGCGCCCGACGCAGATACGAGACGACCGCGTCGAACAACCGGCCCGCCTGCTTATCCGAAGCCGCCGCCAACAAGATCTCCGGCTGCCCCTCGTCCTCGAGCAGCCTGTACAACGCCAGCGCCGCCAACATCGCCGTCTTCCCGTTCTTCCGGCTGACAACAAGCGCCACATTCGACCAGTACGGCGTACCGAACTCGTCCGCCGCCAGCGCCTCATCGAAAAAGTCCCGCTGCCACTGCTCGAACACGACCGGCGAACCCGCAAACCGATCGACCGAATGCTGCAAATTCTCCTCACACCACTCGGAGAAATACTCGCCCTCCGACAGCCGCGCATACCCGAGCTCCGCCAGGGCGCTCACGACACCGCCCGCAACTTCGGCTTCCGATCAGGCGACGACGACGCACCCGGCGGACGGCCACCACGACGGGCCGCGGACGGCTTCGACAACATCTCGATCGCCCGCTCCGTGTCACGGATCAGCTTGATCAGCGGATGCGCCACCTGCTGCCCCATCGAACCGCCCGCCAACGACGGCCTCCCCAGCGCCTCCCACTCGCCCCGGAACTGCGCCAAATCACGAACCGCGGCATCAAGACGATCAGCCGCACCCAACATCGTGTTCTCAGACTTGGCTACGTCGCCACCCTCAAAGCCGCAGCGGTTTCCGTAGTGAAAAAAG
>JAHFUQ010000162.1:0-879 GCA_023265045.1 Acidimicrobiia bacterium
CGAGGCGGGCGGGGTGAGACGGTCAAGCTCCGGATGCCGTACGACCTGGGGGCCCGGCGCACGCTCACCGCCGAGGGGCTCGACTTCGTCCGGGCCTGCACCGGCCTCGACGACGCTCGTCTCCTGGCGCCCGTCGTCACCACGACCTACCGCCGGACGACCCTCGTCGACCTGGCGGCTCGCACCCGCCTGACCTGCGACGGCGGGCTCGTGTGCTCCTTGGAGGACGGTACCTCGGTCGGGCTGGTGAACGAGCTGCTCCTGGAAACCAAGTCGGCGGGCGCCGCCACCAGCACCGACCGGTTCCTCTGGGCCGAGGGCTGCCGGCCGTCGAACATCAGCAAGTACTGCCTGGCGTTGGCTGCCCTCGACCCGACGCTCCCCGCCAACAAGTGGAGCCGCACGCTTCGCCGTCACTTCGGTTGCCGTCACTTCGGATCGACGGGCACGCCAGACTGACTGGGTGACCTGGTGGACCGAGCCCCCCGCCGCCGTCCTGCTCGACGCCGGCGGCGTGCTGCTGCTGCCTGACCCCGACGCCATCCGAGCGGCGCTGGCGCCTTTCGGCGTCCCTGCCCCCGACGACGCCACCTGCCACCGCAACCACTACCGCCTCATGCGCGAGGTCGACCGCCGCATGCACGGCATCGATGGCTACGACGAACCGGACTGGACCGGCCTCGACCGAGCCATGGTCGGCTACTTCGGAGTCGCGGCTGCCCTCGCCGACGAGGCGCGCCTGCGCGTCCGCGACGCGTACCTGGACGTGCCCTGGGTGACGGCGCCGGGCGCGGTCGAGGCGCTTCTCGCCCTGGAGGAGGCGGGCATGCCGCTGGCCGTGGTGTCCAACGCGACGGGAAGTATCGAGGAACAGCTGGC
>JAHFUQ010000162.1:889-7077 GCA_023265045.1 Acidimicrobiia bacterium
GCTCGGTGGACGGCGTCGCCGTCAAGGTGGCCATCGTCGTGGACTCCGATCGGGTGGGCGTGGCCAAGCCCGATCCGCGCATCTTCCAGTTCGCCCTCGACGCGCTCGATGTCCCGGCCGGGCGCTGCGTCTACGTCGGCGACACCGTCCACTTCGACGTGAAGGGGGCACGCAACGCCGGCCTGTTCCCCGTCCACGTCGACCCGCACCGCTTCTGCCCGTTCGACGACCACCCTCACGTGGCCGGGCTCGGCGACCTCCTGCCCCTGCTCAGGAGCGCGCACGCGACGGACGTGCCGAGGCCATAGGCGAGGTGCGCGGAGAAGTCCTTGGCCAGCGTCCTGGCGTCGTACTGCCAGATGGGCTTGTACAGCTTCATCAGCGGGAGGACGGCGTAGCTCGTCAGGCAGACGAACTCGCCGAACGGCCCACCGCAGGCGACGCTCGGCGGGGTGGGCTGGGCCGCGGCCACCGCGCCGTACACGGCGCCCCACATGACGCCGGTGCCCCAGTGGACGGCGTTGTTGACCAGGGGCGCGGACTCCGGGGGCAGCTCCTTGCCCAGCACGCCCTCGGCGAGCTGCTTGCCGACCTGGGCGGGCGCCGGGGCGGTGTCCCAGGTGAGGCCCGAGGAGAACTCCCATTCGTGGAGGCGCTGGGTGCCGCCGCCCCGTTGGTAGCGGCTGTACCAGACGAGGTCCATGGCGGCGGTGCCGACCAAGCCGGCGATTGCCCCCCTGACGGCACCGCGCGGCGAGAGTGCGTACCTCATGGCCTGCGACCCTACCGGGGAGCAAGCTCGGAGCGACCTCCCAGGTGGTCCCCAGCCTGCGAGCCGAGAATGTGACCATGACCACGAACCCCCGCATCGTCACGATCGCCGCTTCGGCCGTCCTCGCCGTGACCCTCGCCGCGTGCGGCGGTGGCGGTGGTGGTGGCGGCGGTGGCGACACGTCGAACGCCGCCGCGGCCCAGTCGCCGACGACCACCGTGGCGGCCGTCGCCACGACCGTCGCGGCCCCAGCCACCACCGCGGCCACCACCGCCATCACGAGCACCACGGTCGCAGCTACCACCGCGACGGCGGCCAAGCCAAAGGCGAACGCCAACACCGGGAGCAGCGCCGAGGTCCAGGCCGCGCTCACGGCCGCAGGCGTCCCCAACCCCGCGCAGTGGACGCGCGAAGTCCTCGAGTACCGCCCCTACCCGACCAACGACCCCAACATGGCCAAGCTGCGTCAGAACCTGGCCAAGTACAACCCCGGGCCGGGCGTGGTCGACCTGATCATTTCCGCCCTCGCGCTATGACCGATGTCGCCGCCACGCTGAGGCGGTGCCTCCTCCTGCTGGCGGCCCTCGGCGTCGTCGGCACGGCGGCCGAGCTCGCCCTCATCCGCCATTGGAACGGGTTCATCCAGCTGATCCCCTGGTTCAGCCTGGCCGTCCTGGCGGTGGCGATCGTGCTCGTCATGGCCCGCCGCCAGGTGCGGGTGGCCCGCGTGCTGGCCGTCCTGGTGACGGTCAGCGCCGTGTTCGGCATCTACGAGCACGTGCTCGCCAACTACGAGGCCGGACCGCTCGACTTCCGCTACTCGGCCCGGTGGGCGACGATGTCGATGTCGTCCAAGGTGTGGGCCGCCGTGAGCGAGTCGGTGGGCCCGGCGCCCAACTTCGCGCCACTGATCCTGGCGTGGTCGGCATTGTGCCTGTTGTTCGCCACGATACGGTTCGGGACCGATGGCCGACCCGCCCGTGCTGGTGACCGGTGGGACGGGCGTCGTCGGGACGGCGATCGTTCGCCGCTTGCTGGCGGACGGGCGGAACGTTCGGGGGCTGGCTCGGTCTGAGACCGCGGCGGCCGCGTTGGCGGCAGCGGGGGTCGACGTCGTGCGCGGCGACGTCCTCGACGTGGCGTCGCTCGTGCAGGCGATGGACGGGTGCGGGGTCGTCTACCACGCGGCTGGGGTCAACGAGTTCTGCGTCCGCGATGCTGAGCCCATGTTCCGGGTCAACGTGGATGGTTCGGCGAATGTCGTGGCCGCGGCGGCGCGGGCAGGCGTCGGCCGGGTCGTCTACACGTCGTCGGCGGTGACCCTCGGGGAGGTGGGCGGCACGATGGGACGGGAGGACTCGGCCCACCGCGGCTCGTTCCTCTCGCACTACGAACGGTCGAAGTACGACGCGGAACGGGTGGTCTGGCGCGACGCCGCACGCCTGGGCGTCGAGGTGGTGTCCGTCAACCCGTCGTCGGTGCAGGGGCCGGGACGGGCGTCGGGCACGGGCAAGGTCCTCGTGCTCTACCTGCGGGGCAAGCTGAAGGTCTGGGTCGACACCACGATCAGCCTGGTGGACCTCGACGACTGCGCCGACGGCCATGTCCGGGCGGAAGCGGCGGGAGAGGGTGGGCGGCGGTACGTCCTCAGCGGGGTGTCGCTGTCGAGCGCGGAACTGACGGAGGTCATGGGACGGGTGGCGCCCGGAGTGCGTCCCCCTCGGATCGCGCCAGCCGCCGGGGTGTCGGGCGTGGTGAGCGTGGCCGCGGCGTTGGCCCGGGTGCGGGGGCGGACGCCGATGGTCTGCCGCGAGTCGCTGCGGACCCTGCTCCACGGCCACCGTTACGACGGGAGCTTGGCTGCCCAGGCCTTGGGCGTGCGGTACCGGCCGGTGGAGGAGACGCTGCGCCGCACGGCCGAGTGGCTGGTCGAGCAGGGAAAGGCACCGGCGTCGGCATTGGGCTGACACCGTTGGGCTGACACCGTCCTACCCTGGTGCGGCGTGCCGGAGATGCCCGAAGTCCAGGCCATGGTCGAACGGCTACAAGAGGCCGTGGGCGGCGGCGCCTTCATGGGCGCGGTGCCACTCTCCTTCTCGGGACTCAAGACGTTCTCGCCCGCGCCGGAGTCGCTGGTCGGACGTCGGGTCAGCGGCGTGGGACGGCGTGGGAAGTACGCCCTGTACGAGTTCGACGGGCCCCGCATCGCGTTCCACCTGTCCCAGGGCGGGCGGGTTGATGTCGAGGAGCCGCCCAAGACGACCCGTCCCAAAGGGGCGGTGGTGCGGTGGCGCTTCGGCGGACATCCGTCGGTGCTGCTCAAGGAGTACGGCACCGAGCGCAAGGCGGGCTGGTGGGTGCTGGAGGAGGGCGACGAGGGGCCGATGGCGGGGCTGGGGCCGGAGCCGTTCTCCGACGAGTACGCCGCCCTCGTGCTGGAGGGCCAGGACGGACGGCGTGTCCACACCATCCTGCGCGACCAGCGGACGGTGGCCGGCATCGGGCGCGGGTATTCCGACGACATCCTCCACCGGGCCCACATCTCGCCGTACGACTCGTTGAAGAGCCTCGATGCCGCGCCGCGCGCCGCGCTGCTCGAGGCCACGCACGCCCTGCTGACGGCCGGGCTGGAGCTCGAGCGCCGCCGCAAGGGTGGGCTGCCCACGAAGGTCGGCGACCACTGGGTTGTGCACGGCCGCCACGGCACGCCCTGCCCCCGCTGCGGCGAAGATCTGCGGCGCGTCTCGTACGAGGCCTACGAGGTCACGTACTGCCCCGCGTGCCAGACCGGCGGCAAGGTCCTGGCCGACCGGCGGCTGTCGAGACTGGTGCGGTAGGGCGGGGACCCGGGGCTGCGCTTTGCGGCGTCCAAACCACGTGGGATGTGGTTTCGACGCCGGAACGGCCTGGCGGCGGGTGGATCAGGCGGTGGCGGTAGCGGCGGCCGGTTCGCCGTGCTGGCCGCCTTCGAAGATGGCGACCTTGACGCCGCGTTCGGCGAGGGCGGCGAGGAAGGGGCCGGGCTCGACCAGGCCGGCCAGGCCGGACGCGCCGGTGTGGAGGAGGCGCCCGTCGAGCGCCCAGCGGGCGACCATCGCCGTGACCGCGCCCGCCGCCACCGCGGGACGGTCGACGGCGCCGAACACCCGGTCGTCGAGGGACACGCCCTGCGCGCCGCGGACCTCGACCCGGATCGCACCCAGCTCGCCTTCGGGGTCGACCTTGCGCCGGAGCGGGATGTGGACAGCGAGACGGTCCCGGCGGCTGGCGCCGACGCGGGCCGTGATGCGCTGGGCGTCGGGGAACGCCGCGTGCAGGAGGATGGGATCGGCGAGGGCGGCACGGAAGCAGTCCACGCCACGGATGGGGTCGGGGAACCAGCACAGTTCCCGGCCGGAGCCGCCCCGCCGGGACTGCCAGTGCCCGTCCCGCCAGTCGATCGCCTCCCCGCTCAGCGCCTGCTGCTGACGCTCGCTACAGGCGGGGCCGCCGGTGCCGACCTTGGCGACGTGGATCTCCTCGACCCGCTCGAAGGCGCGGGCGCCGAGGGCGGCCAGCACGCAGGACAGGCCGGGCGCGAAGCCGGCCCCGGCGACGACGTTGAGGGCGAGGCTGCGGGCCTTGGCATCGAGCTCGAGCAGGGCACGGACATCGTCGGGACCGTCGGCGCACGACACCACATGCGCCCCCTGTTCGAGAGCCTCCTCGGCCAGCTGACGGTGCCCGTTGGGCGTGGCGATGATGACGACGTCGCCGATCTCGGCGCTGGCGATCCCGTTGCCGTCAACGGCGCGGGCCGGCTCGCCGAGCGACTCGGCCACGGCCTCGGCCCGTGCCGTGTGGACGTCGGCAATGACCAGTTCGTCGAGGTTGCCGAGGAACTGCAGTTGGCGACCGGCCCGAGCCCCGACGGCACCCGAGCCGACGATGACGGCCCGCACGCGCTACTTCAACTCCGGGCCGGCGAGCTCCCGCCACCCGCCGCGCTGCGGCGGGCACGAGGAACCACGGAGGCGGAGCACGGCTGCGACGAAGCTGGCCACACCGACAGCCAGCAGACCACGACGGATCGTCCTCATAGTGGGGCTAGCAAGAATCGAACTTGCGACCTCATCCTTATCAAGGATGCCGGGGGTTTACCGGTGACGCTCCACAGAGCCCCTCACCTGCGATTTTACTGCCCGCGGGCGACCTGGAGAACCTACCAGTTCCGTCCCTGCCCCCGGCCTCGCCGCGGCCTGTCGACGGCACCAGGCACCATTCGTGCGACCGACTCGTCACGGCTGATCCTTCCATCCGAGGTCCCGACTCTCGAAGACCTCGAATGGATCCGGTGGTAGTCGGCCCTTGAAGCTCTCGGGCTCCTCGACGATGAAGTAGTTGTCGTATCGATTGAAGGTCACGACCCACCGATCGAGAAACCCCTCCTGGCCGAGCAGACCAGCGAACGGCATGCCCCAGTCATCGAGGAAAAAGGACACCTGCGTCTCCCACCAAAGGTCGTCGAACGGCGTGAGGCGGAGGACGACCGTCTCTACCTGTGCGAGGTACTGCCCGCCGGCAATCTTGTGCAAGTAACGCTCAGCACCCTGCCGGGAGAAATCGATGCCGAGCGCCTCGCCGGTTCCACGGTCGAACAGCGTGAAGGGAGCGCCGGTGTCGACGAGGGCTCGCACGGTCCAGTCACGATCGCCAAATTCGAGTTGGACATCGACCGTGGGGCGGGACAGGCGTCGCGGCAGGACTCCGCCGGGCCGAAACTCCTCCTCCTCCCGGTACGGGAACCGGTGAAAACGACCCGCGGCGACTAGCCGACTCCGACCATCAGGCTGTCCGACGGAGGAGGCACAAATTGCACGACCGCGCCTTTTCCCTTGGCTCCGAGCTTGTGGACTTCGTACACGAGCGCACGCGAAGTGTCGGCGGCCGCGATGATGTGACCGCCTTTCACGGCGACCCACTTGCCTACGAAGTCGTCGAGATCGGGCAGCCGCCGGACTGGCTCGAGGTGTTCGGCACCCCCACGAGCGATGCCCATCTCATGACGATACCGAGACGCCGGCCTCTTTCCCAGCCGACCTCGAATGAACCGCTTCAGCACGTCCCTCGTCATGTCGTTCGTCCCGAGCCTTTCGGCGGTTCGTGTTTCGCGTTTCGCGTAACACTGTACACTCGGGTCACCGGGGGCGACGCATGGACCACGCCGATGTTCGGCACATCTCGAAGTCCCTTCTCGGGAACGCATACCTCCTTGAGGTCGCCGCTGCGATCACGGTGGTCGCGGACGGCCACTTCTTCGCACGGGAGATCGCCAGACGGCTCGGCGTGGCTGACAGCGTTGTGGCTGCAGCCCTGGGGCGGCTCGAAGCAGCCGGCCTCCTGAAGCGCCTCCCGAGAGTGGCGAACTACCAGGAGT
>JAHFUQ010000163.1 GCA_023265045.1 Acidimicrobiia bacterium
CCGCAGAAACAGAAGGTGGATTGGTCGAGGGCTCCAACGGGGCCCTGAGGGATCCCGCGACCGGCCGCTTCGCTTCGAACCCTGATCGTGTGGGTCCTGCGCTTTCGGATGGGGCGCATGGCAACTCGTTGGCGAGTTCGAGGCCGACGACGCTGTATCAGCTGGAGGACGCCGAGACGGGCGCTCACATGAAGTTCGGCATCACGTCGGAGACCAACCCGATGGCCCGGTACACGTCCTCGGAGATGGAGGGCTTGCGGATGCGGATTCTCGATGCCGGCACGCGGGCGGACATGTCGGCGGCGGAACGGTGGCTGACCGAACGGGTCGCGGGGCCGATGACGAACGAGCCATGGGCGGGCTCGGTGAACGAATCGATCTTCCCGTGGCCGTGACGCCGGTGGTGGGGCGACCGCGTCGGCCCTTGTACGTGAGTGCCGTTGTCGGTGGGGGGTCGGCCGGGAACGCGAAGGCCGACGCGGAGGTCTCTCGCCTGGCTCGGCTGGTGCGTGAGGCGCAGGATGCGCTGGGCGCGACGGCCGACGACCCTGCCGAGGGTGCTGTTGATGTGATCTTCCATCTGGCTGGGCCGCTGCTCCAGCCGGACTACGAGGGGATACGCACGGGCCGGTTCGTGAAGGCGAAGCGCCTGCAGGTGGTGCAGGTGGCGGTGCCGGAGGGCCTGGACGGCACTGCGGTGACGGCCCTGCTGTCGGACGCGCTGGTCGAGGCCGTCGAGATCGCAGCCCGTCACTTCGAGCGGCGGAAGGTGGGCTTGTCGCTCGACACGGTCCGGCGGATCGCCGCTCGTGCGGCGGAGGCGATGAAGGCCGGGAACTGACCCACCCGGCCCCATCGGGGCGTTGAGGGCTTGGAGTTGGCGTTTGGTGAGGAAGGCTCGACCTGTGATGACCCGACGCGTCTTCCGAACTGTCGTGGTGGAGGGCTTCGAGTGGGTTCAGCCTGTCGAGGAGGGGGACTTCGACGCGGTGTACCAGGTCGACGGCACGCCTGTCGGGTCCGGTTGGAAGCCGATCCGTGTGCGCCGGCTGGAGGCTGACGACAGGGGCCGCCCGTGGCTGCCGGCTGATCTGCCGTGGCTGGGCGGTCACGCCTTGGTGTTCCGTGAGCGCGCCTACCGGGCCGTCGGTGGGGTGCTCGCCGGCGCTGGCGAGTTCTTGGAGCTCGATCTGGTGGACGGCACCGATCGGCTGTGGCTGTTCAACGTCTGCCAGGTCGTCGACGCCCTCGATGAGGAAGCGTCGGGCGTCGTGCGATTCCCCAGCACCGGCCGCGTGATGAAGGTGAAGCAGCACGTGTTCCACCCGGAGCGTGTCGCTGGGCTGGTGGCGTTCCGGGTGCCGCAGGCACGGTCGCTGTTCCTCGGCGGTGAGACGGTCGATGCGATCAGCGCGGCGAACCTGAGCGGCGCCGGCTTCGAGCTCGTCTGGCAGTCGTGACCTCTCGGGTCTGGCTGGGTTCGGCGATCAGCTGATCCCGCCGGCGAGGGCCTTGAGGCGGGTCTTGGCGACGAGGCCGTCGACGACGTTGACGAGCGCGGCGAGGTCGTCGTCGGCGAGCTCGCCGACGTGGGCGAGCCGGTCACCGAGGTTGTGCTCGGCGGCGTGGAGGGGACGGCGGGGGACGGTGTCGACGAGGAGGTAGTCGAGGCTGATGTTGAAGGCCTCGGCGATGCGCACGGCGGCGTCGATCGACGGGATGATGCGGCCGTTCTCGTAGCGGCTGACGCGTTGGCTATCGACGCCGATCTTCTCGCCGAGCTCGGCCTGGGACCAGCCGGCCTCTTTGCGCAGCAGCTTGATCCGTTCTCCGAGGGCCACGGGTGCCGGTCCTTCCTCTTCGGTCCTGACCACCCATTCTGAGGCCACCTCGACTCCCTTCGTGTGTGCGGGTGTGCTCTTCCCGGCTCTAAGTGTGCTATCTAAGACACATCTAGTGTGCCACTCAGAACGAGTGAGAAATTTCTGGAGGAGGGCTGTGGCTCGCATCCCCGACGAGGAGATCGCCTGGTTGAAGGCGGAGGTGTCCCTGGAGCGCCTCATGTCGGGAGCGGGGATCGAGCTGCGCCGCCACGGCGCCGACCTCATCGGATTGTGCCCGTTCCACGAGGACCATGACCCGTCGCTGGTGGTGTCGCCCCGCAAGAATCTGTGGCACTGCCTGGGCGCCTGCTCGGCCGGCGGCAGCGTCATCGACTGGGTGATGCGCTCGGAGGGGGTGTCGTTCCGGCACGCGGTCGAGCTGCTGCGCGATGGCCGGGTGGCTACCGAGCCGATCGAAGGGCCGGGGCCGCAGCGGTCGACGGTCCGCAAGCTGCCGTCGCCCATCGATCGGTCGGCGGATGACGTGGAGCTGCTGGGCCAGGTGGTCGGCTTCTACCACCAGACGCTGCTCGAGTCGCCGGACGCGCTCGCCTACCTGCAGCAGCGGCGGATCGATCACGCCGAGGCGCTCGAGGTGTTCAAGCTCGGGTATGCGAACCGGACGCTCGGCTACCGCCTCCCGGCCAAGAACCGCAAGGAGGGCGCCGACGTTCGTGGGCGCTTGCAGCGTCTCGGCGTCCTCCGCGAGTCGGGACACGAGCACTTCAACGGCTCGATCACCGTGCCGGTCTTCGACGAGGCCGGTCAGGTCGTGGAGATGTACGGGCGCAAGGTGCGTGACGACCTGCGGGCCGGGACGCCGTCGCATCTTTACCTGCCGGGCCCGCATGCCGGCGTGTGGAACCTCCCGGCTGTCGCCGCCAGCGAGGAGGTGATCGTGTGCGAGTCGTTGCTCGACGCGCTCACGTTGTGGTGCGCGGGGTTCCGCCACGTGACCGCCGCCTACGGGACCGAAGGCTTCACCGCCGAGATGTTCGATGCCTTCGACCGCCACCAGGTGAAGCGGGTGCTGCTGGCGTTCGACCGCGACGACGCCGGCGACAAGGCGGCCAAGAAGGTCGCCGCCAAGCTCATGACGGCCGGTGTGGAGTGCTTCCGGGTCGAGCTCCCCCGAGGCGCCGACGTCAACGACGTGGCGTGTGACGCGTCGCATCCGGCTGAGGTGCTCGGGAGGTTCATCCGCAAGGCGGCGTGGATGGGCTCAGGCCCCGGGCCCTTGGACCGCCGCCACGCCGGCCCCCTCGACCCGGTTCCTTCTTTCGCTGCCGAGCCGCTGCCACCAGAGCGCGAGGCCGAGGCCGGGCCGGCGACACCGGTCGAGCCGGGTGTGGTGTCGCCGGCGCCGTCGGCGGGGTTGCCCGCCCCGGAGGTGACCGGTGTCGGTGAGGCGACGTTCCGCCTCGGTGATCGCCGCTGGCGGGTCCGGGGCCTGGACAAGGTCTCCTCGTTCGACCTGCTGCGGTTGAACGTGTTGGTGTCCCGGCCCGATGAGCGGCACGGCCAGGTGTTCCACGTCGACACGTTGGACCTCTACTCGGCCCGGGCCCGGGCGGTGTTCGTGAAGGCCGCCGCCGATGAGGTCGGCCTGTCTGAGGATGTCGTCAAGCGCGACCTGGCCCGGGTGCTGCTGGCGTGCGAGGGCCTGGCCGACGAGGCGGTCACCGCCGCCCAGACGCCGGCCGAGGTCACGGTGGAGCTCACGCCGGAGGAACGGGCCGCGGCGCTCGACCTGCTGCGGGATCCGCTGCTGGTCGCGCGGGTCGTCGGCGACTTCGCCCGGGCCGGTGTGGTCGGCGAGGCCACCAACTGCCTCGTCGGCTACCTCGCCGCGGTCAGCCGCAAGCTCGACACGCCGCTCGCCGTCATCGTCCAGTCCACGTCGGCGGCGGGCAAGAGTGCGTTGATGGAGGCGGTGCTGGCCATGGTCCCGGTCGAGGAGCGGATCAAGTTCTCGGCGATGACGGGCCAGTCGCTGTTCTACATGGGTGAGGCCGACCTGGCCCACAAGGTCCTCGCGGTCGCCGAGGAGGAAGGCGCGGAACGGGCCGCCTACGCGCTCAAGCTGCTGCAGTCCGAAGGCGAGCTGAGCATCGCCTCGACGGGGAAGGACAACGCGTCGGGCCGGCTGGTGACCCACACCTACCGGGTCGTCGGCCCCGTCGCCATCATGCTCACCACCACGGCGATCGACGTCGACGAAGAGCTCCTCAACCGCTGCGTCGTCCTCAGCGTCGACGAGGACCGCGACCAGACCAGGGCCATCCACGACCGCCAACGCCACCGCCAGACGTTGGACGGCATGGTCGCCGACCAGCAGCGCAGCGCGGTGGTGAAGGTCCATCAGGACGCCCAACGCCTCCTGGAGCCGGTGCTGGTGGTCAACCCGTTCGCCGAGCAGCTCACCTTCGCCGACGCCCGCACCCGCACGAGGCGGGACCACGTGAAGTACTTGACGCTGATCCGTTCGATCGCCCTGCTCCACCAGCACCAGCGCCCCCGCAAGCACACGACCACGGCCGACGGGCGGCGGGTCGAGTTCATCGAGGCGACCGTCGCCGATGTCGCTCTGGCCAACCGCTTGGCGCACGACGTCCTCGGCCGGTCGCTCGATGAGCTGCCACCGCAGACCCGCCGGCTGCTCGAGCTCCTCGACGGCATCATCACCATGCGGGCGGCCGATCGTGAGGTCGACCGGGATCAGGTGCGGTTGACGCGGCGGGAGCTGCGGGAGCAGACCGGCTGGTCCGACACCGCGTTGAAGGTCCACCTGGCCCGCCTCGTCGACCTCGAGCTTGTCCTCGCCCACCGGCCGGAACGGGCCGGCATGTTCGCCTACGAGCTGGCCTGGGACGGCGCCGGCCGGGACGGCGAACGGTTCCTCACCGGCCTCGCCGACCCCACCACGTTGACCACGAACCACGCCTATGACGACGCCCGGTCAGGGCCCGAGGCGGCTTGGTCAGCCCCTGGTCAGGGCGTGGTCAGCCCCCGGTCCGGGGATGGTCAGCCCCCACCCGACGCCGAGAACCCCGTGCCGCACAAGGAGTTCCGGTCTGACCACGCCGACAGCGACGGGAACGGCGCTGCTCCCGGCGGTGACCACGACAGGGTCGTAGCCGCAGCCGGGCGGACGGCGGGCTGATGCCCCGGCGCGGTCAGCACACCCCGCACCGCATCGCCGGCGACCCGGCGGATGTGGCCGGCTGGCCGAGGCTGGTCGAGGAGTTCTGCGACTGGATGGGCGCCCACGGCTACAGCCCCCGCACCATCTCGAACCGGCGGGGCCAGTTGTCGGCGCTGGTCGACTGGCTCGCCGAACGGGGCGTCACGAGGCCGGTCGAAGTCACGCGGCCGATGCTGGAGCGCTACCAGCGTTGGCTCTACCACTACCGCAAGACCAACGGCGACCCCTTGTCGTTCAGAAGCCAGTCGCAGCGGCTGTTGCCGGTGCGGGCGTTCTTCCGGTGGGCCGCTCGCAACAACGTGGTGCTCTACAACCCGGCGTCGGAGATCGAGCTCCCCAAGGTCGAGAAACGCCTCCCACGGCCCGCGCTCACCGCCGCCGAAGCTGAACAGGTCCTGGCCATGTGCGACCTGACCGAGCCGACCGGGGTGCGGGACCGGGCCATGCTCGAAGTCCTCTACTCGACCGGCATCCGACGGTCCGAGCTCGCCCACCTCGTCATCTTCGACCTCGACGTCGAACGGTCCACGCTGCTCGTCCGCCAAGGCAAAGGGCGCAAGGATCGGATGGTCCCCATCGGTGAGCGGGCCGTCACCTGGGTCACCCGCTACCTCACCGAAGTTCGCCCTGCCTTGGTGGTCGAGCCCGACGACGGGTCGATGTTCGTCTCGGCCGAGGGCTGCGGCTTCTCGCCGGACCGGTTGACCCAGATCGCCCGGCGTTACGTCCAGGAGTCCGGGGTGAACAAGCAGGGGGCGTGCCACCTGTTCCGCCACACCATGGCCACGTTGATGCTCGAAGGCGGCGCCGACATCCGCTACATCCAAGCGATGCTCGGCCACGCCGAGCTCTCCACCACCCAGATCTACGCCCAAGTCAGCATCAGGGCGCTCCAAGCAGTCCACTCGGCGACCCATCCCGGGGCGACCAACACCAGGCACCGCTCCCCGAACCACCCGGCACTCGACAACCAGGTCCGACATGTTGACGACCGAGACGACGACGTCGAAGAGCTGCTTGCTGTCTTGGAGACCGAAAGAGAAGAAGAGAACCGCCCGCCTTCGGGATCACCGAACGGCCAGCCCGCCGCCGGCTCACACCACGATTGCGACCGGGGGTTGGCGGCGCGGCCCCCCGCCAGCACGCGCTGAGCGGGCCCACGAGCCCCCGCTGATCGACTCAGCGGGCCGCCCCCGGCCCCGGCCGCCACCAGGGCTGGCCCAGGTTCTTCCTTTCGCCGCCCGGCTGCTGGCCGCCACCCCGGCGAGCATCCAGGGTCGCCACCGCCCCCCGCCCGTCCCGCCGGGGCGGTTGACACGCGTACGCGGACACCGCCGTTCATCGCTTTGCGATAACGGCAAATCTGTACCGACTTCTGAGCTCGACGCTGATCGTTGACGCCGGCGGCGGGTGGGCGCCGGGCGGGGACAGCTCGACGGGGGGACGCGGGCGACGGCGGCGGGGATCACACGAGGGCCGGCGGACCAGCTGGGCCGAGCGTGTCCGCATCCAGCCGACACGCCCCACGCCGCCGCCCGGACCGTCATCGCCGCCCGGCCTGCACCCAGCACGCGGCCTGCACGCGGCCAGCACGCGGCCTGCACGCGGCCTGCACGCGTGCCGGCACCCACGACCGCCGCGAACCGCCCCTCCCCCGGACACACCCTTGCAGGTTCCCCTCCGGGGAACCTGCGGGACGTCCTGCGGCCGGCACGAGGTGGCAGGCCGGGCGTTCGCCAGCACCGACGCGCAGGACGCGGCCCCGTCGCCGCGCAGGACGGCCTTGAGAGCCCGCAGGACGGCCCGAGGGGGCGCGCAGGACGAGCCCACGGGACGAGGGGGGCCGGGGGAGCGGCAGGCCGCGGGTGGCCGGCGTCAGCGAGGGCGCACGCCGGAGGTCGAGGCGGCCGGGCGGCGAAAGGAACAAGCGGCGGGACCGGGCGGACCACCAGGCC
>JAHFUQ010000164.1 GCA_023265045.1 Acidimicrobiia bacterium
CCGACGTCCGCGCCAAGCTCATTACGGACCGTCACCCGGTGGTGCGGGCCCGCGCCATGGAGTGGGCCGGGGAGCACCCGACCCCCGAGTTGGTCGCACTCGTCGTGGAGCGGCTCGGCGACACCAGCCAGCTCTGCCGGTGGACGGCCCAGGACGCGTTGCGGCGGGCCGGCGCGGTGGCCACCCCCACGGTCGCCCGGGGCCTCGAATCCGCGACGGGCCCTGAGCTCGAGGCGCTGCTTCGCCTCGCCGCGGCTCGACCCGACCCGTCGTTTCATCAGCACGCCCTGCGCCTGTGCGCGGACGAGCGCCCCTCGGTGCGGGCGGCCGCGGCGGGCGTGTTGGGGGCCCTCGGCGGCGCGGATGGCGCCGCTGCGCTGGTCGCGTTGCTAGCCGACAGCGATCCGCAACCACGCGCGGCCGCGGCGGCGGGACTGGCCCGCCTGGGCCACTGGCCCGCTGCCGCTTCGGTGGGCGCGCTGCTCGCCGACGACACCTGGGACGTCCGGCGCGCCGCGGGAGCGGCGCTGTCGGCCATGGGGGCACCCGGGACCCTGATGCTCGGCCGGTACGCCCGCGGCGCCGACGAGGTCGCGGCCGCGATGGCCCGGTACACCCTCGACCTTGCCAAGCTGCGCCAAGCCCGCGCCGCCGACTTGGGAGGGGCGCGGTGAAGGAGTTCGTCCAGCTCGTCCTCGTCCGCTTCGACATGGTCGTCCTTTGTTACTTCCTCCTCGTCAACAGCGTCTACACCGCCCTGCTGATCTCGTCGGGCATCGAGATGCGCTACCACCTTCTGAAGCTCCGCACCGAGAGCCGTTGGCGCGTCCTGCAGTCGGACCTCACGCCGTCGATCTCGTTGCTCGCCCCCGCCCACAACGAGGCCGCCACCGTCACCGAAAGCGTGCAGGCCATGCTCGGGCTGTACTACCCGAGCCTCGAGGTTGTGGTGATCGACGACGGTTCTTCGGACGCCACCGTCGCCGTGCTGGCCGAGCGATTCCAGCTGGTCGCCATCGAGCCCGCGTTCGCGAACCGGGTCAACTCGGCGAAGGTCGAGGCGCTCTACCGCTCTCGCAGCCACCCGAACCTCGTCGTCGTGGCCAAGCAGAACGGCGGCAAGGCCGATGCCCTCAACGCCGGGTTGAACGTGGCGTCGGGACGGTTGGTGTGCGCGATCGACGCCGACACCCTCATCGAACCCGACGCACTACTGCGCATGGTCCAGCCGTTCGTCTCCGACGACCGGGTGGTGGCGGTGGGCGGGACGATCCGAGTCGTCAACGCGTCCGAGACCCGGGGGGGACGCGTCGTGCGGGTGCGGGCGCCCCGCCGCGCCCTCCCCGGCTTTCAGGTGGTCGAGTACCTCCGCGCCTTCCTGTTCGGGCGCCTGGGCTGGAACCGCCTCGGCGGCAACCTCATCATCTCCGGGGCCTTCGGACTGTTCGAGCGCTCGCTCGTGCTCGACGCCGGCGGGTATGCCCACGACACGATCGGCGAAGACATGGAGCTGGTGGCGCGCCTGCGCCGGCGGTCCTACGAGACGCACGCGCCGGGCCGGGTCGCGTTCATTCCCGATCCGGTGGCGTGGACCGAAGTTCCGGAGACATTTCGCGGCCTGGGTCGCCAGCGTGATCGGTGGCACCGCGGGCTGGCCGACGTGTTGCGGCGCAACCGCCGGCTGCTGTTCAACCCCCGTTACCGAGCCTTCGGCCTGGTGGTCTATCCGTACTTCGTCATCGTCGAGTTGCTGGCGCCGGTCGTGGAGGCATGCGGGCTCGTGGGCCTGATCCTCGGCCTTTTCATCGGCGCTGTCGACTGGCCCTTTGCCGCCCTCTACTTCGCCGTCGCCTACGGCTACGGCCTGTGCCTGGCCCTGCTCACGTTCGTGCTGGAGGAGTACAGCTTTCACCGCTACGAGGGCTTGGCCGACCGCGCCAAGCTGCTGGCTTGGGCGCTCCTCGAGAACTTCGGCTACCGCCAGCTCACCGTCGTGTGGCGCCTCCAAGGGTTGCGAAAGTTTCTCAAGGGCCGGACCGATTGGGGCGTGATGGAACGCAAGGGCTTCTCTGCTCCCACACCGGCGCCAGCGCCCTCCGCAGGCGCGGGAGGCGTGGCGGGCGGGGGGACCCTCCACCCGCCGCGGGAACCCACCAGGCAGGGCGAGTGACGCGCCGGGCGCGAGCTGTGCCCGCCGGGCGAACACGGCGGCTCCGTCGAAGCAGCTCAGGAGGCGGCGAGAGCGGGTGAATGAAGCTCGAAGTCGACCCGCTGTGCTCGACCGCGAGTGCGACTGGGTCATCAAGCACCGCCTCGTCGAGGCCTACCGCGAGCGCCACCAGCTCCCCCCGAGCCACCCCAAGATGGCCCTGCTCGACCTCCAGTACCACGACGTCACCGTCCTCTACGAGGACTCGTTCAAGTCCCGTGACGAGCGGGTGGAGAAGCTGATCGCCAGCCTGTAGGCCGCCCGCCGGCTACCAAATGGTGATCGGGTCGCTCACGTCCAGCCGCTGGACGGTGTTGTTGGCGAACAGGCGGACCTCGTAGGTGCCGAGCTTGGTGCCCCACGGGACGGTCACCGTCATGCTGCCGTTGGCGGAGCCGCCCGTGTACTTCCAGAAGACGACGGTGCCATCGTTGGCGCCGGCGGCGTAGAGGGCGAGCCAATCACCGGTGGTCGGGCTGGCGATGTTCTTCCACGTGATCGTCATCTGCTCGTAGGGCCGCACCGAGGCGGGGGCGGACACGGTCGTACCGGCGACACTGCCGCTGACGGTGACGGCGTTGGCGGGGTCGGAGCACATGGTCGACACGCGGTTGTTGTTGGCGTCGCCGCTGTAGCGGACCGTCCACTGGAAGGTGCCGGGCGCCGTCGGGCGGTACGAGTCGGACGCGTACGTCGCGTTCCCCGCCACCGGCTTCGACGAGGTGAAGACGGGCGAACCGGCGGCGGGCGAGAAGCTGTTCGTCGACTTCCCCGGCCAGACCATCCCCATCCACGACCCCCGCTCGGGCGAGCGGGTGCTGGAGGCGGAGCTGTTCGTGGCCGTGCTGGGGGCGTCGAGCTACCTCCACGCCGAGGCGCTGCCCTCCCAGGAGCTCATGCACTGGGTGGCCGCCCACGTGCACGCCTTCGAGGCGCTGGGGGGCTGCCCGGCCATCGTCGTGTGCGACAACCTGCGCTCGGGCGTTACCCGCCCCTACCGCTACGAGCCCGACGTCAACGCCACCTACTCCGAGATGGCGGCCCACTACGGCGTATCGTCGACGAACTACCCCCGACCATGCACGCCCGCGAACGTGAGGTGGTCCACGCCGCCCTCACCGCCACCGAGCAACGGACCCTTGACCGCTTTCTCGCCAACTCCAGCAGCCCGCTGCTGACGCTCGCTCCGCGCCGGCGCCCGACCGGGCCATCCGGCGACGCGCAACCCGTCCGGAGGACGAGCCGCCCAACCCGACGGCCACCTCCTCCTGGCTCGCCACCGCGTGCCTCCAACGGCCGGAGACTCATGTCGGCAGGGCGCGCACGAGGCAGTCGGCGAGATGCTGGTCGACCAAGACGACCAGCCTGTTCGTCAGGCAGCACGAACTGGCCGCCATTTGCGCCGTAGCATGGACCGCGGTGGCGGACGCCGGTGGCGATCACGGGTTCGAGATTTCCGGCGCCCTGCTGCGCCGGGGTAGGGACATCCCCGCCATGGTCGAGAGCCTCGCCGACCGGCTGGAACGGGCCCTGCCCGACCACGTGGCCACCCGGCGCGGCGCGCTCGGGCGTCACGTGAAGGAGCTGGTCGTGCGGCTCGACCCGGTCTGGTTCCGGATCGAGGTTCACGGCCACCGGGCCGGGGCCTGGCTCGATCACGTCGTCCGGGGCGTGTGCATCTCTTCCGACGACGTGCCGTTCGACGACTGGCTCGACCGGCTGGCGGCGGCCCTGGCCGCGGAGGCAACCCGGAGCACCCAGGTGCGGCTCGCCCTTGAGGACGCCCTCCGGTGAGCGTGCCCGGGTTCCGCAGCCTGATGACGGTGCTCAGCTCCGGCTTCGACTCCGCCGGCATCGTGATGGGGGCGGGCGCCTACCAGATCTACCAACCCCTCAGCTGCGGGTACACGGCCAGCGCCGCCCGAGCGACGATGTTCCCCGCCTACCACCGGTACCAGGAGGCCCTCGGCCTGGCGTGGTGGGACGTCGTGGCCCGCCTCGAGGACGAGGCGCGCCGGGTCGAGGCCCACGGCGTCGTGGGCGTGTACCTCATCGAGCAGCCTCCCGCCCCCGGCCAGTCGGTCATGGAGCTCCAGCTCATCGGCACGGCCGTGCGTGTCCCCGGCGAGCCGCCTCTGCGGCGGCCCTTCCTGTCCATGCTGTCCATGGACGAGACACTGCGCCTCCTGCTCCGCGGCTGGGTCGCGTCGGGGATCATCGTCGGGGTATCGGCCGTCCACGTCCACTCGTGGAACGCGTCGCCGGCCCTCCAGGGGGTGGCCTTCAAGAACGTCGAGATGGAGGCGCCGACGGCCGGCCTCATGGAGGCGAGGGCGCAGGCCCAGCAGGCGGCGCGGGCGATGCTCCAGTCGCTCGGCGCCGGGGGGATGGTGGCGTCCACGGTCGACCTACGGCGGGTCACCGGCGGTGAGGGGCTGCTCATCGAGGGGCGGTTGCTGGGGACAGGCGTCGTTCGCTTCGGCGAGCCGGTGGCACCGATCCGGCCCGCCCGCAATCTCACGAAAGGGCGGACCCCATGAGTGTGCACCAGTGACCGACGACGACCTCCCTATGGAGCCCGTCCCCGCGGCTCCCGACCTGTCGCTGCTGCCCGCCGAGGCCATCAATCGCCTGCGCCAACTGGAGGGCGGCGACGGTGTCGCGCCGCTGTTCACCAGCGACCTGTCCGTCAACGAGTTCCTCCTCGTCGAGGACGCCGACTTCGAGCCCCTCGGCCTGGTGGTGGGCAGTTCGATCTACCACGTCGGCATCCAGGTCGTGCGGTGGACCACCAGCCAGGAGCTGGACGTCCTGACGCGGGCCATGTACCACGCCCGGGAGCTGGCCATGGCCCGCATGGAGGCCGAGGCCGAGGAGCTGAGGGCGGACGGGATCGTGGGCGTCCGCCTCGACATCCGCTTCTACGAGTGGGGCGACAACATGGCCGAGTTCATGGCCATCGGGACGGCGGTGCGCCACAAGCACGGCGGCTCGTGGCGGACGCCGGCGGGCAAGCCGTTCACGTCCGACCTCTCCGGCCAGGACTTCTGGACGCTGCTCCACACCGGCCAGCGCCCGGTCGCGCTGGTGATGGGCAACTGCGTTTACCACGTCGCCCATCGCCGCATGCTCCAGACCATGTCCCAGGCGTACCGCAACGTCGAGCTGCCCAACTTCACCCAGGCCCTCTACACGGCCCGCGAGCTGGCCATGGAGCGCATGCAGTACGAAGCCCGTCAGGCCGGCGCCGGGGGCGTGGTCGGCGTCCAGATCATCGAGAAGAACCACGTCTGGGGCCACCACGCCATCGAGTTCTTCGCCGTCGGCACCGCCGTGACCCGCTACCGGGAGGGCGGCCCCGCCATCCGCCCTCGGCTGGTGCTGACCCTCGACGATTGACGGTGCGGTTCCGCTGTTCCTGACCTGCCCCTACGAGCGGCGGGGGACTTCCAGGGTCACGCTTCCCCGGAACCGTTGGTCGCCCTCGACGGTGCGGGCGATGACGGCGACGTTCACGTCTCCTCCCGCCAGTTCGACATCGGCGACGAACTGGTTGCGGTCCAACCGGGTGAGGACCTGTTGGCGGGCCGACGGCCCTGAGCCGGTGGTGAGGACGGGGTCGCCCACCGGCAGCGGTTCGCCGAAGCGGTCGAAGAACGTCGCGTAGAGCCGGCTGTGTCCCACGCGCGGTGGGTCGGCCCACACCCGGAGGAACCCGCCCCCCGAAACGAGCTCGACCGTGTACTTCACCGGATCGCCCGGGACCCGGAGCACGGAGAGGAACTGGGGCGCACTCCTCGTATGCACCTCGAGCGGGACGGAGACCGCCTCCGGCCCGCGCTGGACGATTGCCGTGATCGCCCACCGTCCATCGAGGGAGAGGTTCGCGCCCACGGCCCCGTACGTCGGGCGTGGACCGGGCCCGGGCCCGGGCCCGGGCGCCGGCTCGAGCACGAGTTCGGTCGGCTCGATCCCGGGGTCGTCGAGGGGCCTGAACCGCAGCGACACCCGGTCGGCGACGACGGGCTGGCGCGTGTCGTAGTCGATTACCTCGACCGCGAACCGATTGGGCCCAGGGGCCGCCGTCGCGGTCCGGAGTCGCACCCGGACGGTGGTCGCGGCGTCGCTGCCGGTCGCGGTGAGGCCCGGCGGGTCGACGCCGCGGAGCACCGAGGGTGGAGGGAGGCTGGCCAGGAGGGCGGCGGCTCCGAGGGCGCCGATGGCGAGGACGAGCTCGTACCCCGACAGCCGCCGGAGGAGGCGCAGCGAGGCCGCTCTGGCGGCGGGGACCCCGCGGTACCGGTTGGCGGCAGCCAATCCGACGATCACCACGACCAAGGCGGCCTTCACCAGCACCACCCGCCCGTACCCGGTTGAAGTCAGCGCCGCCCACGCCCGGACGCCGCCCACTGCCCGGATGGTTCCGGTTACGACGATGACGGCGAGTGCGGGCGCGGCCACGGACGAGAACCGCCGCACCGCCCCCGCCCTGTCCTCTGAGGAGCCCCGCAGGCCGAGCAACAAGGCGGCCAGTCCGCCCGCCCAGATCGCGACCGCGACCACGTGCAACCACTGTGCGGCGACGATCGCCGCCCGCCACGAGCCCGGCGCGCCGGCATGCCCAGCGGCGACGTGGGCGGCGATGGCCGCCGACGCGGCGGCAGCCGTCACCCATCTCGCTCCCCGTGACGACCGGCCGAGGGCGAGGCTGGCTGCCACCGCGCCCAGTGCGACCGCCCGCCACACCAGCGCGTGCCCGACGGACGTGCCCAGCAGGTCGCCCAGCGATGCCGAACC
>JAHFUQ010000035.1:0-19430 GCA_023265045.1 Acidimicrobiia bacterium
CCCGCCGCCATCCGCCTCGCCCCCGGCGTCACCCTCGTCCTCGACGCCGCCCGGCCGCTGTCCCTTGACGACCATGAGGCGGTGCGCCGCGCCGCCGCCCCCCTTGTCGACCACCTGTCGACCATCCTCGAGGAGCGCTGACCATGACGGTTGTCCCCCCCATCACCCTCCCCACCGAGCTGCCGCCGTTCGGGGGCCTGTCGTCGGCCCGCGGCCTGCTGCCGCTGACCGCGATGGACGTGCGGGCCGAGATCGTGGGCCTGCTGGCCACCACTCGCGTCCGCCAGACGTTCGCCAACCCCTTCGACGAGCACGTCGCGGCCACCTACATCTTCCCCCTGCCCGACCGCGCCGGGGTGACCTCGCTCGTCGCCGTGCTCGGCGGCCGGCGGGTCGAAGGGATCCTCAAGGAGCGCCAAGCGGCGCGCGACGAGTACGACGCCGCCATCGCCGCCGGCCAGCGGGCCGCGCTGCTGGAGGAGGACCGGCCCGGAGTGTTCTCGGCGAAGGTCGGCAACCTCGGCCCCCGCGAGACGGCCGAGGTCGAGATCGTGTTGACGGGGCCGGTCCCCTTTGACGGGGGCGAAGCCGCCTTCCGGTTCCCCCTCGTCGTGGCGCCGCGCTACGTGCCCGGCCAGCCATTGGAGGGCGTGAGCGTGGGCGACGGGACCGCCGTCGACACCGACCTCGTGCCCGACGCCTCCCGCATCAGCCCGCCGGTGCTGCTCCCGGGCCAGCCCAACCCGGTGGCGCTGTCGTTGGAGGTCACAATCGACCCGCTCGGGCGCCCGCTCACCAACCTGCGCTCGACCCTGCACGCAGCGCTGGTCGCGCCGGGGCGGGTCGCGCTCCGGCCCGGCGAGCGCTTGGACCGGGACTTCGTGCTGCGCTTCGGTGTCGCCGACAATGTCGCCGATGCGGAGCCCGCCACGACCGCCGTCGTCGCCGCGGACGAGCCCGGCGGCGAGGGGGGGACCTTCGCGGTCACGGTCGTGCCGCCGAGCGGCGGCGATGGCGGCGGCGCCCGGCGGCCGCTGCACGTGGCCGTCGTGCTCGACCGCTCGGGTTCGATGGGCGGCTGGAAGATGGTGGCTGCTCGTCGAGCGGCGGCGCGCATCGTCGACTCGCTCGGCGCGGGCGACCACTTCCTCGTCATCGGGTTCGACGACCAAATCGAGCACCCCGCTCGCCTCGGCGGCGCCCTGGCCCCGGCCACCGACCAGAACCGCTTCGCGGCCGTCGAGTTCCTGGCCGGGCTGGAAGCGCGGGGCGGCACCGAGATGCACCAGCCCGTCGCCCAGGCAGCTGCCGCGCTGGCGGCGGCGCCCGGCGACGTTGGGGTTGGAGACACGGTGCTGGTGCTGGTCACCGACGGCCAGGTGGCCCAGGAGGACCTCGTGCTGCGGTCGGTCGGCGGCGGCGGCGTGCGGGTGTTCACCGTGGGCATCGACCAGGCCGTCAACGCCGGGATGCTGAACCGGCTCGCCGACATGACCGGCGGCCGATGCGAGCTGGTCGAGTCCGAGGACGCCCTCGACGAGGCCATGACCCGCATCCACCGCGCCGCGTCGACGCCGGTGCTCCAGGACGTGGCCGTCACCGTCGACGGGGCTGCGCTGGTCGCGGGCACGTTGGCGCCCGCCCGCCGGCCCGACTGCTACGCCGGTGCGCCGTGCGTGATCAGCGGCCGCTACCGCGGCGGACGCCCGTCGGCGTTCACGCTCACCGGCCGGCGACCCGCCGGCTCGGCGTGGTCGCACACCGTCACCGCCGTCGCGGTCGAGAACCGAGCCGTGCGGACGGTCTGGGCGCGGGCCCACGTCCGCGCCCTGGAGGACCGCTACGCCGCCGCGCCCCGGAGCGAGCTGGCCGGCGAGATCACCGCCGCCTCGCTGGCCCACGGCGTCCTGAGCCGGTTCACCGCGTTCGTCGCCGTCGACCCGTCCGACCCGACCGGCTCGACCTCGCCCCGGCCGGTCGTGCAGCCGGTCGAGCCACCCCGGGGTTGGGCCATGGCTACCGCGGGCGGAGCCCCTCAGCTGCTCGCCGCGCCCATGGCGGCGATGCCGATGAACATGGCGCGCCGCATCCGGCCGAAGCCGGACGTGAAGGCGCTGCTCGAGCGGATCTCCGAGTGGCTGCGGGCGGCCGACCCGCCGACCCCGGAGGACCGGGAGGAGGTCGCCCGGGACCTGGACCAGCTCGCGGCCGACGCTGACGACCCGACCACGAGCGCCGCCCTCGGCGAATTGGCCGCCGCGGTGCGGGCGTGGGTCGACGTCGAGGAGAAGGTCAAGGCCGTCAAGGGGGGCCGGCGGCGGTTCTGGCGGTGACGGCGCCGCCCGCGCACGTCCGCCGGCCGGGGACGCTCGGCCGGCTGGCGCGGTGGCTCGTTCCCGGCGTGCGGCGCGTCCACAACCAGGTGGCGCCGTACGCCGCGCAATGGGATCACGCCAACGCCGCGGCCGCCGGAGCGACCGGCCCCCTGTTGGTCGTGCTCGGCGACTCGACCGCCCAGGGCGTGGGCGCGCCAAGCTACGACCAGGGCTGGGTCGGCCAGCTGCGAGCGCGGCTCGGCGGCGACTGGCGGGTGCTCAACTGGTCCCGTTCGGGCGCCCGGGTGCAGGACGTCCTCGTCGACCAGCTCCCCCGCCTGGCCGCCCTCGATGTCCAGCCCGAGTTGGTGACGGTGGCGATCGGCGCCAACGACATCTACAAGACGCCCCTCGACGAGCTCATCGCCGGCCTGCGGCGGTTGATCGAGCTGCTCCCGAAGGGCGCCGTCATCGCCACCATCCCGCAGGGGCTGCGGCCGAGGAAGGCGGTGGCGGCCAACGCGGTGATCGAAGCCGAAGCGACGCGGGCCGGGCTGCGGGTGGCCGACGTGTGGGCCCACACCGGCCCGCCGTGGCGCGGCAAGTTCGCCGAGGACAACTTTCACCCCGCCGCCCCCGGGTACGCCGACTGGGCCGCGGCCTTCGCCGAGGCGCTGAGCCTGGGCTGAGCCCCGGCCTGCGTGGCGCCGATCGGCTGCGGCGTCGGAGCGACGCCGCGAGTGCATTCGACGCCGAATGTGCGCAGGACACCGCAAAGTCCGGGGAGCGTGGGAGGGGGCTGGGGGCTCAGTCCGCCGGCGAACGCCGCCGCTTGACGCCGCAGCGCGCCGCCCAGGCCCGGGGGGACTCGGCGCTATGCGCCGCGGTCCCGACGGCGCGGCCAAGCTCGCCGGCGCGGCCGCCGGGCGCGCGTCCATCGTCGCCGACCGGTTCGAGCTTGAGCGACAGGTAGGCCAGGCCGCCGGCGGGGATGGGGAGCCAGAAATTGACCAGCCGGTAGCTGACGACGCCGAGCACGGCGATCTCGGCGGGCACACCGAAACCGACGAGGGCGGGCGTGAGCACGCCCTCGACGATCCCGAGGCCGCCGGGGGTGATCGGAACGGCCGCCATGACGTTGGCCAGGCCGTAGGCCACAAGCAGCCCGTCGATCGAGGTGCGGTGGCCGAAGGCGGCGATGAACACCCAGAGCGAGGCGGCGTCGAACAGCCAATTGGCGGCGGCCCAGACGACGGCCCGCACGACCAGCGCCGGCTCGCGGGCCAGGTCCCGCAACCGTGCCGCCACCCGGTGGACGACCGCCTCCACCTTGTCGCAGTCGACGAACGGGAGGCGATTGGCGATGCGGCACAGCACGCGCGCCGTCTTGCCCTCGGCCCGGGTCAGGCCCACCACCAGGAAGGTGACGAACCCGAAGACGATGACGCCCACGCCGGCGGCGATCGTGTAGAGCGGGCGAGTCCCCCGCAGGGGGATCGACACGATCAGCGCGACCCACAGGATCAGGTTGAGGACCACGGCCGAGCCGAGGCCCTGGGTGGCGAGGGCGAACGCGGCGTCGGTGGGCTTCACGCCCGCCGCGGCGAGCAACCGGTAGGCCAGGGCGCTGGCCGGCCCGCTGCCGCCAGGGACGACGTGGCTGAGCCCGAGCGTCGACAGCTCGATCTGCGCCAAGCGGCGGAACGGCGGGCGGGCGCCACGAGGCAACAGCGACCGGGTCAGCTGGAAGTAGACGAGCAGCGCCGCCACCTCGAAGGCCACCGCCAGCGCCACCAGCGCGGGGTTGACGCCGCCGAGCAGGTGGGCGGCCCGCCGGGCGCCCGCCACCTGGGGCAGCACGAAGAACTCGACCAGAGCCGCCACGACGAGGACCGTCCCGATCCGGCGCACCGGGCGAGGCACTCGGGCGATGACGGCCATACGCCTACCTCTTCCCCGAGCTAGGTTCCCGCACCATGGCCGACACGATCATTGTCGGTGCGGGCCTGGCCGGGCTCACCGCCGCAGGGATGCTGTGCCGGGCGGGGCAGTCGGTGACCGTCGTCGAGGCGCGGCCGTTCGTGGGCGGCCGGACCATGACGATGACGCCCGGGGGGCTGGGCGAGGGGGCCTGGTTCGACATGGGGGCGACGTGGCACTGGGAGGACCAGCCTCGCGTGCGGGCGCTGGCTGCGAACCTCGGGCTGGACGTCTTCCCCCAGTACCGGGACGGGCGGGCGCTCACCGACGAGGGCCCTGTCGACTTGCCGCCGCCGTCGCCCGCCGAGCTCCGCTTCCATGGCGGCGCCCAGTCGCTGTGCGAGCGGCTCGCACAGCGACTGCCGCCCGCCGGGGAGGTCCTGCTCGGCACGACCGTCGTCGCCATCGAGCACGTGGAAGCCGCGGCCGAAGTCGCCGTTTCGGTCGTCGGCCCCGACGACGGCGGCGCTGACCTGCGCGCCGCCCACGTGATCGTAGCCGTGCCGCCGCGGCTCGTCCTCGACAACATCCTGTTCACCCCCGACCTCCCGCACGAGCTCGAAGACGTCATGCGGCTCACCCCGACCTGGATGGCCACCGCCCTCAAGTGCGTCGCCGTGTACGACTCGCCGTTCTGGCGCGACGCGGGGCTCTCAGGCCTGGCCTTCAGCGAGACCGGTCCCCTGCGCGAGGTGCACGACGCGTGCAACGAGGACGCGTCGGTGGCCGCGTTGTGGGGGTTCGTCTCGCCTCGGCACGAGTTTCGCGACTTGAGCTTCGACGACCGCATCGAGGCGGTCTTCGCCCAACTCGGCCGCCTCTTCGGCCCCGCCGCCGCCGACCCGCTGCGGTACTTCGAGCGGGACTGGTCGGGCGACCCGTTCACCAACGACGAGGTTCCCTGGCCCGGGCGCGCCCTGCTCGAGTACGGCCACCCTGCCTTCGCCGAGCCGCTCTTCGGCGGCAGGCTCCACTGGGCGGGGACCGAGACAGTCGGTGGCGATGGAAGCGGGCACATGGAGGGCGCCATCGCGTCCGGCCAGCGCGCCGCCCAACAGGCGCTGGCGTGACGATCGAAGCCGACCGGCTCGGGTGCCAGGCCGCCCACGCCCGGCTGCTGGAGACGGTCGCGACGGTGACCGACGCCGACGTCGCCCGGCCCAGCCGGCTGCCCGATTGGACGCTCGGCCACGTCCTCACCCACCTCGCCCGCAACGCCGACAGCCACGTGCGCATGCTCGAAGCGGCGGCGCGGGGCGAGGTGGCGGGCCAGTACCCGGGCGGCAACGAGCGGCGCGCCGCCGACATCGCCGCCGGCGCGGTACGCACCGCCGCCGCCCTCGCTGACGACGTGCAGCGCACGATCGACCGGCTCGAGGCGACATGGCGGGCCACGCCCGCCGAGGCATGGGCCACGGGCGTCGGCCGGGTCGCGTCGGGGGCCGAGTGGCCGCTGGCCGAGCTTCCCTTCTACCGGTGGCGGGAAGTCGAGATCCACCACGCCGACCTGGGCCTCGGGTTCGGCTGGGCCGACTGGTCCGACGCCTACGTCGACGCCGATCTTCCCCGAAACCTGGCCCGGCTACCCGAGCGCTTGGCGCCCGGCGCCGATCTGGGATTCGTCGACACGTTGGCCGCGGCCGTGCCGAAGCGGCGACTACTGGCGTGGCTGGTCGGCCGCCTCGACGGCGAGCCCATCGGCGAGCCCATCGGCGAGCCCATCGGCGAGCCCATCGGCGGGCACACCGAGTTTCCCGCCATCGGTCCGTGGCGCTACTGAGGCGACGGGCCGGCGCATCGCCAGCCACAGCGCGCACAGCAGCGACCAGGCGATCACCAGGCCGACGCGCCAGCCCCAGACCGTGAGGCCGCTGCCGTGGAACTCGTCGTGGGCGCGGATGGCGGCGACGCCGATGAGCGGGAGGGCGACCATGGGGATCTCGATCAGCACCTGCAGGGCGCTCCACCGCTTCTCGAAGGCGAAGAACAAGTAGCCCACGGCCGGGAAGGCGGCGTAGGCGGACAGGGACCGGGCCGTCAGCGGGGTCAGCGCCCACGGCCACTTGGCGATGATCGCCGTGGGCCGGACAAACATCACCGCCGCGAACCCGAGCTGGGCGGTCCCGACTACCGCCATGACGGTGCGGATCGGCTGCGGGACCTCCCGGTCCCCGGCCGCCAGCACCTGGGGGTCGCGCCGGCGGTTCACGTACCAGAGCCAGGGCAGCAGGACGGGCGTGGTCGTGTAGAGGAGGAGCCAGGCAAAGAACGAGACGTGGACGTGGTTGAAGCGGTCCCAGTGCACGAACGTCCCGATGCCGAGCATGGTGGCGAAGACCGTCACGCAGATGAAGGCGTGCTGGAGCCGGTGCCACTCCTTCAGCGTCGCCGCCCGGTAGAAGAAGTACGCGCCCGACAGGTAGCCGGCCCCCATGAAAAGGGCGCTCATCGAGGGGCGGATGGTCCACGCCCACAACGCCTTGGTGTGGAACGGGAAGCCGTACAGGATGACGAAGGCCGCCGAGAGGACCGGGATGATGGCGAGGGCGGTGATGCGGGTCGGGAGCATCACCCGGTCGTCGTGTGGCAGCTCTTCACTCATCGCTTTGAGGTGTACACGCGTTGGGCCGGCGTTACAACGTGGCGATCCGTTGCAGCGGCATCCGGGGGCCGAAGCGGGGCGGCGCCGGGGCGCCGGCGGCGATGAGGCGGACGACACGGCCCCGCTGGCCCGCGTACGGCGCCAGTAGTTCGAGCATGCGGGCGTCGTCGGCCCGGGGCTCGCCCGCCAGCGCGAAGGCGACGTGGTGGGGCAGGTGGAAGTCGCCCACGCTCACGGCGTCCGGGTCGCCCAGGGCGACGAGGGCGACCTCGGCCGCCGTCCAGGCGCCCACGCCGGGCAGGGCGCGCAACCGGGCGTAGGCGGCGGGCAGCGGCATGGCCGTGGCCTCCTCCAGCCGGTGGGCATAGGAGCAGGCGACCCGTACCGCCTCGGCCCGCTTGCGCTCGACCCCGTAGCGGTGGAAGACGTAGGACGGGGTGCGGGCCCACGTCGCCGGCGCGGGCGGGACGAACAGCCCGCCGGGGCCGGGCGCGGGCTCGCCCAGGGCGCGCACCAGCTCGGCGTAGGCGCGCCACGCCTCGGCGCCGACGACCTTCTGCTCGAGGATCGTGGGCACGAGCGCCTCGACCACCGCGCCGGTGCGGCACAGGCGCAGCCCCTTGAGCCGGCGGCGGAGGTCGGCGACGACCGGGTCGAGGGCCGTGAACGACGAGTCGTCGTCGGTGGCGCCGACCAGGGCGGGGAACGCCTCGAGCGCCCACCCCGCGCCCGGGCCCCAGGCCTGCATCGCCAAGTCCGGCGTAATCCGGACGGTGACCGGCCCCTCGGGCGTGCGCGTCGCCCGCCACACCTCAGCCGCGCCGACCTGGGTGGTCGGGTCGCGACGGCCGCGCTGCAAGGGGCCGAGGGTAAGGCGCAGGTCGATCGGGCCGGACGGTTCGAGTCGCCGCGAGATCAAGGCAGCGCGAGCGCCTTGACCTCCAGGTACTCCTCCAGCCCGAAGCGGCCCAGCTCGCGCCCGCGGCCGGACTGCTTGTACCCGCCGAACGGGGCGAGCACGTTGAACCCGCCCACGCCGCACACGTCCACCTGGCCGGTGCGCAGGCGGCGCGCCACCCGTTCGGCCCGCGCCTTGTCGTTCGAGAACACCGCGCCGTGCAGCCCGTACGGGGACTCGTTGGCGATGCGCACCGCGTCGTCGTCGTCCTCCGCGGGGATGATCGACACCACCGGGCCGAAGATCTCCTCGAGGGCGATGGCCATCTCGTTCGAGACGTCGGCGAACACCGTCGGGCGGACGTAGTAGCCCCGGTGCAGTCCGTCCGGGGGCTCGACGCCGCCGGTGACGAGCGTGGCGCCCTCCTGCACCCCGAGGCGGATGAAGCGCCGGACCCGCTCCCGCTGCTCGGCCGAGGCGAGGGGACCGATGTCGGTTCCCTCCACCAACGGATCGCCGACGACCAGCTGCTCCGCCACCTTGCGGGCGATGCGGGCGGCCTCGTCGTGGTAGATGCGCGGGACGATCAACCGGCTCCAGGCCATGCACGCCTGGCCCGAGTTGAGGAACGACTGGCGGACGGTGGCGTCGACGGCCTCCTCGAGGTCGGCGTCGTCGAGCACGATCGCCGCCGACTTGCCGCCCAGCTCGAGCGTCACCCGCTTGAGCGTCTGGGCGGCCAACTCCGAGACGCGCCGGCCCGTCGCGGTCGACCCGGTGAGCGACACCATGTCGACGCCCGGGTGGCTGACGAGGGCCTCCCCCACCACCTCTCCGAAGCCGGACACCAGGTTGAACACGCCCGGCGGGAAGCCGGCCGCGTCCACCTCTTCGGCCAGGACGAACGAGGCGAGCGGGGCGATCTCGCTGGGCTTGAGGATCACCGTGCACCCGGCGGTGAGGGCGGCGCCGACCTTGCACGCGGCCTGGAACAGCGGGTAGTTCCACGGCGTGTTGGCGGCGACCACCCCGACCGGCTCGCGCACGATGGTGGACGAGCCCGCCGGCTCCTCCCACGGGAAGTCGCGCGCCAGGTCGATGAAGCTCTTGATGATCACCGCCGGCACGCCGCCCTGGATCACCGTGGCTGCGGCCAGCGGCATGCCGACCTCCTGGGCGACGAGGCGGCCGACCTCGTCGATGCGCTCCAGCAGACCCTCGTGGAGGCGCTGCAAACAAGCGAGGCGCTCCTCGACGGGCGTCGCCGCCCAGCCCTCGAACGCGTCCCGGGCGGCCGCCACCGCTCGGTCGACGTCCTCCCTCGAACCCGCCGGCACCGTGGCCAGCGGTTGTTCCGTCGCCGCGTTCACGACGGTGATGCGCTCCGGGCGGGCAGGCTCGACCCACGCGCCCCCGATGTACAGCTGAGTCCGGTCGCCCATAGGCGCCAGGGTAGAACGCAGGGCGATCCGATGGGCCGTCGCATAGCCTGCACGGATGGTGGTGAGGGAAGAGAAAGGCCAGACGCGGCTTCCGTTGTTGCTCATGGCCGGCGGCGGCGTCGTGTTGCTGGCGGCGTTGGCGTTCGTGATCTTCCGGCCCGAGAAGAAGGCGACGTCGGCGTCGCTCGCCAACCGGTGCGCCTTCCCGGCATGCCGGGCCGCCTTCGACCCGGGCGGCGGGCGCGGGTACGAAGGGCCCTCGGTCGCGGTGGACCCCCGCGACGAGAACCACATGGTGGTCACCGACGCCAACATGAGCGCCGGCCAGTGCCTGTGGCACACGACGTTCGACCGGGGCAAGGAGTGGGTCGACGGCATCTTCTCGGCGCCGAACTACACCGGCTGCCACATCAACGGCGCCGCCGGGGGCCACGTGCCCACCGGGCCCGCCGGGGTCTCGTTCGGCCCCAGCGGGAAGGTCTACGCCACCTACGGGTCGGCCACCCCGAGCCAGGGGACGCGCGAGAGCATCATCGTCGCCGTCTCGTCCGACGGGGGCAAGAAGTTCACCACCACCGTGGCCGCCAAGCCGCCGGGCGACGACCTGAGCTACGCCCGTCCCCAGATGTCGGTGACGGTGGGGCCGAACGGCCAGGACCGCGTGCTGCTGTCGTTCTGGGTGTGCCGGCAGCTGGGCCGGTTCTGCGAGACGGCCCAGTTCGCCCGGTCCGACGACAGCGCGGCCACGTTCACCCCGCCCGTCACCATCAACGACGCGCCCGCCGGCCAAACGCCGTCCGAACCGCTGCAGACCCCCGACGGGACGATCTACATCACCTTCCTCCGCCGGTACTCCGACGGCCCTTCCGACCTGATCCTGGCCCGCTCGGGCGACAACGGCCAGACCTTCAGCTACGTGACCATGGACCAGCAGCTGCAGATCGGCGACCGGTACGACCCGGCCAAACTCGCCTTCGACTCCCGCAGCAACACGCTGTACACGGCGTACACGGACAACCGCACCCAGACCCAACAGCTCTTCTTCCGCACGTCGAAGGACCAGGGCAAGACCTGGACGCCGCCGGTGGGCATCGCACCGGACGCCACGCCCACGTCCACGGGGTCGTCGCGCAGCCCGACCATGTCGGTGGCGCCTGGCGGGCGCATCGACATCGTCTACTACCGGTCCCCGCAGGCCAACACCGACAACGTATTCTGGGCGTCGTCGATCGACGGCGGGGCCCGCTGGACCAACCGCCAGGTCAACGAGCAGCCGATCCAGCGCTTCGCCTACAACAACGCCGTCGGCACCTGGTACCCGCCGGACGTGTTCTCGCTCGACGACGCCGCGGTCGTCGCCTGGAGCGACACCAAGAACACCCGCGACCAGAACCTCAACGCCCAGGACGTGTTCGTCCGGCGCATGATCCCCGCCGGCGCCGACATCCCGCCGTAAACATCAGGGGCCGGCGAGCTCTCCGCGCAGTTGGTGTCCCAGAGGCCCACATGCGCGAAAACGAGCCGTCAGTGTTGGTGCGTGGGGCACGACCAGGTCGTGCGGCCGCCGACGGTGCGGCGGACGAGGGGCGTGCCGTCCTTGGGGCACACGCCGCCGGGTTGGCGGGCGGGCATGAGGTCGCCGGTGTGGGATCCGCCTCGCGCCAGCAGGTCGGCCATGGCCGCCCGCAGGTGGCGGTGGAGGCGGCGGCGTTCGGCCGGTGAGAGCGAGCGGGCGGGGCGGGCGGGGTCGAGCCCGGCGCGCCACAGGATCTCGTCGGCGGCCAGGTTGCCGACGCCGGCCAGCCGGGCCTGGTCCATGAGCCGGGCCTTGAGGGGCGCGCCCGACTCGAGGAGGGCGGCGAGGGCGGCGGGGCCGATGGCCAGGGCGTCCGGGCCGAGGCGGGCTTCGGCCGGGTCGAGCTCGACGCCGCCGAGGCGGCGCGAGTCGCGCATGCGCAGGTCGCCGCCGCGGGGCGGGGCGAACACCAACGCGAACCTGTCCCAGCGCTCCAGCTCGCGGTTGCTGGCGTACATCAGGTTGTCGACCGCGGCGTGGCCGTCGACGAGCAGCCGCCCGCTCATGCCGAACCGCAGCCCGAGCACGGGGCCGTCCCCGGAGGTTTCGAGCAGCAACAGCTTGCCGGTGCGGCGAACGCTGGTGACGGTCCGCCCCGTCAGCTCCGCCTCGGCGCCAGCGGCCGTCAGCCCCCGCTTCAGGTACCACGCGTCGGGGGCGACGACGGCGGCCACGGTCCGCCCGACGACCTCCTCGGCGAGCCGGCGGTAGGCGTCGACCTCGGCGAGCTCCGGCACGACGGCCGAAGGTAGCTGCACATCGCCCGTACAGTGGGCCCGATGCCCACAGAAAGGGAAGTGCTCCACTGGGCCCACCTGTGGGACGAGGTCGTGACCTCGGGCCTGTGCACGGGCTGCGCCGGCTGCGTGGTCGCCTGCCCGTACGACGTGCTCGGCTACGACGACGCCACGGGGCGCTACAAGCCCTTCCACCTCCAGGAGGAGGGCGGCCCGGGCGGGTGCGTACACGGCGACAAGGGGTGCACGTCGTGCACCCGGGCCTGCCCCCGTTTCCGGGCGTGGGAGCCCGAGATCGACGGCCACCTGTTCGGCCGCACCCGCCGCACCGAGGAGGTCGACGGCATCAGCAAGGACATCATCCTGGCCAAGGCGTCCGACGAGGCGGTGGCCAAGGCGGGCCAGGACGGCGGGCTGGTCTCGGCCATCCTCATCTGGTGCCTGGAGAAGGGGTACATCGACGCCGCCCTCGTGTCCTACCTAGAGGGCGACGGCACGACCTGGAAGGCGATCCCGGGCGTGGCCCGCACCCCCGCGGAGGTGCTGGCCGCCGCCGGTAGCCGTTACACCTACTCGGCCAACACCATGGCCTACGACGAGGCGGTGGCGGGCGGGGCCGAGAAGATCGGGCTGGTGGGGATGAGCTGCCAGTCCTCGGTGCCGCCGGTCATGGAGGTGCGCAAGGCCGGCAAGGTCGCCCGCCGCTTCGCCCTCAACATCGGCCTGCTCTGCTCGAAGACCTTCGACGACGCCATCTTCGAGGAGCTGCTCGACGCCAAGTACGGCCTCAAGCGGGACCAGATCGTCAAGATGAACATCAAGGGCGTGTTCCAGATCTGGCTGCGCGACGGCTCGTACCACGAGGTCCCGCTCAAGGAGTGCCATGCCTGGACTCGCGAGGGCTGCAAGTCCTGCCCCGACTTCGCGGCCGAGCACGCCGACATCTCGACGGGCGGGATCGGGGCGTTCAACGACTGGACGCTGACGATCGTGCGCACCGACCTGGGCCGGGAGATCCTCGTCAAGATGCTGCAGGACGGGACGATCATCGGCCGTCCCGGCGACGACGACCCCGGCGCCATCGCCCTGCTGCGCAAGTTGTCGACCAACCAGCGCAAGCGCTGGCCCGAGACGGCGTTCGTCGACGCGCCCCGCCTCATCCCGCCCCAGCCGCCCAAGAAGAAGAAGGCGGCACCGGCCTAATCCCGGAGGGCGGCGAGGATCGCCGGGGCCTTCCGGTGAGCGATCCACCGGTGCCGCAGCGGTGAGAGCAGGTGCTTGCGCACGAACGTGACGGGACGGAGCTCCCAGCTCAGGGTCACACGCGACCCAGTGCCGGCGGCGGCCGGTTCTACCTCCCAGGACCAGACGGTGAACGACGGGTTCTCCCCCGCGAGCTTCGAGCGGTAGACCAACCGCCGCTCGGCGCGGTCGAGCTCGATGACGTGGGATCGAAGGACAAAGGGCCGGCCGAGGACCCGCCGCTGCTCGTCCCAGTCCTCGCCGGGGGCGCGCGCGGCGATGGCGGCGAACACCGCATCCGGAGGCCGCGGGACCTCCATCGACACCTGTCCGGCTCGCTTATTCACCGGACGCCACGCTATACTGCAGTTCGATGGTGCTCATGGCATCGAACGCCTTCACGATCAAGGACCTCGAGGCGATGCCCGACGACGGCAAGCGGTACGAGCTGATCGGAGGGGCCATCGTGATGACGCCAGAGCCGGTGCCGTGCACCAACTGGTGCAAGGGGAGCTGTTCGTCCGGCTGCGCGCCGCCTGCCCACCCGGGCACGTCGTCTTCATGGCGCCGATCGACTACGACCTGCCGAGCGGCGACCGGGTCGAGCCCGACCTCATCGTCGTCCCGCTCAGCAGCATCGGTGAGAAGCGGCTCGAAGGTCCCGCGCTGCTCGTCGTTGAGATCGCCTCTCCCGGATCGAAGACGAACGACTTCGTGACGAAGCGGGCGGCGTACGCCCAGGCCGGGATCCCGGCCTACTGGATCATCGATCCGGCCCGCAACCACATCCTGGCCCTGCGGCTCGTCGACGGGCAGTACCAGCCGTACGCCGACACCGACGGCCTCCTCACCCTGGACTGGCCCCCGGCGGTGTCGTTCTCGGTCGCCGAACTAGTTCGGCCGCCCGCGTAAACACGGCGTCGAAGGCGGGCTCGGTGAGCTTGCCGGTGAAGGTGTTTTGCTGGCTGGGGTGGAACGAGTCAAGCAGCGTGCGGCGGCCGTCGGGCAGGGCGTGCTCGGCCAGGTGGCCGAACCGGGGGCGTGGGCGGGCCCCGGGGGCCAGCAGCGGCCACACCACGTCGTGGGCGAACTGGCCGAGGGCGACGACCACGACGACCTGGTCCAGCAACGCCAGCTCGCGCACCAGGAACGGCCTGCACCGGTCCCGCTCCTCAGGCGTCGGCTTGTTGGCGGGGGGCGCGCAGCGCACGGCGGCGGCCACGTAGGCGCCGGTCAGCCGGAGGCCGTCGCCGGCCCCGACGCTGGCCGGCTGGTTGGCGAAACCGGCTTTCCACAGCGCCCGGAACACCCAGTCGCCCGAGCGGTCGCCGGTGAACACCCGCCCCGTGCGGTTGCCCCCGTGGGCGGCGGGGGCCAACCCCACGAGCAGCAGCCGGGCCGCAGGGTCGCCGAAGCCGGGCACAGGCCGCCCCCAGTACTCCTCGTCGCGGAACGAGGCCCGGCGCTCCCGGGCGACGGCCTCCCGCCACTCCACCAGCCGCGGGCAGGAGCGGCAGCCGACGATCTCGGAGGCGAGCGCTTGCAGGGAATCCACGTGGCGAACGGTAGGTTGGCCCGCACATGGCCCCGCGCGCCCGCCCCCCTCGTCCCACCCTGGTGCTGTTCGTGCGCCATGGGCAGACACCCACGACGGGCAAGGAGCTGCCGGGCCGCAAGCCCGGCCTGCACCTGGCCGACGCCGGGAAGGCGCAGGCGCAGGCGGCCGCCGACGCCATCGCGGCCATGAAGCAGATCGACGCCGTTTACAGCTCGCCGCTGGAGCGGGCCAGGGAGACGGCGGCGCCCATCGCCGCTGCGCGGGGGCTGAAAGTGCAGATCGAGCGGGGCCTGCTCGAGCTCGACATCGGCGAGTGGACGGGCGAGGAGCTGAAGAAGGTGGCGCGCCAGCCCGAGTGGCAGGGAGTCCAGCGCTACCCGAGCGGGTTCCGCTTCCCGGGCGGCGAGTCCTTCACCGAGATGCAGACCCGGATCGTGAACGCCACCGCCCGGCTCGTCGCCGCCCACCCCGGCGGTACCGTCGTCGCCGTGTCGCACGCTGACCCGATCAAGGCGGCGGTCGTCCACGCCACCGGCGCCCACATGGACATGTTCCAGCGGGTCTCGATCTCGCCCGCCTCGATCACCGCCATCGCCTACGGGCCGCTGGCCCCGATGGTGCTGTCGGTCAACTGGGTCCCGTCGCTCATGGCCGCCAAGCCGTCATGAGGCGGGCGCCATGAGCGAGCACCGGAGCGCGGCGGAGGAGCGCGGCTCATCTACACACACAGTGCCCCGCTCAGCGGGGCGCCCGCCGAAGGCGGCGACCCGATGAGCTCGTCGTTCGACCTGCCCGACGTCGATTTCCTCACCACCGGCGCCATCGGCCCGCCGGGCCAGCGCGTCTTCTACCTCCAGGCCCGCCACGCCGGCCGGGTTGTCTCACTCCGCTTGGAGAAGACGCAGGTGTCCGCCCTCTGCCAGTACCTCGAGAACATGCTCGGCAACCTCCCGCCCGCGGAGCCCGCGGAGCAGGACATGGACCTCATCGAACCGGTCGTCGCCGAGTGGATCGTCGGTCCCATGCGCGTCATCTACGACGAGGGCGACGACCGGATCGTGCTCGTCGCCGACGAGATGGTCGACGAGGGCGAGGACGCGGCCGAGGCCCAGATCCACGCCACGCGCGCCCAGGTGGCGGCGCTCGTCCGGCACGGCAACGAGGTGGTCGCCGCGGGCCGGCCGCCCTGCCCCCTGTGCGGGGGGCCGCTCGACCCCGAAGGCCACATGTGCGTCCGGTTGAACGGTCACCGCGACCTCGCGCCCTGAGCCTCCTGTCCGAAGGCGAGATCACCGTCCGGGGACGGCTGCCGTGGAGCTCGAACGGCACGTTCCTCGTCGAGCTGTGCCGGGGCGAGGAGACAGGGCGGGCGGTCTACAAACCTCTCGCCGGCGAGCGGCCCCTGTGGGACTACCCCCCCGGCCTGTACCGGCGGGAAGTGGCGGCGTACGTCGTGTCCGAGTGGCTCGGCTGGGGCGTCGTGCCGGAGACCGTCGAGCGCGACGGGCCGCTGGGGGAAGGGTCCTTGCAGCGGTGGGTCGACGCCGACTTCGGCGAGCACTACTTCACCCTGCTCGAGCGGCCCGAGCACCACGACGCCCTCGAGGCCATGTGCGCCTTGGACGTCCTGATCAACAACGGCGACCGCAAGAGCGGCCACTCCCTGCTCGACTCGGATGGGCGCATCTGGGGCATCGACCACGGCCTGTGCCTGCACGAGGAGCCCAAGCTGCGCACGGTGATCTGGGACTTCGAGGGCCGGCCCGTCCCCGACCACCTGATGGAGGACGTCGTCCGCGTGGCGACGGCGACCTCGCCGCCGGAAGGGCTGGCCGGGCTCATCGCCCGCCGCGAGATCGACGCCCTGTTCGCCCGCGCCGCCGCCTTGGTCCGGCGGCCCTTCTTCCCCGCCGCCCGCTCGGCCCGGGCGTTCCCATGGCCGCTCGTCTGACCGTCGCCGAGCTCGTCGACCGCGCCGACCTCGACGAGCTGCTGCGGCGGGTCGACGGCTTCTGCGACGCGGGCGACTGGGCCGGCCTGCTCGACCTACGCGACCGCGCCCGGACGGCGTTCTACGAGCGGGGCATCCAGCTGTGGCCCGCCGCCAGCCACGCCGAGTACCGGCTGGCGCTCCAGGCGCCGGGCCCGTGGGCGGCGGCGGTGATCGCGCCGGGCGCAGGGCGCTTCGCCCTCGGCCCCCTGTCGGAAGTGGCGGCGTCCACCCACACCTGGGACGAGCTGGCCACCCACCTGCCGCCGGGTGCGCCGGAGGCGGCCTTGATCGCCCAGGAGCGCGTCGTGCGGGGCGAGGATCTCCGCGACGACGGGCGCGTCGACGCCTTGCTCACCGAACTGCCACTGGCCCTCCAGCCCTGGGAGCCGGCGTACCCCGTCGCCGTCTACCAGCCGTACACGGCCGAGTTCGCCGATGTGCCGGCGCCGCCGATGCACGAGGTCGAGGTGGCCGCCGCGCCGGCCCTAGACGACCCCGACGCCACCCACGCCCTGGTCGAGCTGGTCACGCCCTGGACGACCCAGTCCAACGGCCGGGTGGCGGCGGTCGCCGTGGAAGGCGACGCCGCCGGGGCCGTCGGCGCCGTCGCAGGGATCGGCGACCGGGCCAGGCTGGCCGAGGTCGACGCCGCCCACGCCTTGGCCGTGCTGGCGTGGGCCGGCGCCAGCGGCGGCGCCCACGGCCGCCGCCGGGGCATGGCCCAGGGGCGGTTCACGGCGTGGTGGACCGCCGCCGCCTTGGCCGGCGCCCTCGACGACTGGCCCGACGAGGTCGCCGACGCCCTCACCGAGCTGCGCTGGTACCGCTGGGACCGGCTCGAGCCGTCCTCGGGGTGGGCCCTGCGGCTGGCGGCCGAACACCCCGAGGACGGCCGGGCCTGGGCCGTCGAGGCGACTGACTCCATCGCCTAGGCGCTTCTCCTGCGGATTCGCCACCTATGTGGCGGTGAATGCGCAGGAGAACGGGTCAGCCGCCTTCCAGGGCGGACAACCGGCGCTCCAGCTCCTCGACCCGCGCCCGAAGCGCGGCCAGTTCGCCTTCCACGCCGGCGGCCTTGGCCTTGCGCTGGAGGCGGGGCGACTGGCTCGCCCGCTCGGTCACGGCTTCCAGCGCGACCAGCCGCGTGGGGCCGTGGGGGCCGTCGACCACCTTGGACGGCACCTCACCGCGGCGGTACCAGGCCCGCAGGGCCGAGCGCGACACCCCCGCCGCCTCCTCGGCCTCGGCGACGGTGACCCATCGGCCCGCCGCGATCCCCGCCTCAAGGCTCGCCAGCTCCAGTAGCTGATCCCACTCGTCCATATCAGATATCCCTATCATAAACAGGGGCTTGACAGGGGCGCGAGCCTAGAGCCATGTTCGAGCGGTTCAACCCGGAGGCCCGCGCCGTCATCGTGGGCGCCCAGGAGCAGGCCCGCCTGCTCGAGCAGAACTACATCGGCACCGAGCACCTTCTGCTGGGCCTGCTGGCCGGCCCGGCCGCCACCGTCCCCGCCACCGTGCTGCGGGCGAACGAGATCACCCACAGCCGGGTGCAGGCGCTGGTGCTGGAGATCGTCGGACGGGGTACCGGCGCGGCAGCCGGGCACATCCCGTTCACGCCGCGCTCCAAGAAGGTGCTGGAGATGTCCCTGCGGGAGGCGCTCAAGCTCCGCCACAAGTTCATCGGGCCCGAGCACATCCTCCTCGGCGTCATGCGTGAAGGCGAGGGCCTGGCCGTGCAGATCCTCGGCAAGCTGGGCGCCGACTTGGCTGACCTCCGCAAGCAAGTCCTCGCCCAGGCGCCGCCCCCCGGCCGCCGCCGGATGGCGCCGCTCGGCCCGGGGCGCATCATGGTCCCCCAAGCCGGCATGACGCCGGGCTCGATGCGGGCGGCCGACCACGCCGTGCGCCGGGCCGCCGGCGGCCCGGTCGGCTCCCAGCACTACCTCCTCGGGCTGCTCGACGAGGAGGACGGGCTGGCGGCCAAGGCGCTGGCGTCGCTCGGCGTCACGCGGGAGACGGTCGAGGCCAAGCTGGCCGAACTGGGGACCTCGGGCACGACCGACGAGCCGCCGGAGCGGGCCGGCGCCCTGCGCACGAGCATCCAGGTCACGGGCGACGAGATCGCCGTGCGGGTGGTCGAGAGCGACCTCGCGGCGCGCATCCGCGGGTACTTCGAGGGGGGCAGGCAGGCCGCCGAGGTGCCCGGCGCGGAGAAGCTGTGGAAGTCGCTGCGCGCCGCGCTGGAAGAGATGACGGTCCAGATCGAGAAGTCGGGCCCGCCCTCCGAGTGGGCGCCGCCCGACTGGGGAAAGGCCGGAGTGGCCACCTTTGCGGTCGTGAGCGAGCCGGACGGCATCCGCTGCCGCCTGTGGACCGCCGAGGGCCACGACCCGGCGGCGGTGCGCGCATGGCTCGCCGACTGGTTCCAGACCAAAGCGCCGGCGGGGTCGGCCGAACCGACCGCTTTCCTCCGGGTGGGGGTGGCGCGCATGGGCGACATCGTCCCCGACGCCCTCGAGCCCGAGGCCTACACGCAGTCCGGGATCACCTACGGACCGTTCGGCCCCCCTGCGACCTGGCCGCGCGTGCCGCTCGCCACGCTGGTCGAGAAGGCGATCGAGGGCCTCACCGGCGCGTGAGGGCGGCGATGAGCCGAGGCAGGACCTCGCGCACGTCGCCCACGACACCGAGGTCGGCCACCGAGAAGATCGGCGCGGCGCGGTCGCGGTTCACGGCGATCACGTGGCGGGCGCCGCGCATCCCCACCAGGTGCTGGGCCGCGCCCGAGAGCCCGAAGGCGAGGTAGACCTCGGGCGCCACCGTCTTGCCCGTCTGGCCCACCTGCCAGGCGTACGGCGCCCAACCCGAGTCGACCGCGGCCCGGGTCGCGGCCGGTGCGCCGCCCAGCAACCGCGCCAGCTCCACGACGAGGGCGAACGCCTCCGCCGGCCCGGCGCCGCGCCCTCCGGCGACCACCACGCGGGCCTCGTCCAACGCCGGCCCCTCGTGCTCGGCGTGGTGGCGGGCGACGATCCGGGGCGCTCCCGCCGTGGCCGCGACGGTCACGACCTCGTCGGGCGC
>JAHFUQ010000035.1:19440-30520 GCA_023265045.1 Acidimicrobiia bacterium
AACGAGCCGGGCCGGAACGACGCCAGCCAGGGCTTCGGCCCCCGGAACGCGGTGCGCACGGTCGTCGACCCTCCGAAGATCGCGGTCTCCACCTGCACCTGGTCGCCGTCGAGGATCAGGTCGACGCCGTTGGCGATGATCGGGCGGTCGAGGCGGGCCGAGAGCCGCCCGGCGACGTCCCGGCCGTCGTAGGACGTTGGGAACAGGACCAGGTCGGCCGACGCCGCCATGCGGTCCGCCACCCCGGCCGCCACCGGCCCGGCGGGCAGCACCCCTGGGCCGGGGGCCGGGTCGGGGGCGGGGCCGAAGGCGACCACCCGGCGCCCCACCCGCCGGGCCGCGGTCAGCAGTTCCGGGCTGGCCGCATAGACCCAGACCTCCACCTCACACGACCTTGAGCTGGACGAGCAGGTCGAGGATGCGCTCGTGGCCGCGCCCCTCGTCGTCCACGACCTCGCCCGCGGCCCGCACCGGCGCGGCGGCCACCGACACCACCTCTTGGCCGACGGCCGGCGCCGCCAGGCCCAGGTCGGCGAGCCCGACGACCTCGACGGGCTTGGAGCGCGCCTCGACGATGGCTTTGTAGGAGGGGTACCGCGGCGTCACCGAGCCCGTCATCACGCTGAGCACGCACGGGAGCGCGCACTCGACCTCGTCATGGCCTTGCTCGGTCTCCCGCTCGGCCCGCAGCACGGCGCCGTCGGCGAGGGCGTCGAGCCGCGCGCCCCGGGCGAACGTCAGCGCCGGCAGCCCCAGCAGCTCCGCCAGTTGCGACGCCAGCACGCCCGTGTAGCCGTCGACCGAGACCGTCCCCGCGATCACGACGTCGGCCGGGCCGACCCGGCGGACCGCCGCCGCCAGCGCCCGGGCGGTGGCCAGCGCGTCCGCCCCGGCCATCGCCTCATCGCTCACCACCACCGCCGACGAAGCCCCCAAGGCCAGGCCCTTGCGGACCCCCGCCACCTCGCCGCCCGGCGCCATGGACACCAAGATCACGTCACCGCCGAGCCGCAACCCCACCTCGATGCCGGCCGCGTCGGCGTCGTCGAGGGTCACCGGCCCGTCGCGAACCAGCCGGCGGGTCAGCGGATCGAGCCGCGGCGGGAACTCGGGATCCGGCGTCTGTTTGGCGCACACGACGATCTTCAGGGGACGCCTCACGAGCGGGCATCTTCGCGCCGACTACCGTCCCTGGGAGCGTGGCCCTTGGAGAAGTCCGACTGGCGGTGCCGGCCCAGCCCGGCTACCTGAGGATGACGCGCCTGCTCGCGGCGGGCGTGGCCAGCCGCGTCGGCTTCACCCTCGACGAGGTGGACGACCTGCGCATCGCCATCGACGAGCTCTGTTTCTCGCTCGTGGGGCCGGGAGGCCGCGACGGCACGATCAGCGTGCGGTACGAGATCATCGACGACGGCGTGATCGTCGAAGGGCAAGGCCACTTCGTCGACTCCGGCCACCACGCCCCGTTGCTCTCGCCCTTGTCGATGCAGATCCTCGGCGCCGTCGCCGATGAGTGCAGCCTCGAGCCCGGCTTGGAGGGACCCACCTTCCGCCTCGTCAAGCGGCACAAGAGCGAGTGAGCGAGCGTAGGCGGGCGAACCAATGACACAGCAGGCCCGCGCCGCGGGGCGGCCGCCGGAGGCGGCGGCCCTGTGAGCAGCGCGGATCCCGACGGCCGAGACGAGCTGCGTCGCAAGTTCGAGGAGTACGCCCAAACCCGTGACCGCGCCGTCCGCGACGAGCTGATCACCGCCCACATCGGCCTGGCCGAGTACCTCGCCCGCCGTTTCACCAACCGAGGCGAGCCGCTGGACGACCTCATGCAGGTGGCGTCTCTGGGGTTGCTCAAGGCGGTCGACCGCTTCGATCCGGGGCGGGGCCTCGAGTTCTCGACCTACGCCACCCCCACGATCGTGGGCGAGCTGAAACGGCACTTCCGCGACAAGGGCTGGGCGGTGCGGGTACCCCGCCGGGTGCAGGAGCTGCACCTCCGGCTGGGCGCCGTCGTCAGCGGCCTCACCCAGGATCTGGGCCGCTCGCCGACGATCTCCGAGATCGCCGAGTCGGCCAAGGTGTCCGAAGAAGAAGTGGTGGAAGCCATCGAAGCGGGCCACGCGTACCGGTTCACGTCCCTCGACGCCCCCGGGGGCGGCGACGACGACAGCGCTCTGTCCGACCAGCTCGGTGCGGAGGACCAGGGGCTGATCGACAGCGAGCACCGAGTCGCCCTCTCCCCGCTCGTTTCCCAGTTCCCGCCGCGGGAGCGCATGATCCTCCACCTGCGCTTTTTCGAGGGCCTCACCCAGTCCGAGATCGCCAACCGGCTCGGGATCAGCCAGATGCACGTGTCGCGACTGCTGGCCCGTAGCCTTGCCCAACTTCGCGAGGCGTCAACGGAAGAAGATCAACCATGAAGGTGACCCTCATCGTCAACCCGTACGCCTCGTCGGTCACGCCCAAAAAGCGCGCTCTGGTCGAGGCGGCGCTGGCCGACGGCCACGAGCTGACCGTGCTCGAAAGCGAGAAGCGGGGCCACGTGATCGACCTCGCCCGCCAGGCGGCGGCCGACGGGGCCCAAGTGGTGGCCGTCCTGGGCGGCGACGGCACCCTCAACGAGGCCGCCAACGGCCTGGTCGGCAGCGCCACCGCCCTCGCCGCCCTCCCCGGCGGGTCGACCAACGTGTTCGCCCGCACCATCGGCGTGAAACGCAAGCTCAAAAAGGCCATCCCCCAGATGGCCGCCGCCCTCGGGAACCAGCCCCAGAGCATCGGGCTGGGCAACGTCAACGGCCGCTACTTCACCTTCCACGTGGGGATGGGCTACGACGCCGCCGTGGTGCTGAAGGTCGAGCAGAAGGCGCACCTCAAGCGCAAGATCGGCCAGGCCGTCTTCGTGTACGCGGCGCTGGCGACATGGTCGCGCGGCGTCGACCGCAAGCACCCGTGCCTGGCCGTCAAGGTCGGCGACCAGACCGTCGTCGAGGACGGGTACTTCGCCATCTGCCTCAACAGCAACCCGTACACCTACCTCGGTCTGAAGCCCCTCAACGTCGCCCCGGGCGACGCCTGGTTCGACAAGCCGCTGGTCAACGTCACCCTGCGCACCCTGAAGCTGTTCAAGTTCCTCTCGTTGCTGGGCTCGACGCTGGGCCAGGGCCGCAAGCTCAAGAGGCACAAGCTGGTCGACTACCGGCCCGGCCTCACGGAGCTGACCGTGGTGGCCCCCCCGGGGACGTCGGGCTTCCACTACCAGGCCGATGGCGACTACCTGGGCGAGATCGCCGAGCTGCGCATCACCTTCGAGCCCGACCGCCTCCTGCTCATTGTGCCCTAAGGCCCCAAAAACCGCGACATCGCGCACCTAGTGCTTGCTGCAGAAAGCAGTCCGCGAGTACAGTGACGTTTACATCGACCTCGCAGAGTAGTTTGGCGGGGCTTGTGAAAACATTCACAAATTGGGGGGAGGCCCAGTGGCCCTGACGTGGAGTCGAACGTACGATTGGGACGTCGACGACTGGCGCGAACGAGCCGCCTGTAAAGACACCGATCCGGACCTCTTCTTCCCCATCGGCACGACTGGCCCGGCCCTCGACCAGATCGACGCCGCCAAGGCCGTGTGCCGGGCGTGCGAGGCCCAGCCGCAGTGCCTCGAGTTCGCCCTCGCCACCAACCAGGAGGCCGGCGTCTGGGGCGCCACCTCCGAAGAGGAGCGCCGCAAGCTCCGCAAGGCCTGGCTGGCCCGCCGCCGCCGCGCCAGCTGAACGACAGATCCAGGGTCTTCCAGCACCGTCCCCCCCAAACCCGCTCGAAGGCCCTGTAAGCGACCTCCCCTCCCCGGGAGGTCGCTTCGCGCCAAGCCTCAGCGCGCCGGCTTCAGCCGGGCGGCGATGGCCCGGAGGTAGCGCCCGGCGACATCGGAGGGCACGCCGCCAAGGGCGACGCCGGCGTCCTTGCACACCCCTGCCACGGTGAAGATGCCGGGGTAGTACCAGGCGTCGGTGCACGCCTCGGGGACGGGCGTGCGGGGCGCGAGCTCGGCCGGGTAGTGGTGGGCGAAGTCGGCCACCTTGCTCGGCGGAGTCAGCTCGATGGAGAGCCCCACGTTGCCCGCCGCGCTGCTCCAGTTGCAGACGACTCGCGGCGTGTCGTGCGTCGCCGACAGCCGTGGCGTCACCGGCACGCCCCGGGTCAGGTCGGCGACCTCGCGCGCGGTCAGCAGGGCGCAGGCGTCGACGCGGCCGTAGCGCGACCAGAAGGGGTCGATCGTGGTCGAGGTCACGGGCCCGGCGGTGTCCTTTTCGGCCTCGGCCGGCGATGAGCGCCACACCACCGCCCGGTCGGCGCTGGTCCCTGCGACCACAACGACGCCATGGTCGACCAGGACGGCGCGTCCCTCGGCCACTCCACGGCCGCCGCCCAGCGCCTCCAGGCGCGCGAGCCGCACCGGCTCGCCGGCGCCGCTACGCCAGGCGGCGAGGTCGCCGTCGAGGTCGTCGGCTGTGTCATATCCGACCGCGACGAAGTCGCTCCCCACGGCGGCGACGGCGTGGGCCAGGGTTTCGGTGCCGAGGTCGACCCGCTTGGACTCCAGGGCGTCGGCGCGGGGAAAGGACCCGTCCTTCTCGACGCTGATGAATCCGCGATCAAAGGCGTGGATCGTGGCCGTCCCCACGATCGCCAGCCGTCCCTTGGACAGGGCGCAGGCGTTGGCCCGGGCGTTCGTATCGGTCAGCATCGCGGCGGTCGTCGGGAGGGAGCGCCACATGGCCCCGCCGTCCGGCGAGCGCAGGACGAAGGCGCGGCCCTTCCCACTTCGGTCGACGACCTTGCCCACCAGCACCAGGTCCTTGCCCTCGGCGCACGCGCCACGGACCTCGCCCTCGTAGCCGTCCACGTCGCCCAGGAGGACGACGTCGTGCTTCCACCCGCCTTTGCCGTCGGGGAGGATGACCATCGGCGCGATCCCTTCGATGTCGACCCGGCTGCCGGCGAGGACGGGGCCGGCGGGGGTCGCCACCGCGGCGTGGAGCAAGAGGGTCTCGCCGTTGGCGACCGGCGCCTCGTTCCAGGCGCGGCCGTCGGCGCTGGTCAGCACCAGCGCCTGCCCGCCCTGCGTCGTCGGGCGCGTCCCGACCGCCACGAACCGGTCGCCGTCGGCGACGACGGCGCTCAACGCGCCCGAGCCTGCCACCGCCGCCGCATGCCAAGCCGCGCCAGCGTCGTCGGACCACCAGATGAGCGGCGCCGCTGCTTCGAACCTCGGATCGCCGCCCCGGTTCAGCCGTTCGCCCACAGCCACGAAGGTGCGCCCGCGCGCCGCTACGCCGGACACGCGGTCGTAGCGTCGGGCGTTCGGGCCCTCGGGCGCCACCGGCGGCCCTGCCGCAGAGTCGCCGGCGCCGTCGAGCACGGCTGCCACCGGCGCCAAGACAGGTCCGGTGGCCGGCGGCTCCTTGGTCTCTCCCGTCTGCAGCACAACGGCGACCGACCCCGCCGCGGCGAGCGCCGCGGCCGCGACGCCGAGCGCGATCGGGAAGCGCCGTCGAGTACTCATCCCGGGGAGCTTCGGCGCGGGCCGGGGCCCGCTTGAGGGCTAGTCGGATGCGGGCGGCTCCCGCCCGACCGCCAGCGGGATGGTGAGCTCGAAGCTGGTGCCGCCGTCGCTGGTGATGGTCATCGTGCCGCCCAGCTCACCCACCAGGGTGCGGACGATGGTCAGCCCCAGGCTCGTCGACGCGTCGAGGCCGACGGGTTCCCCGTCCTCCCCTAACGGCAAGCCGACGCCGTCGTCGATCACCTGCAGCGACAGGCTGCGCCCGTCGTTGCCGAGCGCCACGAGCACCGTCCCCGAACCGTGGCGGCCGTCGTCGGGGAATCCGTGGCGCACCGCGTTCTGGAGCAGCTCGGTCATGACCACCGCCAAGGGTGTGGCGATCTCCGCCCGTAGCGGCCCCGCCTCGCCCTCCACCAGCAGCTGCACCCGCCGGTCGGGGGACAGCAACCCCTCCTCCACCAGCCGCACCAGCGGGCGCACGATCTCGTCGAAGTCCACCTCCTGGCTGGCGCCGGTGGCGGCCGACAGGGTCTCGTGGACGAGGGCGATCGACCGGATGCGGGCCACGGCGTCGTCGATGGCCTGGCGGGCCTCGCTCGACTCCAGGCGCCGGGCCTGCAGGCTGAGCAGCGACGAGATGGTCTGCAGGTTGTTCTTGACCCGGTGGTGCATCTCCTTGATGGTGACGTCCTTCGAGATCAGGAGCCGGTCCCGGCGCCGCAGGTCCGAGACATCGCGCACGGCCATGACCGCGCCCGTGACCATCCCGTGCTCGAGCAGGGGGAGGCAGCGCACCAGCACGGTCACGTCGCCCCGCTCCACCTCCTCGCTGATGGGCACCCCGAGGGCGAACGTGGCCCGCACGGCCGACTCGTCCATGCCGATCTCGGCCAGGCGGGCGTCTTGGGCATTGCCGTGGATGCCCATCTTGTGCAGGGCGGAGATGAAGTTGGGCGACGCGTAGTCGACCCGGCCCGAGGCGTCGAGGCGGGCCACGCCGTCGCCCACCCGGGGCGCCTCGTTGGGCTCGGTCTCCTCGGTCTCGAAGGGGTACTCCCCCGAGAGGATCATGCGGGCGAAGCGGTCGAAGATCTCGACGTAGACGTTCTCCAGCCTTCCCGGCCGCCGCCCGACCGACGGCGCCGAGTCGCGGGTGAGGACGGCCACCAGCTCGTCCTTCCAGCGCACCGGGATGCACTGGACGTCGGCCACCTCGCCGCGGGCGGTGAGCCGCAGCTCGTCGTCGATGATCTGGCCGAGGGCCCACGCCCGCACCACGTCCGGGCGCTCCACGGCGGTGATGACCCGCCCGACCTGGTCGTCTCTGTACAGGGTCTGGCTGGTGGTGGGACGGATCTGGCCCACCACGATGAACTCCTCGCCCGGCGACTCGGCGTCGGCGACAGGCGCGAACAGCAGGAGGTCGGCGAAGCAAAGGTCGGCCAGGAACCCCCATGCGGCCACCAGCCGCTGGAGGTGGTCGACGGCCGGGTCTTCCAGGCTGGTCTGGCGAGCGAGTTCGAGCAGCGTCGCCATGAGCCCTCAATGGTACGAGCCCCCTGGTGGGGATGACAGACGGAGGTCGCGGCGCGGGTCAGCCCCAGATCGTCCGGCCCAGCTTCAGCAGGCCCGACAGGTCGGTGATGTCCTCGTCGAAGTAGGGGACGGTCGCCACGACGTCGGGCACGGCCGCCAGCTCGGCGCGCTTCTCCGCCTCCCGCTTGGCCACCACCGAGAAGTTGAGGAAGCTGAGCGCCACCTCGCGCAGCACCCTCGCGACCGCGGCCGGCGGCCCGGCGTCCTCGCCCAGCGCGGCCGCCAGCTTGGGGGCGTCGCCGGCCAGGCGCTCGGCCACGGCCGCCAGCTCGGGCCGGCGGAGGTACTCGGGCAGGACCTTGTTCAGCACCAGCGCGCCGGGGTGGAAGCCCTTGTCCTTGAGGGCGGCGAGGAACGCCTCCGCCTCCCGCAACGGCGCGGCCTCCAACGTCGACACGACGAGGAACGTCGTGCGGCGATCGTGCAGCAGCCGCTTGACGGCCTCGGCCCGCTCCGCGAACCCGTCGTACATGGACTGGAACAGCTGGAAGAACTCGGCGATGTCCTCGAGGAACTGCGACCCCAACAGCCGGTCGGCGACCTGGTAGAAGGGTCGGCTGGCCAGGTTGAGGAGCTTGGAGCGCGCCGGCGCCGTCAGCCACCGCAGCAGCCGGCTGGCGAAGAAGTCGGCCATCCGATCGGGGGCCTGGAGGAACTCGACGGCGCTGCGCGACGGCGGCGTGTCGACGACGATCAGGTCGTAGCGGCCGGCCGTGTGCACTTCGTAGAGCCGCTCCATGGCGATGTACTCGTAGCTCTGGACGAACTTGCCCGAGACGTTCCGGTACAGCGTGTTGGTGAGGATGCGGTCGGCGGTGGCCCGGTCCGGGGCGTGGCGCACCACCAGCTCGTCCCACGACTTCTTGATGTCGAGCATGGCGGCCCACAGCTGGCCGCGGGGCTCGACCCCGGCCGCCTTGAACGCCTCGGCCGGCACCTGGCGCTCGACGTTGCCGAACGGGTCCATGCCCAGGGCGTCGGCCAACCGGCGCGCCGGGTCGACGGTCAGCACCAGGGTCTTGGCGCCCAGGGAGACGGCCGACATGGCCGCCGCAGCGGCCGCCGTCGTGGTCTTGCCCACCCCGCCCGACCCGCAGGAGACGGCGATCTCCTTCGCCGCCAAGAGCTGTTCGAGGGTGTGGTCGGCGGCCACGGCGCGCTCGCTCAGTAGCCCAGCTCGGCGCTCAGCGCCTCGGCGATCTGGCGGGTCGTGCGCAGCCCGTAGCCACGGGTGAACAGCTCGGGCACGTACAGCAGCGGGACGGCCGGCTCGACCGCCTCCCGCAGCACGTCGAGGTGGGAGGCCCCGGTGCGGCGCAGGGTCACCGCCAGGCGGGCCGCCTCGAGCACCTGTTCCACCGGCCCGCCCGCGGCCGTGGCCAGCGCGCCGGCCAGCGCCGGCGTCCGCAGCCGTTCGAACAGCTCCTCGTCGGCACGGCTGAACAGCTCGGGCAGGACCCGGTTGACGACCACCGCAGCCACGTCCACGTTGGTCTCGTCCTTGATGCGCGCCAGCAGCTCGATGGTCTCGCGCACCGGCATCTCCTCCGGCGTCGTGACCACCACCACGCCGGTCGTCGCGTGGTCGCCGAGGATGTCGAGCACCCAGTCGGTCTGCGAGCGGATGGCGCCCACCCGCACGAGGGAGTTGATGGCCTGGGGGGCGGTCAGCTGTCCCACCACCTGGCCGGACGCGGTGGCGTCGGCCACGACCAGGTCGTAGTGGCGCTCGCGCACCTCGTAGGCGAGCTTGCCGACGGTCAGGATCTCCCGCACACCGGGCGCGGCCGTCGCCACGAACTCGAACGCCTTGGCCAGCAGCCCGATGCGGCTGAACCCCGGCGCCCGCAGTTGCAGGCGGAGGTACTCGTCCAAGGAGGCGTCGGTGTGCATCGCCATCGCCCACAGGCCGGGGAAGACGGCCCGGGCCGTGAACTCGATCTTGGTGGTCTCGAACAGGGCGGCCAAGTCGCCCTTGGCGTCCAGCTCGCACGCCAGCGCCCTCTTGCCGCGCTGGGCGGCAAGCAGCCCGAGGGCCGCCGCGATCGTGCTCTTGCCGACGCCGCCCTTCCCGGTGACGAACAGCAGCCGACGGTCGAGCAGCGCCCGTGGCGCGCTCACAGGCCGTTCACCGCTCCAGGCCGGTGGCGGGTCCTCGGGGTTCGGGGGATCCTGCCGGCCTGAGCGCCGGCTGGAGGCGCACTCACAATGCGCTGAAGCCGACCCGGCGGCCTTCGGACTGCGGGCCGACCTCGACCCACGCCAGCTTGGCCGCGGGGACACCGATGCGGCGGCCTTTCTTGTCGGTGAGCCACACGATCCCGCTCTCGGCCTTGACCGCCTGGACGAGCTCCTCGACGGCCTTGGCCCCCTCGTCGTCGTCCAGCTCGACCTCGAGCTCCTTGGGTGTTTGGGTGATGCCGATGCGGATATTCACGTCGTCTCCTCGGGCTGGGGGGCTGCTTCCTCGGCCTCGTCGTCCACAGTAGGTGGCTCCACCGTTGGTGGCGGAGGCCGCTCGTCCCACCGGCCCCACTTCGGCGTACGGCGGCGAACCAGCAGGACGTACAGCGACAGCACGACAGTGAGGATGGCGACCCATTGGCTGCCCGTCAGGCCGAACCGGCGGAGGTCCTCCCGCAGGAAGTCCTCGATGATGCGGGCGCACCCGTAACCGACCCCGAAGATGCAGATCATGAACCCACCGAAGCGCTCCCGCTTCTCGAACAGCAGCAGCGCCACGAGCAGGACCGCCGCCATCATCAGGTCGTAGAGCGCGGTCTGGTGCACGACCGCTCCGGGCGTCCGGGTGGCGAACTCGGTCGGACCGCACGGCGAAGCGGTGGCGACGCCCAGGGGAGGGCACTTGTACCCGAGGAAGAAGCTCGTGGTCTTGCCCAGATGGTCCCCGACCACCAGGTCCCCGATCCGCCCGAGGGTGACGCCGAGGGCCATGCCGGGAGCGGCCGAGTCCATCACCTTCCAGAACGAGAGCCCCGACTTCCTGATCTTGGGGACGGCGAACAGGATCGCCCCGACGAAGCCGCCCAGCAGCGAGATGCCGCCCTTCCAGACCTGGAGCATGTCGCCGATCGACTCGTAGTCGCTGAAGTGGTTCAGGACGTAGGCGACCCGGGCCCCGACGATGGCGCCGATGGCCGCCAGGGTGAACAAGGGGTAGACGAGGTCGTCGGGAATGCCCCTCGTGCGGGAGCGGGGCAGCATGAAACGGGCCCCCACCAGGAAACCCACCGCGATGCCGATGCCGTGGGGCGAGATCGAGAGCGGACCGAGATGGATCCGGACGATCGGGTTGTAGGAGATCGCGCTGAGCACGCTCGTCGCCGCGGGGCCTAGTTGAGGCGCAATTCCGGGTTGTAGACCCGGCTGGGACCGAGGCCCTCGATGCGCTTGGCCAGGGCCTCGAACGCGGCCGCAGCCTCACTGGTGGGGTCGGTGACGGTGACCGGCGCGCCGATGTCGCCGCCTTCGCGCAACTCAGTGATGAGGGGGATGTGCGCGAGCAGCGGGACGCCCAGTTGCGCGGCCAGCAGCTCGCCGCCACCGGCGCCGAAGATCTCGTAGCGCTTGGCGTCGTCGCCGGTGAACCAGCTCATGTTCTCGATCACACCCCGCACCGACAGCTTCACCTTGCGGGCTGCGTGGGCCGAGCGTTGCGCCACCCGCTGGGCCGCGGGCTGGGGCGTGGTGACCACCAACACCTCGGCCCGGGGCACGAACTGGGCCATCGACAGCGCCACGTCGCCCGTGCCCGGCGGCATGTCGATGAGCAGGTAGTCGGGCTCGCCCCACAACACATCGGTAAGGAACTGCTCCAACGCCTTGTGGAGCATCGGCCCGCGCCAGATCACGGGCTGGTCGTCGGGGACGAAGAAGCCCGTCGAGATGACCTTCACGCCGAAGCCGACC
>JAHFUQ010000165.1 GCA_023265045.1 Acidimicrobiia bacterium
GCCCAGCGGGCGGGAGAGGCGGATGGTGGGCGTGCCCGCCGGCGCCGTTCCCGGAGGCGGCGTTGCGCCGGGCGCGGTGGTCGGCGTCGTGGGTGGGATGGGCGCCGAGCCGGGCGGCGGCGGCGGCGGCGTCGTGGCGGTGGGCGGCGATGCCGGGGGCGCGGTCGGTGGCGGTGCGCCGCCCGTGCCCTTCAGGCCGGCGTCGCCCACGCCGGGGATGGTCAACGTCGCCGCCCGGGCGCCGGCCGAGGCGGGACTGAAGCGCAGCACGACGGTGCAGCTCTGGCCCTTGAGCAGGGTCTTGCCGTTGCAGTTGTCGGCCACGAAGGTGAAGTCGGCGGCATGGTCGCCGCCGATGGCGGCGACGCCGGGCATGAGCTTGCCGTCGCCCGTGTTCGCGACCGTGACCGTCACCTCGCCGGAGACGGCGCCGAGCAGCACCGACCCGAAGTCCACCGGGTTCGGCGTGATCGTCGGGACCGGCACGCCGCCGGCGCCCTTGAGGGCGACGGTGAACGGGGTGAGGCTGGCGCCGAACGTCCCTGAAAGCGTCGCCGTGCGCTCGCCCACATCGGCGGGCTTAAAGCCGAGTTTCACCGTGCACTTGGCGCCCTCGGGCAACGCCGACGAGCACTCGCGGCTGTTGACCTTGAAGTCGCTGGCGTTGGGCCCGCTGATCGGGAAGGTCCCGTTCGGTGTGACGGCGACGCCGGGGACGGTGATCGTCACGATCTTCTCGGGCGCCTCCTCGCCCACGCCCACCGACCCGAAGTCCACCGGGTTGGGGTCGACTTTGATCGTGAGCGCGACGCCCTTGCCGCCGAGCGCGGCCTTGGTCGTGCCGGCATTGGACTGGATGGTCAGCTCGCCGGCCCGGTCGCCCACCGCCGACGGCGTGAAGACGAGGTCGATCTGGCACGACGCGTTCGGGGCCAGGACGGCGTTGGTGCACCCGTTGCCGATGATCAGGTACTCGGGGCTGCCGGTCGTGACGGCGACGCTCGTGATCGTGACCGGGCCGGTGCCCGAGTTCTTCACGGTGAGGGACTTGATCACCGAGCTCACGCCGACTGGGACCTCGCCCCACGTGAGCGGCTTGGGCGACACGTCGAGGACCGCGGTCAGCGGCGTCGTGCCCACACCCGTCAGGCCGACCACGAACGCGGTGTTGTTAGGACCAAGCGTCCCGTTGAGTTGCGCGTTGCGGTTCCCTATGGCGCCCGGCTTGAAGACGACCGTCACCACACAGGACTGCCCGGGGTTCAGGGTCGCACCCGCGCAGCCGTTCGTGACGATCGTGTAGTCCGACGCGTTGACGCCGGAGATCGACAGCGGGCCGACGGCGTACGAGTCGCTCGCAGACTCGTTCTTGAGCGTGAACGCGAGGGGGGTCGACGTAGCCCCGACCGCCCACGCGCCGAAGTTGAGCGTGCTCGGGTTGAGGGAGAGCTTCGCCGCGCCGAAGTCGCCCGTGCCGCTCAGGGGGACGCTGAAGGGCTCGCCCCCGAACGTTCCGAACAGGGTGGCGGACCGGGGACCCGTGCCGTTGGGGGTGAAGGTGAGCGAGATCGTGCATGACCCGCCCGGCGGAACCAGTCCGCACGTTGTGCTCTGGATGACGAATTCGTTGGCGCTCTGAGATATCTCGAGCCCGTTGACGACCTGCGGGTTGCTCGAGCCGCTGGTGACCGTCACCGTCTGCACGCCCGAGGTGACGTTGGGCGGCACGTCGCCGAAGTTGACCGTCGCGGGCGTGACGGAGAACGCGATCGTTCCTCCGATCCCGGTTACCGGGATCGACGCCGTGGACGGCTGGCTCGCGGTGGTGCCGACCAGGTCGATCGAGCCGGGCCGCGCGCCGGTGGTGGTGGGCGCGAACACGGCGGTGACCGTGCAAGAGTCGCCTCGGCGCAGGAGCCGCCCCGCGCAGGTGCCGCCGGTGACGCTGTAGTCGCCGGTCGCCGTCCCCCCGGCCGACGGCGCCATGAACGGGCCCGGCCCCGTATTGGTGAAGGTGAACGTCTTCGCCGGGCTCTGCTGGCCCTTCTCGACCGTGCCGTAGTCGGCGCCCTGGGGCGCGGCGACGGCGATCCCCGGCAGCCGCTGGCGTAGGTAGATGTCCCTGATGGTCCCGGCCAGGTTCGCCGGTCGGGCCGCCGACCGGGTGGTCGTCGTGACTTGCGGAGCGGGCGGCCCGAGGGTGGCGGGCGAGCTCGCAGGCCGCGCCACCGGACCTGGTCCGGGTCGGGCTACCGGACCTGGTGCGCCGAGGATCAGCTCCGCGGTCGAGTCGAACCCGACGAGGGCGCCGTCGTTCGAAAGCGCGGGGCGCTCGCTGTCGCCGCTTGTGGCGCCCGGCCCGCCGTCGGCGCGGACCGAGATGCGCTCGACGAGCGAGGTGGGCGCGAGCAGGTCGCGGAGGTAGACGTCCTCGGAGTCACTCGTCTTGGGGACGAAGTCGTTGCTGTAGGACGTCCAGACCACGGTCGCCCCGTCCCCCGAGATAGCGGGGTCGATTGCGGGGCGGAGGCACTTCTCCGGCTGGGGGCAGGGGTCGACGGGGCGGATCGACGCCACCGTGTAGGTGTCGGCGGGCACGTCGGTGACGTAGACGTCGGTGGCGCCGTTGCGTTCCGGGAGCCCCGCGGAGCGGGGCTGGGGGCCGGCGGGCACGGCCAGCCTGGGGGCGGGGGCGGGGGCCGGGCGCGCGACGCTGGTGAAGACGTTCATGCTCAACGTCACGATCGTCGTGGTGGCGGCCGGGGCCGCCGTGTGGTGGATCGTGATGGTCGCGCTCTTCGGACCGTCGCTGACCGGCTGGACGAAGACCTCGATGGCGCAGTTCTGGCCGGGGCCGAGTTGGGCACCGACGCAGTCGTCGTTGATCTTGAACTCGGGCGACGACAGGTCGGATCCGGAGATCGTGACCACGCCGCCGCCCACGTTGGTCACATAGACGACCATCGGTGCGGAGGGGGGGAAGGCTCGGTCGACCATGCCGAAGTCCACGCTTGACGGGTCGGCCACGACCACGGGCTCGGCGACCGCGTAGGCGACGCGTGAACCATCAGCTGAGATTGAGGGTTGGTCCGACGCTCGACCATCGATATCGGGTGAGACTCGCGTCGTGGCCGAGTTCGGCGCGACCGTGTCGGGCCCTGCGTCCAGGTCCACGTCCCGGCGGTACACCTGCCCGGTGAGGTTTTCGCCGGTGTCGACGAGGTCGGTCGCCTTCGAGGAGAACGCCACGAACCTGCCCGTCCGCGATACCGAAGGCTGGCGGCTGTCGCCGTTGTCCTGCACAGGCGTCGACGCGGACGTGCGCGACTGGGAGACGAGCCGGGGCTTGGCGTCCGGCGACTGGACGTCGGCGAGGAACACATCGTCGTCGCACGTGCAGCCGGCGGCCGGGAACCCGTAGTCGAAGGCGGTGACGAAGGCGACGAAGTGACCGTCGCCGGAGAGCGAGGGCGAGTTGCCGCCGACCGCGGTGGGCGTCGAGGTGCACGCCGACAGCGCCATGGCGACTGAGCACCGGGAGACGATGCGCGGCGTCCCGATGACGGGGGGCACGACGGCGAGGTCGACGGACTGCACGAAGACGTCCGTCGCGCTGACGTGGAGCGCGGGGTCGATGTTCTGGGCCGACTGGTAGACGATCGTGTGGCCGTCGTCGGAGATGGACGGCGCCGTCGAGCCGGGGCAGTCCGTGCAGTCGGCCGGCGGCTCCGGGGTGATGCGGAACGTCTTCTTCGTGAACCGGTCGTATACGTAGACATTCGACAGGGTGAGAACCGGAGCGGCGCCGGGCGGGGCGAGGAAGAGGTTGGTCGCCAGAGAGTCGAAGGCAACCCAGCGCCCGTCGCCCGACACCGCGCCCGAGACGTTGGCGTTCGCGCTGTCCTTGTCAGCCCGGGGTTCATTGGTCACCGGGTCACCCGTGACCCGCGTCAGCAGGCCGGGGTCGGGAGGGGGCGGGACCTGGGCGAGGACGGGCGGTATGCCGACTGGGGACAACAGCTGGACCAGGAAGGCGACGACCGCCATCGCGATGGGAAGGCGCCGGCGCGCCGCGGCGCGTGAGCGGCGCGTCCCTCTCTGCGTCCTTCCGACCGCCAGGATTTGACCATCGCCCACGAGCTAACCCGGGAGCGATCGTAGCCCGGCCCTTCGCTGAGTTGGGGGTATCCAGGGGCACTATCTCCGGTACAGCATCTGCGTGCGGGCGGGGTTCAGCGCCGCGTTGTCCGAGCGTTGCATGGTGGCCGGGACCACGAGGAACGAGGCCGAGGCCATCTGGTCGGGGCCGGCGTTGGCCTCCATCAGCCGGGGCCCGGACGGGTCGTTGAGGAAGATCACGGCCGGCACACCCGTGAAGGCGCCGGCCGCATCGGTGGTGACCGTCGTCAGCGCGATCACCCGTCCCAGCGGGTCGAGGGGGCTCAGCACCCAGCGCAGTTGCACCTGGGTGTTGGGGCGGAACCCGCTCCCGTCGACGGTGATCACCTCGCCGGGCTGGGCCAGCGACCGGGACAGGCGGATGAGGGCCGTGGCCGCCGGGGTCGTCGGACCGGGCGCCGGCGTGGGTGTGGGGGTCGGTGTGGGCACCGGAGCGGGCGTCGGGGTAGGAGTCGGGGTCGGCGCGGGTGCAGGCGCGGCCGTGGGGGGCGTGCCGCCCGTGCCTTTCAGGCCAACGTCGCCGACGCCGGGGACCGTCAGGGTCGCCGCCCGGGCCCCGGCCGACGCAGGGCTGAAACGCAGCACGATGGTGCAGCTCTGGTCCCTGAGCAGGGTCTTGCCGTTGCAGTTGTCGGCCACGAAGGTGAAGTCGGCGGCGTGGTCGCCGCTGACGGCGGCCGCCCCGGCGTCGAGCTTGCCGTCGCCCCTGTTGGCTACGGTCACGGCCACCTCGCCGGAAACGGCGCCGAGCAGCACCGCGCCGAAGTCGACGGGGCTGGGCGTGATGGAGGGGACGGGCACCCCGCCCGCGCCCTTGAGGGCGACGCTGAAGGGCGTGAGGCTGGCGCCGAACGTGCCGACCATGCTGGCGGTGCGCTCGCCCACCTCGCCCGGCTTGAAGCCGAGCCGGACGGTGCACTTGGTGCCGTCGGGCAGCGCCGCTGAGCACTCGCGGCTGTTGATCTTGAACTCGTCGGAGTTCGGCCCGCTGATGGCGAAGGTGCCGTTCGGGGTCGCCACCTGACCGGCGATGGTGAGGGTCACGACCTTCTCCGGCGCGTCCGCACCCACCGCGACCGAACCGAAGTCCACCGGGTTGGGGTCGATGGCGATCGCCAGCGCCACGCCCTTGCCGCCCAGGGCGGCCTTGGTCGTCCCTGCGCTCGAGAGGAGGGTCACCTCGCCGGCCCGGTCGCCGACCGCTGCGGGGGTGAACACCATCGTGATGGCGCACGTGGCGTTGGGCGGCAATGACTTGCCCGAGCACTGGTCGCCGGCGATGAGGTACTCCGAACCGCCCGTGGTGACCTTTGCGTTCACGATCGTCAACGGGCCCGTCCCCGTGTTCTTCACCGTCAGGTCCTTGGGCGGCGAGGTCGTGCCCACCGGGACGTCGCCCCACGTGAGCGGCTTGGGGCTCACGTCGACGGCGCCGGCGCCGGTCGCGCTGTTGCCGGCCAGGACGACGGAGAACGGCGTGCCTGCGACCGACCCGTTCAGCTGGGCCGCCTTGGCGGCGGCGCTATTGGGGGTGAAGACGACCGTCACCGTGCAGGACGCGCCCGCGCCGAGGGTCGCGCCGCAGGTGTTGGCGGTGACGGAGAAGTTGGACTCGTCTGGCCCGGTCAACGTGAACGCACCGAGCGAGGCGGTCACGCTGCCCGTGTTGGTGATCGTCACCGTCTTGGGCCCCGACGCCACGCTGGGCGCCACCGTGCCGAAGTCGAGCACCGCGGGATTGACCGTGAACGTCATCGGGGCTGCGGTCCCTGTTCCCGTCAAGGTGGCGGCGGCCTGGCCGGCGGTCGTCCCGTTGAGGTACGTGATCGCGAGGGTTCCCGATCGGACGCCGGTCGCGGTGGGCTTGAAACGCACGGAGACGTTGCAGGACTGGTTCTGGTGCAACGTCGCCCCGGCGCAGTTGCCGCCGGTGATCTCGAAGTCGCCGGGGTTGGGCCCCAGGAGGTTCACGCCCGTCACCGTCAACGGCCCGGCGCCGAAGTTCGTGAGCGTGAAGGACTGCGACGGGCTGGCCGGCGGGTTGAGCGCGAGCGTCCCGTAGTCCTGCGACGCAGGCGTGAACGTGGCGGCGCTCGGGAACTGGGCGACGTAGACCTGCTCGTCCTCGGACGGGAGGAGGGCGAACGCGCCCGTGGCCAGCCGGACAGGCCCCGCCGGCGCCGCTGGCGGAGGCGGGCGCAGGCTGGCGGGCAGGGGCGGGCCGAGCGTCACGGACGGGCCGGGGTTGGGGCCGCCGAGGGCGGCCGGCCCGGGCCGGGCCGTGATGCCGGATTCGTCGAGGGCCGAGAACGCGACCAGGGTGCCGTCCCGCGACACGGAGGGGCGTGCGGGAACGGCATTCTGGGACGGCCTCGGGACCTGGCGGATCGGCCCGGGAGCGGGTGCGCCGAGCGGGCCGCTCACCGTGTCCCGGACGAAGACGTCGAGGGAGAACTCGGTGTCACCGGGCACGAAGTCGGGGCTGCCGGAGAGCCAGGCGACGGCATTGCCGTCGGCGGAGACGGCCGGCTGAAAGGCGTCGCCCAGGCACGGAACGAACGCGGGCGGGCACGCCAGCCGCTCGGTCACCCAGCCGATCGCCGGCGACGCCGGGACGGTGAGGTCGGTGACATAGATGTCCTCGGCGCCGTTGGTCTCGGGCAGCGTCGCGGGGGGAGGGGGGGTCGGAGTTGGGGGCGGCGTCGTGGCGCCTGGGGTGGTGCCGCGCAGGACGAGGACGACGTGCGTCTCGGGGCTCGCCGGCCCCCGGTGGTGGCTGAGGATCAGCTCGGTCGACTGGTCGT
>JAHFUQ010000166.1 GCA_023265045.1 Acidimicrobiia bacterium
AGCGGTTGCGCCGCCGAGCCCTGCTGCTCGTCGTGCTGGGGAGCCTTCCGGCGCTGATCCTGGCGTTCGGGAAGTACCAGTTCGTGTTCGGCCACAAGGTCCCGCTGCCGTTCGCCATCGTGGGCAAGTTCCCGGGGTTCCGGTCCATCCGTGCCTTCGGGCGCTTCACCGTCGTCCCGCTGCTCGGCCTGGCCCTGCTGGCGGCCGCCGGGTACGACCGGCTGGTCCGGGGCCGCGCCGCGGCCGCCCGCCTGGGCGTGGCCGCGGTCGCGGCCGTCGTCCTGCTGGCCGAGTACAAGGCCCGCATCGGCATGGCGCCGGTCGTGAACCGCCCCGCCGTCACCGCCGTCAACCACGCCTTGGCGCGCCTGCCCGACGGCCCGGTCGTCGAGCTGCCCATGGGCGACACCCGGGGGCCGTACTGGGCCTACGTCGAGGCGCCGCGCCTGTCCCTGACGCCGATCGACTGGAAGCCCCGCGTCAACGGCTACTCCGGATACAGCCCGCCCGACTACGAGGTCGCCATCGACCAGTTCAACGGGCTGGCTAAGGGGGGCCCGGCGTCGCCCGTGGCCCTGAAGCTGCTCGACGACCTCGGGGTGCGGTACATCGTCATCCGCACCGCCTCCGTGGACCCCGACCTCACCGGCCCGGGGGTCGCCTTCGAGGACGAGGCGGCCGCGGCCCGCATCGTGGCCGCCCTCCCGCCCGAGCGGGTGGAAGGGGTCAGTCGGGAGGGGGCGGCCCTGTTGGTGCGGCTGAAGGCCCGCCCTTCCACGCCCTGAGCACCAGGGGGTAGCGGTGCAGGGCGTCGTTGCGGGGCGGCCGCGACCGGGCGTCGTCTCGGCTTTCGACCTTGGTGAAGCCCACCGCCCGGCACATGCCCGTGAGGGCCCGGCGGTTGGGCGCCCACCATAGGCCCATGTCGGCCTTCAGCTCGTTGGTCTCGAAGAACTCGCAGAACGACTTGTGCTCGAAACCGGGGACGACGACCGCTTCGGTCTGCACCAGCAGCACCTGGTTGGTCACCTTGGCCAGGCGCTCGAGGGCGAGCAGCGGGTGACGGGTGCGGGAGAAGCCGTTCACGTAGAACACCACGTCGAAGCGGCCCAGCCGGTCCAGGTCCATGGTCATGAACTCGCCGACCACGCTCTCGACCTTGCTGTCCCGGGCCCGGTGGGCGGTGTCGAACCCCACCTTGCCGGGCAGCTCGTCGGGTTTCCACATCGACGGCATGGTGTGGAACGGCGCCGGCGCCACGCCGTTGAACTTGCACTCGTCGAGGTAGTCCTGCTGGCGGGCGAAGTCGATGGACCAGGCGTAGTGGTCGAGGGCCACGACCCGCTCGGCGCCCGCCTCTTCGGCCCGGAACGAGAAGTACCCGTCCCACGCCCCCACGTCGAGCACCGACTTGCCCCGCAGGTCGGGGACGCCCAGGGCGGCCCAATCGCGAGCAAGCTCGTCGGCCTTTTTCTGGCCGGAGCTGGCGATCCCGTCGAACAGGTCGATGGAGTGGTACCAGAACGGGACCGTTTCCGCCGCCTTGTTGACTGCGCGTCGCTTGCGCGTCGCGGGCACCGCGCCTCCTTCGGTCGCTGATCCGGCCCCCGCCGATCGGACCCCCGATCGTAGGCGCGGCTCACGCGCCGCCCGCGACTGAGGCGCGGGCCCAAGCCGCTACCCTCGGCGGTACGCGACGGAAGGGAGAACGATGTCTGAAGAGATGAAGGCGTTCTCGATCAAGGCTGCGGATCTGTCCCATGCCGTGGACGCAGCCGTGGCGGATGTGCTCGGCAAGCACGATCTGGTGGCGGGCAAAGGCCTGGCCGCAGGGCCCGGCACCCTGATCGGCCGGATGCTGCGAGGCGCCGTCACCGACATGGGGGCGGTCCAGAAAGCCGCGGCTGAGGTGACGGCCCAGGTTTCGAAGACCCTTGGCGCGGGGCAGGGCCAGTTGAGCCCGGCCGCCTTCCTCAGCGGCGGGCACATCATCGTGGGGTTCATCGCCCAAAGCCCGGTCGAGTTCTGACCGTCGGAGCCATGGAGCCCCGGCCGACTCCTGCGGCCTGCCCGAGCGCGCAACCGGACATGGAGAACTGCCGCGTGTTCGGCGTCCGCCACCCCGGAATCGACGGCCCCCTGACGGCCTACCTCGACCGGTCGGTCGAGGCCACGCCCGAGGTCTTGGCCATGGCCGCGCCGGCGCCGCCCACGGAGGTCCTGCGGATGGCGGCGACGTGCGAGGAGTCGCGGTGCGTGCACTTCGACGGGGAGGACTGCCGGCTCGCGACCCGGATCGTGGCCCTCCTGCCGCCCGTCGTCGGGGTCGTGCCGCGCTGTGCGATCCGGGCCGACTGCCGGTGGCACCGCCAGGAGGGCAAGGCCGCCTGCGTGCGCTGCCCCCAGGTCGTCACCTTCCTGCCGGACGCGTCCCCCGCCCTCCGCCTGGCAGCGACGCCCGATGCGGGGCCCTGAGGGGCCGCCTCCCGTCTTTACTTGGTGCTGCTGACGCCCGTGCCCTGCCTCTTGGCCAGGTATTGCTGCTTGCGCTCCTCGGCCAGCCGCTTCTTCTCGGCGTCGGCCTGGGTGGCGGCGACGAGCGCTAGGACGTAGTTCCGGTCGGCGTCGACGAGGACCTGTTTCGCGATTGGTGCGGCACAGGAAGCGAGAAAGGTCTTCCCGAGCGCATTCGCCTTCTTGTTGTCGAGCGTCGCTATCGCGCCGAGGGTCGCGGAGATCCGCTGTATCAAGGCCTGACGCTCCTCGATCTCCACCTTTAGGGCCGCAACGTTGTAGTCGCCACTTGCCTGGGCGGCCTTTTTTCCCGTATAGACCTCGTTGGCCCGCACGAAGGCGTCGCCGAGCATGTTGTTCGCTTGGGTCATCGTCGGGCTCTGCGATACGGGCATGAACTTCTTCATGGCGCTGAGGTCCGAGGCGAAGACATCCCTCTGCATCTTGTTGATCTCCACGAGCAACGTCGTCGTCCCGGCGTGCTCCCCGCTCAGCATCCCCTTGGCCACGAACTCGCGGGCGAGCGCGTCGGTGTCGCGCGCCTTTTTGAACGTGCCCCACTCGATCTCTGCCGCATGGGGCGTTGAACCCACGGCGCGCTTGGCCACGAAGGCGAGGTGCAACGCTTCGATGTCGCCCGCGAAGTACGCCTGGGCGAGAGGTTCCTCGCCGATGTACGCCGCGAACCCGTGGACGGCGAGGAACTCGATCTGGTACTTGGTGCGGGCGAGGGTCAGGCCCATAGCGGCCATGGTTTTCCGGGCGAAGAGCTCGGTGGCGCCTTCGTTGAAGTCGGTGCCGAACGTCGTGGCGAAATCGTCGGGGGCGAAGAGGTGCGTCGCCTCGTGGATCAGGGTGCCGAGGTCGGTGGTCTTGCCCTCGTCGACGAAGACCGAGTCGTGGATGTTGAAGCCGCTGACCGTGGCGAAATCCCCGGCGGACTTGCCGGGGTAGAGCGCGACGGCCAGATCGGTGAAATCCTTCGTCGACAGGATCACGACCCGTTCCTTGAGGAACCCGGCCCCTTGCGCGCCCGAGCGGATGAACTTGCCGAACTTCGCCTTGAGCTCATCCTGCACCTGGTCGGCCGCCACGTCGGTGCTGGGGGCGCCGCTCAGCTTCGACCCGGTCAGCGCGGTTTGCACCTGCAGGGACCGGAGCAGCTTCCCGAACTCGTCGGCGCCGAGCTTGGCCTTGGCCAGGTCGATGAGGTCCCTGTCGACGGCGGCGTCTCTGCGGTCTGGATCCCCCGCCAGTGCGACTTTGGACGCGAGGTCGCTGGGGTTGACCGGGGGGGTGTTGAGCAAGCCCTTCAAATCGGACGCGAGCGTGCGCTGGACGATCGGCTGGGCGACCGGCCTCGGGGCGACGAGTTGGGTCACCGCCCGGTTGCCCGCCTGGCGCTGCAGGTCGAGGAGCGCCCCCGCCAGGCCGCCCCGGCGGGATACGGACGGGGCTGGACCCACCGGGACGCCGACCGGCGGGCGGCCGCGGTGCGTCCTGGAAGAGGGCGTCGTCGACATCGGTGGCCTTCCTCGGGGGGCTCAGCCTAGCGAGCGATCGCGAAACCAGCGCAGCACCGCGCCGGCGCCCTCGTCGAGCGCGGTCCACGGCTTCCAGCCCAGTTGCACCCCGGCCCGGCCGGGGTCGAGGGCGGATCGGCGCAGCTCGCCCGGGCGCGCCGGCTCGTAGCGGGGCGGGGTCTCGACGCCCGCCAGCGAGGCCATGGTCGAGTACAGCTGGTTGACCGAGGTCTCCGTGCCCGTGCCGATGTTGATGAGCAGGCCGTCGCCGCGGGTGGCGGCTCGGGAGAAGGCGTCCACCACGTCGTCGACGTAGACGAAGTCACGCGTCTGCTGGCCGTCGCCGAAGATCTTGCACTGCTCCCCCTTGAGCAACTGCCCGGCGAAGATGGCGACCACGCCCGCCTCGCCGTGGGGGTCCTGGCGCGGCCCGTAGATGTTGGCCAGGGCCAGGGCGGTGGACTCGATGCCGTGCAGCGCCCGGTACGCCACCAGGTAGTCGATGGCCGCCTTCTTGGAAACGCCGTACGGCGACAGCGGCCGCTGCTCGGCCGACTCCCGCAGCGGCAGCTTGTCGGTCTCGCCGTACAAGGTCCCGCCGGAAGCGGCGAACACGACCTTGCGGGTCCCCGCGGCGCGCGCCCCCTCGAGCACGTTCAGCGTCCCGACGATGTTGACCTCGGCGTCGAACGCGGGCCGGGCCACCGACACTCGCACATCGGCCTGGGCGGCCAGGTGGAAGACGACCTCGGGCTGGCGGTGCTCGATCAGCTCGCACAGCGCCTCGGACCGGATGTCGATGCGGTGGAACGAGAAGTCGTGCGACGGGTTGGCGCGGGCGTCGGCCAGGTTGGCGAGCGAGCCGGTGGAGAGGTCGTCGACCACGTCGACGGTCCACCCCTCGGCCAGCAGCCGGTCGACCAGGGTCGAGCCGATGAACCCGGCACCGCCCGTCACCAGGGCGTGCATCAGCGAGCCCCGGCCGGGACGCGCTCGTCCTCGAGGGTACGGCCCGCCTCGACTTCGACGTTCGCGCCGATCACGCAGATCGCCGCCAGCCGGGCGTCCGTGCCGATCACCGCGTTCTCGCCCACGATCGACCCGTTGACCACGGCCCGGGCGTGCACGGACGCGCCCGGTAGCAGGACCGAGTCGCACACCGTCGCCCCGGCCGCGACGCGGGCCCCGGCGCCGATGACCGAATGCTCGACGCGGGCGTCGCCGTGGACGAAGGCGGCGGTGCCGACGAGGGCAGGCCCCATCACGAGCCCGTCGATGACGGGTTCGCCCAGGACCCACACCGCGCCCGGGCGCAGGTGGGCGCCGGGCGCCGGCGGGGGCGGGCGTAGGCCGTCGAGGAAGTCGAGCTGGGCCTGGAGGTACAGCGCCGGAGTGCCCGTGTCGGTCCAGTACTCGCCGGACACCCGGCCGTACAGCCGGCCGTCGCCCGCCATGGCCGGGAACACCTCGCGTTCGATCGACACCCGCTGCCCGGCGGGGATCCGGTCGAGCACCGAGGGCTCCAGCACGTAGGTGCCGGCGTTGATGTGGGGCGGCACCGAGTTGTTCCTCGGCCCCTTTTCCACGAACGCCTCCACCCGGCCGTGGTCGTCGGTCGACACCAGGCCGAACGCCGACGGGTCCTCGACGCGCGCGAGGTGGATGGTCCCCTCGGCGCCCTGCTCGCGGTGGAACGCCACCAGGGCGGTGATGTCGAGGTCGGTGAGGTTGTCGCCGTTCAGGGCCAGGAAGGTCTCGCCGATCCCCGCCTCGGTGGCGGCGAAGTGGATGGCGCCGGCGGTGTCGAGCGGCTCGGGCTCGACCGCGTACTGCAGGGCCATGTCGCCGAAGCGGTCGTTGGGGAACAGCTCGATGAACGGCGCGGGCCGGTAGCCGAGGGACAGCACCGCGTGGGTGACCCCGTGGGCCGCCAGGTGGGTCAGCACGCGCTCGATCATCGGCACCTCGGCGATCGGCAACATCTGCTTGGGGACCGTCAGGGTGAGCGGGCGCAGGCGCGTGCCTTCGCCGCCCACCAGGACGACCGCCTTCACGGGCGGGCGGTGGTGGTCGGCGCGGCCGCGGTCGTGGGTGAGCTGGACGTGGGCGGGCTCGACGTGGAGGTGTCGCCCGGCAGGGTGGTCGCGCCCGGCACCGTGGTGGTGGCGCCGGCGACGTCGCTCAGGTTGTCGAGCTGCGCTTGCGAGGGCGGCTTGGGGATGTCCGTGCCTTCGGGGACGAAGGCGATGGTGATGAGCTGCTGGTCCTTCAGGCGGATGCTGCCCGGATCGCCGCTCACGATGCGGCCGGAGTCGGAGGATGCGCGCGTGTCCCACACCTTGGTGATGAGGGTCGCGTTCTGGTCGCCGCACTTCTGGCCGTCCTTGTGGGACGACTCCTCGCCCGGCAGCTTGAGCTCGGTCGCCGTGGCCTTCACGTCGAGGGTGTCGAACCACACCCTGAGGACCGCCTTCTTGCCCGCGGCCTGGGAGCTGAACGGGTGGATGTGCACGATGCCGTCGCCGTGGGTGTGGATGCCGAGCGGGTCCTGGCCGTTGTCGGCCACGTTGCCGGCGAAGGTGCCGCAGATGTCGAACCCGATGGCGGCGTGCCAGTGGTCGGCGCCGATGCGGGGGCGGCTGGTGTCGGGCTGGCGCTGGGAACGCGAGAACACGATGAGGAACGTCCCCAGGATCACGGTGAGGGTGATCACGGTGGGGAAGAACCAGGAGGTCTGGCCGCGCTTCGACGTCCGGCCCCCGCCGGTGCGGGCGACCTTGGTGACCTTCCGGGTGGTGGTTTTGGCCATGGCCGATCCAACCTACTCGGCGTGATCGGCGCCCGCGACGGCGCGGGCCGGCTGGCGCCGCGCGCCGCGCCAGCCGTCGAGGGCGCGGTGCCCCCAGGCCAGGCCGGTCCTCGCCACCAG
>JAHFUQ010000036.1 GCA_023265045.1 Acidimicrobiia bacterium
CGTAACCATGTCCAGAAGACCGTCGGTAAGCCGTGTGCGGGAAAACCGCACGCACGGATTGAAAGGGGGATGGGGAAACGTGCTCGCATGTCGAGCGGCGCGCCCCTGACCACCAATGGCCGCCCTGCGGATCCTTGCCGTCTTCGCCCATCCCGATGACGAGGTCTTCTGCTGCGGCGGCACGTTGGCGAAGTACGTGGCCGGCGGGGCCCAGGCGACGATCCTGACCGCCACCCGGGGTGAGGCCGGGCAGATCCGCGATGCATCGGTCGCCACCCGGGCGACGCTCGGCCAGGTCCGAGAGGCCGAGCTCCGGCGGGCAGCCGCGACCCTAGGCGTCCAGCGGATCGACCTCCTCGACCACATCGACGGCACTCTGCGCGATCTCGACCGGGCCGCGCTGACGGACGAGGTCGCGGCCGAGATCGAGGCGGTCAATCCCGACGTCGTCATCACCTTCGGCGCCGACGGCGCGTACGGCCACCCGGACCACATCACCATCGGCGAGGTCGCGACGGCGGCCTTCCTGGGCCGCCCGGGCGGGCCGCGGGGTCGGCTCTTCCACTCGCACTTCCCACGGAGTTGCCTGCTCCTGCTCGATCGGCTGTCCCACTGGCTCGTCGAGCTCAACGAGCGGTTCCGGGGGCCGGAGGACTTCGCCCGTGTCTTCTCCCTGTTCGCTCGGGAAACGTCGGCGTTGGGATACGCAACCGATGAGATCGAGCTCGGCTGGTTCCCGCCCGGCGTCTCGATCATCGAGCAGGGCGAGCCGGGCACGAGCCTCTACCTCCTGCTGTCGGGGCACGCTGACGTCTTCCAGGACCAGGACGCCGGCCCGCGCACCTACATCCGCCGCATGGGACCGGGTGAGTTCTTCGGCGAGATCGCGCTGGCCCGGCACACGCTGCGGACGGCCCATGTCGTGGCCGTCGACAGCGTCACCTGCATGGTCTTCTCGCCGGGCGTCGCCACGCTCTACGCCGGGCGCGGGACAGCGTCGAACCTCGACCCCGTCGAGCCAGGCCTGCGTGGCCCGAACGCCGCGCCAGGCCGGGGAGGCCTCGGGGCGCCCGGCGCACGCGATACGGCAACGACGGTGATCGACGTGTCCGGGTTCCTGGACCGCAAGATCGAGGCGATCGCGGCCCACCGGACCCAGTACCCGATCGACCCGAGCATGTTCCCAAAGTGGATGCTCCGGGAGATGATGGGGCGGGAGCACTTCGTGCGGGTCCATCCGCCGGTCGTGCCCGAAGACACGCTCGTCGGTTGACCCCTCAGGGCGCCCGGTAGCGGCCCGACGAGAGGACGCCTGCCGGGTCAAGCGCGTGCGTGATCGCCTCGACCGCCCGCCGGTCGGACGGCTCGGCCCGTTCAAAAAGGGGCATCGAGTGCAGGCCGAGCCGGAACGCGTACCACCCCCGCGACATCCATCGCTCCGCGAGGGCGTCGTGCGTCGCCTGGGCCCGCTCGTCCTCGCCGGGCACATCCCGGTCGTAGCTGACGGTCATGAGCATGACCAGCGCCCGCTCCCGGATCGAGTGGCAGCTGAGCGACGGCTCGAAGCCGGCGTCGATCACGACCTCTTCCGCGATCCGTGCCGCTTCGACGACGTCTGCGCCCCGGAACGGCACACTGGCGTTCACGAAGATGAACCCGACACTGTCGGCGTCGAGGTCGGCGTCGGTCCCCGGCGCCGTGCGCTTGCGCCAGTAGGCGCGCCGCACCGCGTTGATCAGACCGCCCGTGTAGCCGCGGTGCATGGCGTGCTCGACGCTGCGTCGCCCGGTGGGCGGGGCCGACTGGAGCGCCTCGGTGTCGACGAACGCGGGCTGCACCCCGACCGACCCGAGCACGTCGCGGACCCGGTCGCGAGCGGCCGCCAACTGACGATCCGTCCCGTAGATCGCGAACGTGCCGGTCCAGGGCGGGATCCCGGCCTGCCGGCCCAGGGCGTGCGCCTGCTCGGGCCGGAGCGGGGGCGCGGTGGTCGACCACGGAAAGCGCATGACGACGCCGAGCAGCCGGTACACATTGCCGAACCACGGCGCCGAGCGCACCGTCCCCTCCAACTGCAGACGGCGCATGGCGTCGATGGCGCCGGCGAGGGTCTCCTCGCCGTGGATGTCGAGGAACCCCGAATTGGCGCCCTCGGGCTTGGGCATCAGGGCGACGCTCAGCTTGGTCACGACGCCGAGGCCCGTCTGGCTGAACAGGCCCTCGAGCGACGGCCCGGGTCCCCATCGGTCGAGCGCCGCGGTCCGGGCGCCTGGCCACGCCCCGAACCCGGTGTGGACGAGGCTCCCGTCGGCGAGGACGACCTCGTAGCCAGTCGCACGCCCGACGTGATCGCCGTACGGGGTGACACCGAAGCCCCGCTCCATGATGTTGCCGATGAGGCTGGCGTCGGGAGTCGAGCCGGTGGCGTCGAGCCAGTGCGTGCCGCCCTGGTCGGCCAGGAAGGCGTGCAGCTGGGCCTGGGTCACACCGGGTTCGACCGTGACGAAGCCCATCTCGGGGTCGTACTGGACAATGCGGTGGAGCCGGCTCAAGTCGAGGATGACCGCCCCGTCCGCACCCGGGACGCGCGATCCGTAGCCCCAGTTCTTGCCGGTGCTGAGGGGCCAGAGCGGGACACCGCTTCCGGCCGCGACCCGCACACAGGCCTGCACCTCGGCGACCGTCCCCGGGCGGACAACGGCGCTCGGACGCGCCCTCGTCGCGTAGGTGGCCCGGGATGCGGCGTCGAGCACCGCAGGGGTCGCGTCGACGTGCTCGTGGCCGACGGCCGCGGACCACGCGGCGAGCGCACCCTCGAGGACCATCGGCGAGCCGCCGTCTAGCCGGCCGCGTCCGACCGTGCCTCGGCCTCACGCAGCAGGCGGGCCAGGGCGGCGAGAAGCTTGTGGGCCAAGGCGGGGACCTCGTCGAGCAAGGCGCTGAAGTCGAGCTCCGCGAGGCGTAGCAGCCGCAGGTCGGTGGCGGCCGTCACCGTCGCCGATCGCGGGCCGCGATCCAGCAACGCCAACTCGCCGAACGAGTCGCCGGGGCCGATGCGCCGCAGGAGCCGCCCTCCGCGGTCGACGGTCGCCTCTCCGTCGACGATCACGTAGAAATCGTGACCGGGCTCACCCTCTCGGCACAGCACATCCCCTGCCGCCGCCGACTCCGGCCGGGCTGCCCGGGTGATGGCCGCGACGTCGTTGGCCGAGAGCTCGGCGAACAAGGTCACGCGCTGGAACGCCTGCTCTCCCCCCACGTCCCGGGAAGGTAGCGCAGGGGCGGTCAGCGGACGAGGGCGGCGAGGGACCGGCGGCCGGTGATCCCCCGCAGCTCGTGTTCGCCACGCCCTTCGAACACCAATCCAGCGCCGGCGAGGAGCTCTTGCACGGTCGACGTCACCAGAACCTCACCCGGCCTGGCCAAGCCGAGGACGCGCGCCGTGAGGTGCACGGCGATGCCGCGCACCTGGTCACCTTGCAGCTCGACCTCGCCGGTGTGGACGGCGGCGCGCGCCGTAAGGTCGAGACTGGCGGCGGCGTCGATCATGGCCGCGGCGCCGCTGACCGCGGCGGCGGGACTGTCGAACAGGACGAGGAAACCGTCGCCCGCGGAATCCACCTCGCGACCGGAGAAGCGCTCCATCGCCAATCGGGCGCGCTGGTTATGCTCGGCCAGCAGCAGCCGCCACCGAGTGTCCCCGAGCCGGCCGAGTGTTTCGGTCGACTTCGAGAGGTCCGTGAACACCACCGTGCGCAGAACCCGGTCGGCGAAGTCATTCGTCGGCTTGGCGAAAAGGCGGCGGCCGGCGTAGTCGACCGATACCCACGGCTCGTCACCAACCACCCACGCGTCGTGCCCAGGGGGCACCTCGAACACGTCGCCCGCCACCAGCTCGACAGTCGCGCCATCGTGCATCTCGACATGCAGGTGGCCGGAGATCACATAGCCGATGTGATGCACCTGGCAGTAATCGGTCTCCGCGATCGGCTTGACGTGCTTCGACCACTGCCAACCCGGTTGGAACGCCACCCGCCCGACTGCCAGCTCGCCGAGCTCGACGAGCTCGACCCGGGTGAGCTCCGCCTCGCGAACCTCAGCCGCCTGGTCGAACCGCTTGCGGCGCAACTGCACGCGGTGATCCTAAGTCGACGCCCGCGGTTCGAACCCGATGGAGGGTCGGGTAATTGGGCGGTAGGCGCGCCCGCCAGACCACATAGGGTGGGTTTCGATAGCAAACGGCGGGGACAGGGAGGCGGCCGTGGCGATCGACTACATGTGCTTCGAGGGCGGCGAACCTTTCGCTATCGACACCGGCGTCCTGCACTCGGTCGGCGGCGACGCCCCGCACCGCCAGGTCGAGTGCCTGCACTGCGGCTCCGAGCAGTGTGTAAAGGCCTCCCTTCCGCCGGGACCATAGCGAGGCCGACGGCATGTTCGCAGTGATCGACCTGGAAACGACTGGGCTGCGCCCAGGGAGCGACCGCGTGGTCGAGTTGGCGGTGGTCCGCCTGGACGAGAACCGCAAGGTCGTCAGCGAGTGGACGACACTGGTCGACCCCGCCCGGCCTGTGCGCGGCACCCGAGTGCACGGGATCCTCACCCGCCACGTCGAGGGTGCACCTACGTTCGCCGAGATTGCCGGCGACCTGGCAGACCGCTTGGGCGAAGCCGTGCTCGTCGCACACAACGCTCGCTTCGACTTCGCCTTCATCGAAGCCGAGTACCGGAGGCTGGGCCATTCCGTGTCGTGCGAGTGGCTTTGCACGCTCGAGCTGTCCTCCCGGCTGGACTTCGGCGTGAGCCGTTCGCTGCGGGCGTGCTGCGCCAACCTCGGCGTGCCACACGAGCAGGGCCACGCCGCGCTCGTTGACGCCGAGGCGGCTGCCCGCCTCCTCGCCTTCCTCCTCGCCGCCGCCTATGAGCGGGAGATCATCGTGCCCGTGCCCGTACCGATCCCACGATCGGCCCTGCCGGCGATCGCCTCCACGGGGCGCGTGTTGGTCCGTCCCAAGCCAGCCGACGAGCGTCCGGCTCCCCCACTCCGCCGGCTCGTTGTGCGACTGCCGGCCGCCATGGTTCCGCCCCACGCCGACGCTGAGGCCGTGCTGGCTTACACCGAGCTACTCGACGAGGCCATCGAGGACCGGACCGTTAGCGCGGACGAGGCAGTGGCGCTATGCCAACTTGCACGCTCGTGGGGCCTCAGCATGGCCGACCTCGCCCAGATCCACCGCGCGTACACGTCCGGCCTGGTCGAGGCGGCAATGGAGGACGGTGTCCTATCCCGTGCCGAGCACGAGGACCTGCGGCTGTTCGCCGACCTACTGGGCGTCAACCGCCAAGTCGTGCTCGACGACATTCTGTCGGCGCGGGACATCTGATGCACATACGCCGACGAAGGCCGGCACGCGAGCTGCGAGTGATGCGATCCCCTCGTCCACGCCTACCCCGCGCCGCTTTGCCTCAGCCTGCAGGCGGCGGACGACGTCGTCCGGTAGCTCGACCTCGATCTTCACGTCGGCGAGTGTAAAGACGACTCACGCAGCAAGCAGGGCCCTGGCCGAGGCCGGTCACGGGGCCGGCCAGGTTGCGCGCCCACGTCGCACCGCCGTCGGTGGACTTGGCCCAACCGAGGCGATCCGGGTGAGGACCCGCCGGTGAGACGTGGCGCGTGTTGGCGTCCGCCCTGGCCTTTTCCGCCGCCCCATTGCGCCGCTACCGTCGGTGCCCGTGACGATAGGCATGGTCCGGCGTGCCCGCACACGATGAAACGCCATCATCGGTTGCCGGCCGCACTCCTGCTGTCCCATTTGGGGATCGGCTTGCGGGGCGGAGTCGGCTGCAATCGCTTCGAGAGTCATCCGAGGAGGGCGACGCTCCGATCAAACGACACGGTGCGGAGTGGCGATCCTTCGTTGCCGACGGCCCGCCCGCCCACGCGAGCCCGTTACTCGGTGCAGCCGTTGCCACCGCTGCCGGGAGCTCGCCGTTCCTCTGCCCGGGGCGGACCTGGGTCTACGGCCGGCTCCCGGGTCCTGCCGCTGTGGTCGACGCGGCCACTGTCGGCGGCTGGGACCGTCGCTTTCCGGCGGCGCGGACCAGCAAAGCGATGCCGAGGACGGCCAAGAGGACGCTCACGATGATCACGGCCCAGGGCACAGCGGTCGAGGTCGAGCTCCGCACCACCACGATGCGATCGACCGTTGAGGTCAGGCCGAGGCCGTCAAGCTGCTTCTCGGCCGCTGGCGTTTCGGCACCGGGGCTGAGAAGGAGCAGCCCGCCGTTGCGGGCAGCCATTGTGGCGGCGACGGCGGCGTCGACCGGTCGGCCTTGATCTGCGACGTACGCGACGTTGACCGGCACGTTGCGCGCCGCCGCCTCCTTGGCCACGGCCATGCCAGTGGCCGCAGAGTCTGCACCGCCCAGCCGCGTCGCCCCGGGCAGTTTCGCCATCACTGAGTCACTTACCGATGCGGAGGCGCCCACGACGTAGGTCTTCTGGATGTTCAGAGCGCTGATGGCGTCGGTGGTAGGCGCGGGGACACCGTCCTTGGTGACGAACAACACCGGAAAGCGCAGCGCGGCGGCAAGACCGAGCGCTGCTGCCCCGTCCTGGCTGTCGGGATTGACCACGACCGCGGCCGCGACCGCTGGCGTCCCCTTGCTGCGATCGGCGTCCGAGCGGATGTCGAGGGCGCCGGCGACGGCTCGGCCGATCTCGGCGGCCGTCGCTCCGTTGAGACGGATGACATTGCTCGCGGCGAACTGATTGCGCGTCGGCAGGGTCGTGGTCGTCGCCGCCGTGGTCGGGGCATTCGCCGCGGCCGTCGTGGTCGTGGTCGGGGCCGCAGTCGTCGGCACGCTGGTCGGTGCGGCCGACGTCACCCCTGCCGCGGTGATGGCGGAGACCAGCTTGTCTGGGATGGACTTCTGGTCCCCGATGACGTAGACGCCCGTGGGGTGGAGGCGGCCGATCTCCGTCTTCGCGTCCTTGCTGAGGCCTTTCCCATCGACAACCAGCAGGGGCGTCGCGTTGTCCCGAGCGAGCACTGCTCCCGCCCAGGCGGCGGCTACGTCGTTCTTGTTGACCACGACCAGCTTTGACGTCAGCAGGGAATTGATCCGCTCGGCGCCGCCGGGGTAGGCAATCTGCGACGCGGCGACCGAGAGGTCGGCCGGGCTCGCCTTCGGCAGTTCCTGGATCGACGGGCTGGCGTCGCTGGCGCCCAGGTTCAGCGTGGCGGTCATGATGTCAGTGGTGTCGGTGTCGACGTTGCCCTGGCGGGGGTCCGACCACGCGAAGAACACGCCGTCGTTGCCGAGCGAGGCGACGACGGGGCCGTACCACGAGTAGCTGCCGATCCGCCCGATGAGCCCCATGTCCTGGTTGATGGTGCGGTCGGTGATGCGCCGGTTGGCGGAGAACGTGGCGCCGCCGTCGGTGGAGCTGGCGTAATAGACGTCAGCCCCGCCCCGCGGCGCCGGCGCCACGGGTGTGACGTAGGCGTTGCGGTGGTCGATCCACACCACGTCAATACGGCCGTTGGGAGCGACAGAGAGGTGCGGGAGGTGCTGGCGGACGCCGTTGCCGGTCGGGTCGTCGTTGACACGGAGCGGCTTGGACCACGTGGCGGCGCCGTCCGTCGACTTCTGGAAGTAGATGTCCTGGTCGCCGTAGGGCTGCTGCTCCTGGTAAACGAGGTAGAGGGCGCCGCTCGACCGGTCGATGGCGAGCTGCTGCGCCCCACCGTTCGGGCCCTGGCCGAGGCCGGTTACGGCGCCGGCCAGGTTACGCGTCCAGGTCGCGCCGCCGTCGGTGGACTTGGCCACGACCTCGTTGGCCGGGGCGGGGGGGTTGTCCCGGTTCCGCCACGCCAGGTAGATGGTCCCGTCGGCGCCGAACACCGCGGGGGATGGCTCCCGGGTCTGCTCCCCGGGGGCGCTTGCGTCGACCGGCTTCGACCAGGTCGCCGCGCCGTCGTTCGACACCGCGATGGTCTGGCTCCGTTGGCCGGCGCCGTCCGCGGGCCCGCCCGAGGTGACGTTCACGCCCCAGGCGGACACGACGACCCGGTCACCCGCGGGACGGGGCTGCACGCCGAGGACGGCGCGGACGTAGTACGGCTGCGGACCGGGGGGTGCGGCGATGGCAACGGTGGCGACGCCGAAGCTCTTCCCGCCGTCCGACGACTTGGCGACGAGCGTGGAGTCGGCCTGGCCTTGGTCTCTGCTCGGGTTGGTGAACACCTGGCGGGGGCCAGTGGTCGCGTCGAACGCCGCGTACACCTGGTTGTTCGAGCCGAAGGCGATCGACTGGTTCACGTGCGGGTAGCCGCCCGATGTGAACTGCTGGCACGGCGGATTGACGAACGCGGCCGGCGCCTTCAGCGCCGTCGTGTCCCATTTGGCGCCACCGTCGAAGGTGACGTGGACCTCGCACTGCCCGGTGACGAAGTTCTCGTCGAGGAGCACCAGGTGCCGCGCGTCGGAGGGGTCGACGGCTACGCCGGGGATGTCGGCCCCGCGGAACGGGTCCTTGTCGTCCGCGCTGACTCGGGTGTTGGCGCTGACGCGCCCGGCGAGGGCCGCGGCGGCGCCCGCGGACGGTGGCGCGGCCGTCGAGACGAGCGCGGCGAGGGTGAGGGCGGCGGCGACTGGGACGGGCGAGGAACGCATGCGCGCATAGATACCAGACGCGCCGCAACGTCGCGGTTACGTGGCCGACCACTCGCCCTCATGGTGCGGGCGATGCACGTCGCCCTTCTGGGTGGCGTCGCTGTTCATGTGGGCGGCTGTGAGTTCCGCGAGCCGGTTCCGGGACCACTCGGGCGGGTGGCGCTGGCGTACCTCGTGCTGCACCGGGACCGGCCCGTCACGCGCGACGATCTGGCCGAAGCGCTCTGGGGCGGTGAGGACCTGCCGGAGACGTGGCAGTCGGCCCTGCGCGGCATCGTCTTCCGCCTCCGCCGGGCCCTCGGCGCGGTGGGGCTGCCCGGCGGCGAGGTCTTGCAGAACACCTTCGGGTGTTAAGCGCCGGCTGGCGCTTGAGTTCGGGCACCGCCTCCTCGCCGGGACGCCCGACGGCGTGTGGCTGGTGGAGCTCGCCGACCTCACCGCCGCCCAGCAGCTCGCCCAGCACGTGCTGGCTGCCCTCCGGCTGCCGGAGTCTGGAGGCAGCTCGCCCGCGGAGTCCCTGGTCCGGTGCCTCGCCGAGCGCCGCATGGTCGTCGTGCGGGACAACTGCGAGCATCTGCTCGACGCCTGTGCATCGCTCGTCTGCGACGTGCTGCGGGCCAGCCCGGGGCCGAGGGTGCTGGTCACCGGCCGCGAGCCGCTGCGGGTCAACGGCCAGTGCGTGCGAGTCGTCCCGACGTTGGACGTCCCGCCGGCCGAGGTCGCGGCCGACGATGCCGTCGCCGACGCCGATGAGTCGCCGTCGCCGACGCCGATGAGTCGGCGATGGCCCACGAGAGCGTCCGGCTGCTGGCCGACCGGGTGCTGGCCGTCGCGCCGCAGCACCAACCTCCAGCCGCCGTCCGCCCTCGTGCGCATCTGCCGCCGGCTCGACGGTCGGCCCTTGGCGCTGGAGCTGGCAGCCGCCCACGCCCGGCTCGTGCCGCTGGACGACATCGCCCGGTACCTGGAGGAGCAGGCGCCCGTTCTCACCCAGTCGCTGCGCAGCAGCCCCGAGCGCCACCGGACGCTGGAGCGGGCCCTGGACTGGAGCCAGGACCGGCTGTCGGCGCCCGAACGGGTGCTCTTCGCTCGCCTGTCGGTGTTCAACGGCGGGTTCACCCTCGCCGCCGTCGAGGCGATGTACCCCTCGCAGGACGAGAGCACCGGCGAGAGCGCAGGCGAGAGTGTCGTCGAGCTCGTGAGCGCCCTGGTCGACAAGTCGCTCGTCCTGCTGGGCCGGGCCGGCACGATGCGCTACCGGCTACTCGAGACCGCGCGGCAGTACGCGGCCCGGCGGCTGGCGGCCTCGGGCGAGGTCGCGGCCGGACGCGACGCCCACCTGGCCTGGTTCACGCGCTACGCCCAGTCCGTCGAAGCCGAGCTCGAGGGCCCTCTGCAGGACAAGTGGCTCGACACCCTCGAGCTCGAACACACGACTTGCGTGCCGCCCTCGGCTGGGCGGCGGCGTCGCCCACCGCGGACGCGACGGCCCGTGGCGGCGCGCTCGCCTTAGCCCTGAGCCGATTTTGGGAAGTGAGGTCCTACTTCACGGAGGGCCGGTCGTGGCTGGAAACGGCGCTCGGGCGGCGGCCGGGCAGTCCGTTGTGGCGGCGAAGTGCCTGAACGGGGCGGGCGTGCTCGCCTTTCGCCAGTGCGACTACGGGGCCGCCCGCCGGTTCCATCGCGAAGCGTCGGAGGCCTTCGATCGCCTCGGCAACCGGCGGGGCGTCGCCGTCGCGGTGACCGGTTTGGCCAACATCGACGTCGCCGAGGGTGACTTCGCGTCGGCCCACCGGCGGTACACCTCGGTGATCGAGCTCGCCCGGGAGCTCGGAGACGACCGCGTCCTGGCGGCGGGCCTGCTGAACGTCGGCGTCGTCGTCGAACATTTGATCTTCGCCGGGCGCTCCGGGCGGGAGGCCGTCGCCCAGGCGGGTGGGGCGCTGCTGGAGGCCCTGAATCTCTACCGGGAGCAGGGGAACATCTACGGCATCGCCGTCGTCCTGGAGAACCTCGGGGTGCTGGCCGGCATCGACGGCGACGGCGACGAGGCCCGGCGTTACCTCGGCGAGAGCCTGGCCATCAGCCGCCATCTTGGCAACCGCAAGGGCGTCGCCGGCACGGTGCGGTTCCTCGGCCAGCTGGAGTTCCGCCGGGGCGACTACCGGGCGGCGCGAGTGCACCTCGATGAGTGCGTGCGCATCGAGCGGCAACTGGGCGGCACGCCGCGCCTGGCCGAGGCCGTCGCCTTCCTCGCCGCCATTGCCGAGCAGGAACGGCGGCTCACCCAAGCCGGGAGTTCGAATGTCACTAGAGGCGCAGGGCCTTGGTCGCCTCGACGACGTTGCCTTCGACATCGGCCTCCGCCTCCCAGCGAGAGGCCGTTCGTCGCCGGCAGAACCACGACGTCGATGCCCTCGGCGTCGCAGCCGTTTTCGTCCACCCGCATGGCGTGGACGCCGCCGACGTCGGCGGCGATCTCCCCGTGGTTCGTCCGACGGCGCGAACGGATACCGGACGCCTCCGCACGCGCTTTCCGCGTCTTGTCGAAGATGGGCGAGCAGCCTCGGTGATGGGGTGGTGCGACTAGGTCGACCGTGTGCTCGGCGGCGGACTGGGCCCTACCCCAGGTCTTCGTACACGGCGACCTCCATGGCTACAACCAGGTGTGGGACCCGGCGGCGCCGTCGCTCCTGGCGGGTCGTCGACTTCGAAGAGAGCGCCCTGGCCGACCACCGCTTTTCTCTCCTGGCTAATATGAGAATCATATACCACTTTGCAAAAGCCTTGGCGGTATGTGTCTTAAAATCGTTATTGCATACTCGTATGCAATTGGTCGTTTAGCTCTAGCTTGAGCTTCAACTACGCTATCTACAGGTAATAAGGCGGGACATGCGCCAGTTGAGTAATCCTTCTCTGCCAATATTCTTCGGACATCTTCTATACATCGCCCCTTGATATCTTTGACTGCTTCATTAACTCTGTCAAACGAAACTCGCATCAGTCTATAAACAGTACCCTCTCTATCTAAAAATTCAGTTCTTACTCGCTCTGATGGATCGACCCTGTCTACTATCGCCCCGCGAACAACGCTCTCTAATTGTTCGACAAAGGTTCCAACCCCTTGTCCCGCAACATGCCTTAACGCTGACGCAACAGGCCATCGCATTCCAGCCGTTCTGTATCCCATTATCATGCCCAATTTGAGGTATTGGTCGAGTTTCGCTTTATCTAAACTTATCGTGAGACTATTTTCCATCAACCTGGTAACTTCGAAAAAGTGTCCAGACAAGTCGCTGCTTGGCGGTATTGAATCGGCAATAACTCCGCAAAAATGAGGCAATCCCGCTTCCAGCTTCTGCGCATGAATCCCGAGAGAAGTCTTCTTTATTCCTGGCAGATTGAAGAAATTGTAAGCCAGATGTTGTACTCGCTTTACTGAAGGCCTGGTAGGTTCTGCCTTTGCCCATGCGTTACCGATGTCTGAATGATCAGGCTCCTTGAGCCCTCCATCCAATTTGGCTCGCAAGGCAAGAATATAGTCATTTACTTCTGACACCGCGGCGTGAAAGCCATTCTCCTTGGGATTTTGACCCTCCGGTGTAGTAGTAGATTCAATTGTTCCAAATGTTGCACTTACCTCCCTGAGAAAGGCCTGATCTTCTTGCGGCAATTGTTCCCTTGGAGGAATATCTCTGGAATTGGAGGTTGCAGTAAGTGCTTGATTATTAACAGTTAGAGCTGGGCCTACCGCAACTCGTATAGGCACAGGTTGGTCAGGAGTTCTGTTACGAGCAGGCGGAGTATATCTGCCGCCTTTTTTTCCCCGTCTTGGGTCGCCTTCTTTTCCTCTACTCATGGCGGCGGAATCATACTGAATGTGCCGCCCACTGGCTCGGTGGATGTCGACGGGGCTTCGCTCGTCATCCCGCCGATGACGGCCCACGTCGACGACGTCGGCGGTTGGCTCGTGGTCGCGCCGCTCAGCCCCGTCCCGGCCCTGGTCCCCCGCGGCGGCCGCTGGGTCGCCTCGATGTCGCTTACCGGCGCGAAGGCCGACCTTTGCCGACGGATCCTCGCCGATCCCGATCGCGCCGAGAACACCCGCCCTCGCACGGGCACCACGGTACCCGCGCGCTACGACCATTTCGTGACCATCGGTGACCACGACGGTCCACCGGTCAGAGGCCCACCCCTCTGACACGAAAATTCATCCCCAACGGGTGCCCCCGCTCGGGCATGTGGGTCTGACCTGCTCCTTTCCCGTCGGGCTGGCCGGATTTGAACCGGCGACCCCTTGACCCCCAGTCAAGTGCGCTAACCAAGCTGCGCTACAGCCCGTCGTGCGTAGTCTAGATCCCGGTACGACTGCTCTGGCGGGTGGTTGGGAACAGAGGGGGCATGCCCAAGAAGACGACGATCGCCGCGGCGGCTGCAGTCTGGCTCCTGGTGACCGTGGCCGGCGCGGCGCCGGCGCTGGCTCAGGCCAAGACCACGCGCCCGCCCAGCCAGCCCAACACCATCTTGAACCTGCTGGCGGCGCTGCTCAAGTCCCCGAGCACAACGGCGCCCCCGCCGCCCACGACGACGACCACGACCATCGCGGTCCAGAACCTCGACGTGGGCGCATCCGGCCCAGCGGTGAAGCTGCTCGAACAGCGGCTCGACGCCTTGCACTATTTCGTCGGCGCCCTCGACGACAAGTACGACGACGACACGTTCCAGGCGGTCATGGCGTTCCAGAAGGTGAACCGGCTGAAGCGCACGGGCACGGTGGACGCCAGCCTGTGGGGCGCGATGCAAACGGCCACGGATCCCCAGCCGCTCGTGCCCGAGGGCGGCGCCCACCGGGTGGAGATCGACCTCGGCCGCCAGGTCCTCATGCTCTACACCGGCAACCAGGTGAGCAAGATCATCGCCGTGTCGTCGGGAACGAGCGCCACGCCCACTCCGACGGGCGACTACAAGATCTACTCGCAGTCGGTCGGCTGGGAGACCAGCGCCCTGGGGCAGCTGTACAACTCCCAGTACTTCGTCGGCGGCTACGCCATCCACGGGTCGCGGTCGGTGCCCGAGAAGCCCGCGTCCCACGGGTGTGTGCGCATCCCAATGACGGCGGCCGACTGGTTCCCCGACCAGGTCCACATCGGCACGCCGGTCTACATCCGGTAGGCGGCCCTACTTGGCGAGGGAGGCGGCGGCGTAGGCGATCGCCACCGGCTCGCACCAGATGACCACCGAGTTCACCCGGTCGATGGGGATGTTGGCGGGGATCGTGTAGTTCTGGCTGCCGACGGTGGACTTGAGGTTGCCGAGGACCCAGTACTGCGCCGAGGACACGTCCCTGCTGGTCTTGGGGGACTTCGCCTCGTCGAGCCAGACGAAGAGGTCGGTGTTCTGGTTGACCATCAGGTTCTCGATCCGCAGCGCGTTCGTGCCGTCCGCCAACCGGTACACGCGCGCGGTGCCTTCCCCGTTCTTCTCGACGTTGTAAAACGGGCCCTGGCTCAGGACCCGGGCGGTCGCCATGGACGGCAGGGGCGCCTCGTTGAGGGGGGTGTCGACCTGCTGGTCGACGACGAGCTTCCATGGCCCGGTGGCGGTGACGGTGAGCTTGATCGAACCGGTGACGATGGAGAAGCCCTCACCCGTCTTGGGGCACGGCGTGTCGATGATCGGCCCCGGACGGCGAGGGGGCGGCGTGGTCTCGACCTTGAGCGCGCCGCTGGCGCAGTCGTACCGGGCGCGCCACTGGATGGCGCCGACGAGGATGTCGAAGGTCGGCGACGCCGTGCCTGCCGCGCCTGACAGGGTGGTGACCGACTCCCAGCGCGCCGCGGCCTTCGGCGCGCTGTCGGTGGTATCCGGCCCGCCGGGGGCGACGGTGGTGTCGGGCCCACTGGCGACCTTCTTGGCGCCGGACCCGCAGGCGCCGGTTACCGCGGCCAGGCAGACGACGAGGAGCAGGACACGCGCCACGCGGTACCGGCTGCCGGTCATCGAACGAAATCTACCGACCGCCCGTAATTGGCGCGTTACGGCCCCGGCTACGCGCCCGTTACGGCCCATGTCGTAGGTTCCTCGTGATGGCGACCAGAGGGGGGCTGTGATGGCGAAGGTCGACGGCACGACGGCGCGCGCCCGGAGACGGGTGGCCGCGACGGTGGGCGTGCTGGTGCTCTGCGGCGGGATGGCCGCCTGCGGCGATTCCGGCAAAAAGACGACGGCGGCGGGCTCGCTCAAAGCCGAGCCGTCGGCGGGTGCCTGGCAGACGTGGATCGTCCAGTCGGTGGAGGACATCACGATCGCGCCCCCGCCGATCAAGGGCAGCGCGGCCGCGAAGGCCGATCTGGACGCGGTGAAGAAAGCGGCCAAGAACCGGACCAAGGACGTGAGAGACCAGGTCGCTAAGTGGGGCCAGCCCCTGCCCTCGAAGCCGTGGACGGACACGCTGCTCGACTTCATCTCCAAGGGCGCCAAGGACCCGCCGCTGGCGTCGCGCAACGGGGCGCTCGTCCACGTGGCCATGTACGACGCCGTCGTGGCCGCCTGGCACTGGAAGTACGAGTACAACGTCCCCGCGCCGACCGGGGTCTCGACGATCGCGACCGTGGGGCCCGACCCGTCCTACCCGTCGGCCCACGCCGCCATCGCCGGGGCCGCCTCCAAGCTGCTCGAGTTCCTCTACCCCACCCAGTCGGCTGAGCGCCTGGAGCAGATGGCCGACGAGGCGGCCCAATCCCGGGTGAACGCGGGCGTGGCCACCCCCAGCGCCGTCGCCGCCGGCCTCGACCTGGGCCGCAAGGCCGCCGAGCAGGTGATCGCCTACGCCAAGGCCGACGGCTCGGACAAGAAGTGGGACGGCAAGCGCCCGCCCGGCATCACCGACACCAAGAACTTCTGGCAGCCGGTCGAGGGCCAGGTCTCGCCGCCCGTCGAGCCCCTGGCGGGCACGTGGAAGACGTGGGTGATGACGTCGGGGAGCCAGTTCCGCCCCGGTCCCCCGCCCGCCTACGGCTCCCCGGAGTTCATCGCCGCCGCCAAGGACATGATCAACCAGCACAACAACCTGACCCCTGAACAAGCGCAGGCGGTGAAGTTCTACGCCGGCGTGGAGGGCACCGCCCTCCCGGCCGGGATCGTGGCGGACGTCTCGCAGGGCGACGTGGTGAAGGCGGTGTCGAGCGACCTGGGCGGCGTCCAGCTCACCGTGCCGCGAGCGATCCGGGCCATGGCCTTGGTCACCGTCGCCCTGGCCGACGCCGGCATCGCCTCCTGGGACACCAAGTTCACGTACTGGAACCCCCGGCCGGAGCAGTCCATCAAGAACCTGGGCCTCGACCCCACCTTCAAGCCCGCCATCGACACCCCCCGGTTCCCGGCCTACATGTCGGGCAGCTCCACGTACGCGGGAGCGGCCCAGCAGGTCATGACCTACCTGTTCCCCCAGCAGGCTGACACGTTCAAGATGAGGGCCGAGACCCAGGCCAAGTCCCGCATCTGGGCCGGCATCCACTGGCCGTACGACGAGGTCGGCCTCGACGTGGGCCGCAAGATCGGCGACCTGGTCGTGGCTCGCGCCAAGATCGACGGGGCCGAGTCCTAATGGGGGTCTAACCGGCGGCCACCTGGCCTGGAGGGCGCAGCCCTCCTGCGGGCCCGGGCCCTCGACGGCGCCACCGTCGTCGCCCGGGCCGGCGAGATGGCCCGCCTTTCCGCCGACGTGCCGGAGGCAGGAAGGCGGGCCCTCGCCTGCTGCGGGAGCCGGTGACCTACAGCTGGTGGATGACCCAGGCCACGCCCTGGAACGCCCGCCAGCCCAGGTAGATCACCAGCGCCGCCACCAGCAGCTTGAAATGCCACGGGGCCTTGGCGGGGGCGGCGATGACCGTCCCGCAGTCGGGGCAGGCGCCCTCGTCGGACAGCTCGCCGGGCGGGTGGAACTTGGCGCACGTCTCGCACCAGGGCATACGAGTCGGCGTGCGTCCCTATGACTTGCGGATGGCGAGGATGGCGACGTCGTCGCGCAGGGGCGCGTCCGAGAAGTCCCGGGCCGCCGAGAGCAGGGCTTTGCAGAGCACGTCGGGGTCGATGCGGGGGTCGCGCCGCACGTACCCGGCGATGCGCTCCTCGCCGAACATCGATTGTCCCTGGCGGGCCTCGGCCAGCCCGTCGGTGTACATCAACAGGAGGTCGCCGGGGTCGAGGCCGACCTCCCGGGCGCTGAACACGCCCTTGGGGTCGAGGGTGAGCATGGGGCCCGTCGAACGCAGCGGCCGCACCTCGCCGTCGTGCCAGAGCCAGGCCGGCGGGTGCCCGGCGGAGGCGTAGCGGATGGCGTTGACGTGGTCGTCGAACACGACCACGCACAGCGACACGAACTCCTCGGCCTTGGTCTGCTCTGAGATCTGGGCGTTCAGCACCTCCAGGACCTGGGCCGGGTCGCGGTACTGGCGCAGGAAGACCCGCAGCAGGTACTTCACCTGGAACGCGGTGATGGCGGGGTCGATCCCGTGCCCGGAGACGTCGCCGATGACCGCGGCCGTGCGGCCCGGGCCGACGTTGTAGACGTCGTAGAAGTCGCCCGCCATGAAGCCCGAGCCGGCCTCGTAGACCTGGCCCAGCTCGAAGCCGGAGATGTCGGGCAGCTTCTCGGGCGCCAGGCGGGCGGCCCACCGGGCGGGAGCCAGCTCCTCCTGGGACAGGACCTCCTCGGCCCGCCGCTCGAGACTGGTCCGCTCCTCCAGCAGGTCGGCCTCCTTGATGAACCGCCGCCCGTAGACGGCGGTGATGGCCAGGGGAACGCCCACCAGGACGGTCGACGCCACCAGCCAGGGGCGCCCCGCAATGGCGCCAATAAACGCGCTGAGCGCCAGCGCGACGTACAGCAGGGTGGTGTGGATCTCCTTGCGGTAGGCGGAGCGGGCCAGGTCGGCGGCCACGCTGACGCTCGGCCCGCCAGGGCCGCGGATGCGCCGCCAAAGGCGCTGGAGCCGCAGAGCCGAGCGTCCCCAGATCACGGCTCCGGCCAGGCAGCCGGCGGCGACGAGCAGGAGAACCGGGTTCTCGAGCGACACCAGGGGAAATGCTAGGTGGAAGGGGCGCTGCGCGCGCGCAGGCTCACCCGGTGCGCCGGCGGACCCGCATTTTTAGCGGCGTCGGCCCGAAGGCGAAGTGCTCCCGGATCATGCGCTCGAGGTAGCGCAGGTAGGACGGCGGAAGCGTCCGGTTGGTGAACAGCGTGAACGTCGGCGGGTCGACCGCGCCCTGGGTGGCGTAGAGGACTTTGGCGTTGGGGGCGGGCTGGGCGGCCTGGGCGGCCTGGAGCACCTGGTTGAGCTCCCGGGTCGGCACCCGTCGGCCGGACGCTTCGAGGGCCTCGGCCAGCGCCGGCAGGATGCGGTGCGTGCCCTTGCCCGTCTTGGCGCTGACCTTGAGCACGGGGGCGTACCCGAGGAAGCCGAGCCGGTCGGCGACGTCGATGGTGAGGGCGGCGCGGGCGTCGGCGTCGAGCAGCTCCCACTTGTTCAGGACGATCACGATGGCGGTGCCGGCCGCATCGATGCGCTCGGCCAGGCGCTGGTCCTGGTGGGTGACGCCCTCGCTGGCGTCGATCATGAGCAGGGCGGCCTGGGCCGAGTCGATGGCCTGCAGGGCGCGCACCAGCGAGTAGTACTCGGCGCCCTCCTCGATCCGGCTCTTGCGCCGCATGCCGGCGGTGTCGACGAAGCGGAACGGGCCGTGCTCGGTCTCGACGACGGTGTCGATGGTGTCGCGGGTGGTGCCCGGCTCGTCGTGGACGACCGAGCGCTCGTCGCCGATAAGCCGGTTGAACAGGGTGGACTTGCCCACATTGGGGCGCCCGACGATGGCGACGGCAGGGACGGCCGGTGTGGCGTTGCGGTCGCCATCGGCGCCCGCCGGGCCGGCCGAGTCGTCCGCCGGTAGGGCCTTGACGACGGCGTCGAGCAGGTCGCCGCTCCCCCGCCCGTGCAGGGCGCTGACCGGCATGGGCTCGCCCAGGCCCAGCCGCCCCAAGGCCCAGGCGTCGACCTCCCGGTTGTCGCTGTCGACCTTGTTGGCGACCACCAGCACGGGGCGGCGGCTGCGGCGCAGGACGGCGGCCACGCGGTCGTCCTCCTCGGTCACGCCCACGGTGGCGTCGACCACGAACACGACCACGTCGGCCGCGCTGATGGCCCGCTCGGCCTGGCGGCTCACCTGGGCGTCGAGGGCGTCGGTGGACGCCAGCCAGCCGCCGGTGTCGACGATGAGGAAGTCGCGGCCGTTCCAGTCCGCCTCCAGCTCCTTGCGGTCGCGGGTGACGCCGGGCTGCTCCTGCACGATCGCCTCGCGCCGCCCGATCACGCGGTTGACGAGGGTGGACTTGCCCACGTTGGGCCGCCCGACGACGGCGACGACGGGCAGGCGGTCAGGCATGGGCGAGGGCCTTTCGGAGGGCGACGCCGTCGGTGGGTACGACCTCGACCGGGTGCGGGAGGTCAATGACGCGCGTGCCGTCCAGGAAGGTGTCGCCCGACAGGCAGACGTCGGGCAGGAGGTAGCGGCGGCCGCCGTGGGGGGGCTGGGCGGCCATAGCGGCGGCGATGTCCACGCCCACGAGCAAGCCGGTGACGGCGATGTTGCCGCCAAAGAAGTCGTTGCGCACAACGAGCAGGTCGACGCCGGGCAGGAGGGGCCGCAACACCCGGGCGCCGTACTCGCTGGTGATGACCGTGGCGGGGGTGTCGCCGCCGCTGACCGTCCGCGCCGGAGCCGCTCGGGGCGCCCGGTAGCCCTCGGCCGGGGCGCCGTCGACCCAGGCGAAGAAGCCCGGCTGGACGCCGATGGGCTTGCCGTGGCCGCGGTCGCCCCGCAGCTCCAGATCGAGGGCCCGGGCCATGCCGATACCGTCCTCGTGCATGGGAAAGCCCTCGTAGGCCTCGGCCGGGGGGAAGGGGCGGTCGGCGAGCAAGTAGTACTCGTCGGCCGCGAACGCGAGCCGGCGGCCCAGGGTGGCCAGGAAGATCTCCTGCCACTCGTGGACCAGGTCGACGACCGCCGCGGCCTCGGCCGCGGTGTGGGAGCGGAGGGTTGGCTCGCGGGAATGGCGGCTGACGCCCAGGGGGACGACGCACGCCGTCGCCAGCTCCGGGTACTGGTCGAGGATCCCCGCCAAGGTGGCCTCCAGGTGGGGGCCGTCGTTCACGCCCGGGCAGACGACCACCTGGCCGTGGACCGTGATGCCGTGGTCGAGCAGCGCTCGCAGCCAGCGCAGGCTGGTGGCGCCGCGGCGGTTGCGCAGCATGCGGGCCCGCAGGTCGGGGTCGGTGGTGTGGATGCTGACGTTGATGGGGCTGAGGCGCTCGGTGACGACCCGCTCCAGGTCCAGCTCCGTGAACCGGGTCAGGGTGGTGTAGTTGCCGTAGAGGAAGGACAGGCGGTAGTCGTCGTCCTTGACGTACAGGCTCGGCCGCAGGCCGGGCGGGAGCTGGAAGATGAAGCAGAACTCGCAGTGGTTGTCGCACGTGCGCACCTGGTCGAACAGGGCCGACGACACCTCGGCGCCGAGGGGCTCGCCCGCCCGCTTGGGCACGTCCACCGCAATGTCGAGCCCACCCCGTCTGACCTCCACGTCGAGGTCGGGCTCGTCGACGAGTAGCCGCCACTCGATGACGTCCCGCGGCGAACGGCCGTCGATCGAGACGATCTCGTCGCCGGGTTGCAGGCCAGCTTGCGCGGCCGGCGAATCGGGCGCGACGTTGACGACGCGCGGAAGGGGCATCGCACCAGGATACGTGGGTTGACGAGGAGGGCTGACGTATCCTGAAGTGCACATGCCCGCCGACGTCGCGCTGCTGCGAACCCGGCTGAACCGGCTGACGCCGACCCCGCTCGCCCCGGACGATGACCGCTCCGTCCCGCTCGAGGCGAACGTGCAACGGGTGCGGGAGGCCGCCGGTACCCTCGACTAGGTGAACGTCGACCTCGTCCTGCTCGCCGCGCCGCGCGGTTTCTGCGCGGGGGTGGAGATGGCGATCAAGGCGCTGGCGTGGATGGTGCGGTCGTTCGAGCCGCCGGTGTACTGCTACCACGAGATCGTCCACAACCGGCTGGTGGTCGACCGCTTCCGCGACCTGGGCGTGGTGTTCGTGGACAGCGTGGACGAGGTGCCGCCGGGCAAGCCGCTCATGCTGTCGGCCCACGGGTCGGCGCCCGACGTGGTGGCGGCGGCCCGGGCCAACGGGGGGTTCGTGGTCGACGCCGTCTGCCCGCTGGTGACCAAGGTGCACCACGAGGTCAAGGTGCGGGCGGGCAAGGGGTACTCGATCCTGTACGTCGGCCACGAGGGCCACGACGAGGCCGTGGGGACCATGGCGGTGGCGCCCGACGCCATCCACCTGGTCGAGTCCGAGGGCGACGTGGTGGCCCTCGATGCACCCGATCAGCCCGTCGCTCTCCTCGCCCAGACCACGCTCAGCCACCAGGACTGGGCGGGCGTGCTCGCCGCCGCCCGAGACCGGTTCCCCGACCTGTGGATGCCGGGCGTGAGCGACCTGTGCTTCGCCACCACCAACCGCCAGGCGGCCCTGACCGAGATCGCCAAACGGGCCGACGCCATCGTCGTCATCGGCTCGGCCAACTCGTCGAACACCGTCGCACTGGAGAAGGTCGCCCGCAGCGGGGGGTGCCCTCGGGTCTACCGGGTGAACGGCGCCGACGAGCTGCCCGGTGATCTGGGGGGCGTCGTGGGCGTCACCGCCGGCGCCTCGGCGCCCGAGGAGCTGGTGCGGGCCGTCATCGACCGCCTGAACCCCCGCGCGGGGGTGGAGGAGGTGCAGGTCACCGACGAGGACGAGTACTTCCCGCCGCCCCGCGAACTGCGGGACCTGGTCGGGTCGGAGGCGCTCTCCGACGACCGGCGGGTGGCCGCGAGCGACGTACTCGACGCGCTAGCCCGCTGATCAGCCGCCGACGACCTGGATCGTCACTGGCGCGGCCACAAAGCCTTCGACGCGGAACGTGAGCGTGTACGGGCCGGCCCCTTGTGATGGGACCTGCCACGTCTGGGAGGCGGGGTGCACCTCGCCGGGCTTGGAGATCGGACGGGCGAAGTAGTCGATCGCAACCGCGCCGCCGGGCAGCTCGTTGCCGGCCGCGTCACGGACCATGAGCGACGTCAGGGTGATGCCGAAGCCACAGGTCGACGTGGACGTGTTGGTGACCGTCGCCGCGATCATGACCGACTCGCCCCGCCGGTAGGTCGTCTTGTCGGTCTTCGCCGGGCTGAGGACCAGCTTGGCTCGATCACAGTCCGGGATGACCGCGGGCGGTGCCGTCGTAGTGGTGGTCGCGGCAGCAGGCGCCGTGGTGCTCGGGCCGGGCGGCCGCGTGGTCGGTATGGCAGTCGCCGGCACGGCGGACGTCGTGGTCGTGGGCGCCGGGACGGTCGTCGAAGTGGTCGACGGGCTGGCGGCGGCGACCTTGGTCGTGCCGTGGTCGGCGGCGGTGCGGGCAACGACGGCCGCGACCGCGACGACCAGCAACGCAGCCGGCGCAACCAGCAACCGGGCGGCGCGCCTACGGTTCACGCCGCCAACCTACGCGGCGACGAGCAGGATCGTTCCCTTCGCCTCGCCGAACTGCCCGGAGTGGTCGACCACGTGGTACGTACCGGGCGGGACCTGGGCCTCAGGCCCGTCGAGGTAGCGGTACACCTGGTCCCACACCAGGGTGTGGGTGTCGCTCGCTCCGGCCGCAGCCGTTTGCCACGCGTCCATGTCGACCCACACACCCGTGGGCTGGTTGACCTGCTTCCCGGTGCTGTTGTAGATGCTGACCGATAGGAAAGGGCTGACCCAGTAGCAGGTCTGGCCCGAAACGTTCTTGTAGGTCACGGTCATCGTGACGGTCTCGCCCGGCTTGTACGCCGCCTTGTCGGCCGTCATCGTCGCCTGGAACATGGACGCCTCGCAGGTCGGCCCCGGCGGCACGCCCACGATCTTGGTCGTCGTCGTGGTGGCCGGCGTCGTGGTCGTGGTGGTCGTGGAGCGGGGCGCGCCGGTGGTGGTGGTGGTGGTGGGGCGGACGCTCGTCGTCGTCGTGGTCGTGGTGGTCGTTGGTTCCGGGACTGCCGTCGTGGGGACCGGGACGGTCGCCGCCGGCGCCGTCGTGGCCGGCGCAGCCGTGCTGTCGGGGCCCCCGGCGGCGACCGTGGTCCGGTTCCGATCGGCGTCGCCCGCCATCCCGATCGCGGCCGGGATGGCCACGAGCAGCAGCGCGAGGGGCGCGGTCATCGCCCACGCGAGCCGCCGCCGGCGGCGAAACGCGGAATTGTCCACGTCGAGCTAAACGGCCGGGGGCGCCTCGCGGAGGACACCGGCCCGGTTCTGGGCCTGGTCGAACAGGCGCTGGACCTCGTCCTGCACCTGCGCCGTCAGCTCGTGGAGCACCCGCCGGGGAACCCGCTCGCCCGGCGCCGTCTCCGGCGGGCGGATCGGCGGCCCGACGACCACGTGGATCTTCACCGGGCGGGGGAACCGCTTGCCCCTCGGCAGTGCCCGCTCCGACCCGCCGATGCCGACGGGCACGATCGGGACACCGGCCTTGGCCGCCACATAGGCGGGGCCCTCGTGCAGGTTCTTCACCGTAGGCCCGTTGCGGCGGGTGCCCTCGGGGAACATCACCAGGGGTTCGCCCCTCGCAATGACGTCCATACAGCGCCGCATGGCCTCGCGGTCGGGACCGCCCCGGCGCACCGGGAACGCCCCCAGAGCGTACAGGAAGGGCCGGAAGAGGCGAGGACCGAAGATCGAGTCCTTCGCCATGTAGCAGAGCCGGCGCCGGGTCACCCCCGAGACGATGGCGAAATCGAGGAACGACCGGTGGACGGGGCCGAGGACGAACGCTTCGCTCGTCGGCACGTGCTCGCGGCCCTCGTACGAGACTCGCCAGTACACCCGCAGGATGGCGGCCACGATCCACCAGCAGATCCGGTACAGGATCACAGCAGCCCCACGATCCGCTCGACGATCTCCTCCACGCTCAGGCCGGTGGTGTCGATGACCACCGCGTCCGTGGCGGCCACAAGCGGCGACGCCGCGCGCGTCGAGTCGAGATGGTCGCGGCGGGCCACGCCCTCGGCGTCCTCGTCGCCACGGCGGCGGGCCCGTTCCGCGGCCGTCGCGGTGAGGAACACCTTGACGTCGGCGTCGGGGAACACCACCGTCCCGATGTCGCGGCCCTCGGCCACCCCGCCGCCCCGGGCCGCGATCCACGCTCGCTGGCGGGGGACGAGCGCGGCGCGCACGCCTGGTTCGGCGGCCACCGCGCTCACGGCCCGGTTTACATCGGGCGTACGCAGCTCGGCGGGGTCGAACGCCTCCACGTCGAGCTCGGCGGCCAGCGCCGCCAGCGCGTCGGCGCCCGCCGGGCCCGCCTCGATCCCCTGGCGCAGGGCGAGCACGGCCACGGCCCGGTACATGGCGCCCGTCTCGAGCACCGCCAAGCCGAGCCGCGCCGCCACCGCCTGGGCCACCGTCGACTTGCCCGACCCGACAGGCCCGTCGATCGCTATGACCGGCACAGGCGTTCCAGGTCGGCTTCGAAGCCCGGGTAGCTCGTCGCCACCGAGTCCCAGCCCTCGATCGCCGTCGGACCGTCGACGGTCAGCGCCGCCACCGCCTGGGTCATGGCCATGCGATGGTCGCCGCCGGACGGGACGAGGGGCGGGACATCGAGCGCCGCCCGACCTTCGATGGTAAGCACGCCGTCGGCGTAGCTGCCCCCGAGCAGGGAGACGATCGCCCCGGCGCGGTCGCTCTCCTTGACCCGTAGCTCGCCGGCGCCTTCGAAGCGGGTGACCCCCTCGGCCAGGGCGGCGGCGACGGCGAGCACGGGGACCTCGTCGACCAGGCCGGGTACCTCGTGGGCCTCGACGGTCGTGGCCCTCAGCCGGGCGCCGCCACGCGCGTGGACCTCGCCGCCCGGCCCCACCTCGACATCGGCGCCCATGCGGCGCAGCACGTCCAAGAAACCCGCCCGGGCGGGGCCGAGGTAGACGTTCTCGATGACGACGTCGCTGCCGGGCGCGAGGCACGCGGCCACGACCCAGAACGCGGCTTGAGACGGGTCGCCGGGCACGTCCAGCTCGAACGGCCGCAGCTCGCTGGCGCGCACCCGGGTGGTGAGGCCGCCGTCCCCGACCGCCAGGTCGGCGCCCGCCATCGCCAGCATCTCCTCGGTGTGGGCCCGGGTGCGCACCCGTTCCCGCACGACCGTCTCCCCCGCCGCGGCCAGGCCCGCGAGCAGCACGGCCCCCTTCACCTGGGCCGAGGGCGCCGGCAGCTCGTAGTCGATCCCCTTGAGCTCGCGTCCCCGGACGGCCAGGGGCGCCAGCCGGCCGCCATCGCGACCGTCCACCTCGGCGCCCATCGAGCGCAGCGGCTCGACCACCCGGCCCATCGGCCGGCGGCGTATGGACGCGTCGCCCGTCAGGACGCTCAGCCCGTCGAGCCCAGCCACCACGCCCGCCAGCAGGCGCATGGTCGTGCCCGAGTTGCCGACGTCGATCACGTCAGCCGCCTCGTGCAGCCGCGACCGACCGCCCGTCACCCGTTCCCCTTCGACTGTCGCGCCCAGCGCCTCGATCGCCGACCGGGTGCGAGCCACGTCGTCCCCGTCGGACAGGCCCCGCACCACCGATGTCCCCTCAGCCAGCGCCGCCAGCAGCAGGGCCCGGTGCGAGATCGACTTGTCCCCCGGAACCCGGAGCCGGCCCCGCAGCGGCCGACCCCCGGTCACCACGAGCCGGCTCACGTGTCCAACGGGGTGCTCGACACCCGGTACCCCCGGCGATGCAGCGCGTCGCGCACGAAGTCGACCGCCTCGGCGTCGACGATCACCAGCAACACCCCGTGGGGGCCTTCGGTGGAGTGGGCGATCTCGATGTCGACGATGTTGACGCCCAGCTCGCCCAGCAGGGTGGTGACCTCGGCCAGCACCCCCGGCCGGTCGGGCACCGGCACCCGCACCTCGGCCAGCCGCGCCGGGCGCTCACCGCGCCCGGGCAGGTTGGTGCGGGCGTGGCGGGCGCGTTCGAGGGCGCGGAGCAGGCCGGGGCGGTCGCCCAGCACCACAAGGTCGCGCATGGACGACAGCGCCGCCATCAGCTCGTCGAGCGCCTTGACGATCGCCTCCCGGTTCTCCGAGCAGATGTCGGGCCAGATGCCCGGATGCCCGGCGGCGATGCGGGTCATGTCGCGGAATCCGCCCGCGGCCAACTGGAGCAAGGCGGCGTGCTCCTCGGCGCCGTCGGCGGCCAGCGCCATCAGCGCGGCGGCGGCCAGGTGGGGGACGTGGGACACGGTGGCGACAAGGTCGTCGTGGCGTTCGGGCGGCAGTGCCAGCACCTCGGCCCCCAGCTCGGTGACCACCGACCGGACGGTCGTGTAGGCGCCCGAATCGGTGTGGACCCCGGGGGTCAGCACCCACGTGGCGCCCTCGAACATGTCGGGCCGGGCGCCGTCCACCCCTTCCTGCTCCGACCCGGCCATGGGGTGGCCGCCGACGAACCGGGGATGGTCGACACCGGCCACCACCGCCGACTTCACCCCGCCCACGTCGGTGACGGCGGCGACCGCCGACCGGGCCAGCGCCTGGCGGGCCTCGTGCACGATGGCGGCGACGGGCGTGGCGACGAACACGACGGTCGCGTCCGGGTCGTCGCCCACGGCGTCGAGGGCGCCCAGCTCGAGCGCGCGCCGGGCCCGCGACGCGTCGGCGTCGCGACCCGTGACGTGCCAGCCCTTGGCCCGCAGCCGCAGCCCGATCGACCCGCCGATGAGCCCCGTACCGACGACGGCGGCGCGGCGGCGGCCGACCTCAACCGGGGAGGTCATCGCGCAGGCCCTTGGCCCCTTCGAGGTAGACGTGGCGCAGCTCGGCGCGCGACCGGGTGGTGGTGAGGTGCATCAAGACCCGGATGCACCGGGGGGCGCCGTCCTGCACCGCCAGCTCGCGGGCGCACAGCAGCGGCACGTCGCCGAGGCCCACGCCGCGCGCCGCGGCCGCCGGGAACAGGGCGGTGATGTCGTCGGTGGCGGTGAAGATCACGCTGATGAGGTCGTCCTTGTCGATGCCGTTGCGCTCCAGCATCGCCTGGACCAGGGTCTGGACGCGTTCGGTTATCTGCTCCGCCGTGTCGGCGTCGACGGTGGTCGCGCCGCGGAGGGCGCGCACGGCGGGGCTCATAGCGGGGAATCTACTGGCGGCGCTGAGAGCGGCTCAGCCCTACAAGAGCCACCGCAGCATCCGCGGATAGGGCTCGACGCCCAGTTCGGCGGCGCGCTCCGCATCGGCGGTCAGGCCCAGCCATTGCAAACTCGGCGGTGACGACGTCACCGGTCGCCTCAGGGCTCGGCACGCCTCGCCACCGCCTCCTCCAGGGCGCGCACCTCGTCGGGGGCGAGAGGGCGCCACTCGCCCGGCCGCAGGCGGCGGTCGGCGAGGGGGCCGATGCGGGTGCGCACCAGGCGCACGACGGGGTGGCCGATGGCCTCGCACATGCGCCGGACCTGGCGGTTGCGGCCCTCGTGGATCGTGAGGCGCACCCCTCGGGGTGGGACCGCCGCGGCCTTGGCCGGCGCCGTCATCCCGTCCTCCAGCTCCACGCCGCTGCGCAGCCGGCGCAGCTGGCCCGCGGTCGGCACGCCGCCCTCGACCTCGGCCAGGTACTCCTTTTCCACCCCGAACGACGGGTGCGTCAGCCGGTGGGTCAGCTCACCGTCGTTGGTGAGGATGAGCAGGCCCTCGCTGTCGGCGTCGAGGCGCCCGACGGGGAAGACGCGGGGCTCAGCGGGGACCAGGTCCACCACGGTCCGGCGCCCCTGGGGATCGGACGCGGTCGTGACGACGCCGCGGGGCTTGTTCAGCAGGTAGTAGACGAGGCCGGGCCGCACCGACACGGGCACCCCGTCCACCTCGACGCGGGCCGTCTCGGTCTCCACCCGCCGGCCGAGGACCGCGACCTCGCCGTCGACGGTCACCCGGCCGTCGGCGATCAGCTCCTCGCACGCCCGCCGGCTCCCGAACCCGACGGCGGCCAGGACTTTCTGGAGGCGTTCTCCGTCAGGCCGTTCGGGCACGGAGCCGGGGCTCACTCCCAGCTGTCGACGCCCAGGCCCCGTTCCAGCGCGTCGACCACCCCGGCGTCGGGGACGAAGTCGGCCAGCGCGGGCAGGTCACGCACCGAGTCGAGGCCCAGCTTCTCGAGGAACAGCGGCGTGGTGCCGTACAGCACCGCCTGGCCCGGCCCCGGGTCGCGCCCGACCTCCTGCACGTACCCCCGCTGCTGCAAGGTGCGGACCACTGCGTCGGCGTTGACGCCCCGGATGGCGGCCACCTGGGCCCGGGAGACGGGCTGCTTGTAGGCGACGATGGCCAACGTCTCCAGCGCCGCGGCCGACAACTTGGCGGGTTGGCCGTCGAGCACGAACCGCTCGACGTACGCCGCCAGGTCCGGGTGGCTCTGGAAGCGGTAGCCGCCCGCCACCCGCACCAGCACGAACCCCCGTCCCTCGGCCTCGTACGACGCGGCCAGCTCGGCGCACAACGCTTCCACCAACGGCGGGCTCAGTTCGAGCAGCTGGGCGAGGAGGTGGGGCTCGACGGGCTCCTCGGCGACCATGAGGATCGCCTCCACGGCCCGGGCCGTCTCCTTGCTAGGCGACATCGATATCGGCGGTGATGGCCGCCCCCTCCCCGGCGCCCGTCCAAGACACCGTCAGCTCCCCGAACGTGACGAACTGCTCCACCTCGACGCGCCCCTGCTTGTACAGCTCGAGGACGGCGAGGAAGCGCACGATCACGTCCAGCTTCGCCTCCAACCCCTCGGTGAGGTCCCGGAACGAGAAGCGGGCCCCGCCGCCGGCGGCCGCCAGCCGCGCCGCCACCTCCTCGACGGCGTCGGAGACGCTGACCCGGATGGGCGCCACGTGGTCCAGGTCCACCTTGAGGACGGGCTTGGGCTGCGTCGCCCGCAGGTAGGCGGCGTGCAGGTCGGCGCCGGTGACCCCGGCCAGGAAGTCCGGCACGAGGGCCAGGAACCGCTCCTCCAGCCCCGACGTCCGGGGCCACGACAGGGCCGCCAACCCCGCCATCCTCGACAGCGCCACCCCCGCGTCCCGGAACGTCTTGCATTCGAGCAGGCGGGCGAGCAGCAGGTCGCGCTCCTCGAGCAGGGCCAGCTCCTCCTCGCGGTCGGCTTCGTCCACCCCCGGCAAGAGCCGCCGGGTCTTGAGCTCCACCAGCGTGGCGGCGATGAGCAGGAACTCGGTGGCGACGTCGAGGTTGAAGGCGCCCATCCGCTCGATCTCGGTGAGGTAGGCGTCGACGATGCGCGCCAGCGACACCTGGTACACGTCGACCTGGTCGCGCACGATCAGGTGCAACAGCAGGTCGAAGGGCCCGTCGAAGACGGCGGTGTGCACCTCGTACGGCAAGGACCGCAGAATACCGACCGGGGCCGGGCCACCTGGCGCATACCATCGACGGCCATGGCACGTGTCCTTTCCGGCATCCAGCCGACCGGCGACCTTCACCTGGGGAACTACCTCGGGGCGGTCCGGCACTGGGCCCAGGACCAGCACGAGGCCGACGCCTACTTCTGCGTGGTCGACCTGCACGCCCTCACGGTTCCCCGCGAGCCGGGCGAGCTGCGGGCCAAGACGGCCGAGACCGCCCTGGCGCTGATCGCGGCCGGGCTCGATCCCGCGGTATGCACGCTGTTCGTCCAGAGCCAGGTGCCCGAGCACACCCAGCTGTCGTGGCTCCTCGAGTGCGTGGCCAGCATGGGCGAGCTGCGGCGGATGACCCAGTTCAAGGACAAGGCCAAGGACTCCGACTCGGCGCGCGTCGGCCTGTTCACCTACCCCGTGCTGCAGGCGGCCGACATCCTCCTCTACGACGCCGACCGGGTGCCGGTGGGCGACGAGCAGCGCCAGCACATCGAGCTGTGCCGCGACCTCGCCATCCGTTTCAACAACCGCTACGGCGAGGTCTTCGTGGTGCCCGAGGCCACCGTGCCCAAGGTCGGGGCCCGGGTCATGGACCTGCAGGAGCCCACGAACAAGATGTCGAAGTCGAGCGAATCCCCCCGGGGCGTCATCCTCGTGCTCGACGAGCCCGAGGTCATCGAGCGCAAGATCAAGCGGGCCGTGACCGACCCGACCAGCCAGATCCGTTTCGATCCCGAGCACAAGCCGGGCGTGTCCAACCTGCTCCAGATTTTGGCCGCGTCCATTGGCGGCGACCCGGTCGCCCTGGCCGACGACTTCACCGACTACGCGTCGCTCAAGGCGGCGACGAGCGACGCGGTGATCGAACTGCTCCGCCCCGTCCGGGAGCGGTACCTCGAGCTCGCCACCGACCCCAAGGGGGCCGAGGACCTCCTCACCGCCGGCGCGGAGAAGGCCCAATCGGTCGCCGCCGCCACCCTGGCGCGCGCCGAGGACGCCATCGGCCTCTACCGCCCGTCGCGCCAGAACGCCGCCAGCCAGGCGTGACCCGGATGCGCCTGTCGACGGCCCTGCTGGTGAGCGGCTACGCCCTCGCCGTCTGGGCCGCGCTGCGCTTCGTGCCCATGTGGCGCCAACGCCGGCTGGGCCGGTTCCTGGCCTTCGAGGCGGGCACCGCCGCGGTCGCCACCGGCCTCGTGCTGCGGGGTCGCCATCGAGACGCCGGCCT
>JAHFUQ010000037.1 GCA_023265045.1 Acidimicrobiia bacterium
CCGCTACGACGGCGACACCAACTTCGCCGCGTCTGCCTTCGTCGGCTGTGGCGACCCCGCGGAGCGGTTCACCGTCGCCCTGCCCACGCCGTCGATCGACGTGCAGAAGACGGCTGACCCGCTGAGCCGGCCTGAGCCGGGCGGCTCGTTCACCTTCACCGTCCGAGTCGTCGACACCGGCCCGACCAACGTCACGATCAACTCGATCAACGACAACATCTACGGGAACATCGCCGACACGGCCAACCCGAACATCACGGCCACGACCTGCAACACCCTCATCGGCACGGTCCTGACGGCCAACGGCGGGTCGGCGCAGTGCACCTTCAGCGCCAACTTCACCGGCGCGCCGCGATCCCAGACCGACATCGCGACCGTGAACGGCACCGACTCGTTCGGCACGCAGGTGACCGACAACGACGACGCCACCATCACCATCACGGCGGTGAACCCGGCGCTGACGGTCGTCAAGACGGCCAACCCGACGAGCCGGCCGGAGCCGGGCGGCGCCTACACCTTCACCGTGCAGGTCACCAACACCAGCCAGCCGGGCGACCCCGTCACGATCCAGACGATCAACGACAACATCTACGGCAACGTGGCCAACCCGGCCAACCCGGCCATCACGGCCACGACCTGCAACACCCTCATCGGCACGGTCCTGGCGGTAGGCGCCAGCACCTCGTGCACGTTCTCCGTCCAGTTCACCGGCGCGCCGCGCTCGCAGACCGACATCGTCACGGTGGCGGGCGTCGACGACGAGAACACGCCCGTGCAGGCGTCGGACGACGCCACCATCCAGATCACGCCCAACCCGCCGTCGATCGACGTCCTCAAGACGGCCAACCCGACGAGCCGGCCGGAGCCGGGCGGCGCCTACACGTTCACCGTGCAGGTCACCAACACCAGCCAGCCGGGCGACCCCGTCACCATCCAGACGATCAGCGACAACATCTACGGCAACGTGGCCAACCCGGCCAACCCGGCCATCACGGCCACGACCTGCAACACCCTCATCGGCACGGTCCTGGCGGTAGGCGCCAGCACCTCGTGCACCTTCAGCGCCAACTTCACCGGCGCGCCCCGCTCCCAGACCGACATCGTGACGGTGAGCGGCGTCGATGACGAGAACACGCCCGTGTCCGACAGCGACGACGCCACGATCGAGATCACCCCGCTGCCGCCGTCGCTCACGATCTCCAAGGCCCCGGCCCCCGCCAGCCGGCCCGAGCCGGGCGGCGCGTTCACCTTCACGATGACGATCACCAACACCAGCGGGCCGAGCGACCCGGTGACGATCCAGACCCTCACCGACAACGTCTATGGCAACCTCGGCGCGGCGAACCCGAACATCACCAACAACACCTGCGCGGCCCTCATCGGCACCGTACTGGCCCCGGGCGCGAGCACGACCTGTTCGTTCACCGGCCAGTTCACCGGCGCGCCAGGCGCGAGCCAGACCGACACGGTCACCGTCACGGGCGTGGACGACGAGAACACGCCCGTCACCGCCTCGGCCCAGGCGACGGTGACGATCACGCCCAGCCCGCCGTCGATCACCGTGGTCAAGACGGCCAACCCCTTGAGCCGTCCCGCTCCCGGTGGGGCCTTCACCTTCACCGTCCAGATCACGAACACGAGCGGCCCCACCGACCCGGTCACGATCCAGGCGATCAACGACAACATCTACGGCAACCTGGGCGCCGCCAACCCGAACGTCACCAACAACACCTGCGCGGCCCTCATCGGCACGGTGCTGGCCCCGGGCGCGAACACGTCCTGTTCGTTCGTGGGCCAGTTCACCGGGACCGCGGGCGCGAGCCAGACTGACATCGTCATCGTGAGCGGCGTGGACGACGAGAACACGCCCGTGCAGGCGTCCGATGACGCCCGGGTGGCCCTCACCGGCGGGGGCAGCCTCCTGGTGTCGAAGGTCGCCAACCCGCCGACGCGGCCCGAGCCGGGCGGCGACTTCACCTACACGTTCGTGGTCACCAACAACGGCGCCGTCCCGGTGACCATCGACACGATCATCGACGACCAGTACGGGAACCTGGCCACCCGCCCGGGCTCGACCTGTGGCGCCCTCATCGGCACGACGCTGGCGCCGGGCGCCACGTCGGCGCCGTGCTCGTTCACCGCGCCGTTCATGGGCAACGCCGGCGCATCGCTGCGCGACGTCGTGACGGTGACCGGCCACGACCAGACGGGCAACCCCGTCCCGCCCGCCACCGACGACGAGATCGTCCGCATCACCGACGTGCCGCCGCAGATCGCGGTCACCAAGGCGGCCAGCCCGCTGACCCGGCCCGCGCCGGGCGGGACATACACATTCACCGTCCAGGTCCGCAACCCGGGCACGGTGGAGCCGCTGATCATCACCGCGCTCACCGACAACATCTACGGCAACCTGGCCACCCGCCCCGGCTCCACCTGCGGCGCCCTGATCGGCACGACCCTCGCCCCGGGCGCCAGCTCGCCGACCTGCACGTTCACCGGTGACTTCACCGGCGCAGCGGGCGCCACGCAGACCGACGTCGTCACCGCCACCGGCCGCGACGACGAGAACAACAACGTGTCGGCCACGGCCACGGCGACGGTCGGCATCGCCTCGGTCACCCCGCAGATCGTCGTGACCAAGACGGCGTCGCCCCAGAGCCGGCCCGAGCCGGGCGGGACGTTCACCTTCACCGTCCTGGTCTTCAACAACGGGCCGGTCGCGGTGCGCATCACCCAGATCACCGACAACATCTACGGCAACCTGGCCACCCGCGCCGGGTCCACCTGCGGCACGCTCATCAACACGACCCTGGCGGCCAACGGCGGGAGCGCGACCTGTACGTTCACGGGCGACTTCACCGGCCAGCCCGGCGCGTCGCAGACCGACATCGTCACCGTGACCGGCGTCGACACCAACGGCGCCCCGGTCACCGACGACGACGACGCCACCGTCTTCATCACCAACCAGCCGTCGTCGATCCGCCTGGTCAAGGACGCGTCGCCCGCCAGCCGGCCCGAGCCGGGCGGCGCCTTCACCTTCGCCGTCACCGTCACGAACACCAGCGCGGTCGACAACGTCACGATCCTCACCCTGACCGACAACATCTACGGCAACATCGGCAGCGCCTCGAACACCGGCGTCACCGCCAACACCTGCCCCGGGCTGATCGGGCGCGTGCTCACGCCGGGGCAGAGCGCGAACTGTTCGTTCACCGGCGTCTTCACCGGGCGCGGCGGCCAGAGCCAGACCGATGTCGTCACCGTCACGGCCGTCGACGACGACAACCAGCCCCTCACGACCAACGACGACGCCACCGTCACCCTCACCCGGGTGCCGCCGGTGATCGACGTGCAGAAGGACGCCAGCCCGCCGAGCCGGCCCGAGCCGGGCGGTAGCTTCACCTTCACGGTCAGGATCACCAACCAGGGCGTGAACCGGGTGGTCGTGTCCGAGATCAAGGACAACGTCTATGGCGACCTGAACGGCCGCGGCACGTGCCAGATCGGCGCCACCCTCCAGCCCTTCCCGGGCCCGGGCAACGTCTATGTCTGCTCCTTCAGCGCCGACTTCAAGGGCAACGCGGGCGCGAGCCAGACCGACGTCGTGACCGTCACGGCCACGGACGACAGCGGCACCAAGACGACCGACAGCGACGACGCCGTCGTCACCATCACCAACCTCCCGCCGACGATCACCACCACCAAGAAGGCCGACCCCACCACGCGCCCTGAGCCGGGCGGCACGTTCACCTTCACCTTCACGCTGACGAACACGAGCATCGAGCCGGTGCGGATCACGTCGCTGGTGGACAACGTCTATGGCGACCTGAACGGCCGCGGCACGTGCGCCATCGGGTCCACCCTGGCGGCCGCGCCCGGGCCGGGGAACGTCTACACCTGTACGTTCACCGGCTCGTTCACCGGCGTGGGCGGCCAGAACCAGACCGACGTCATCACCGCCACGGTGGTGGACGATGAGAACACGCCGACCACGAGCACGTCGACGGCCACCGTCACCCTGACGACGGTGCCCCCGACGATCTCGGTCACCAAGACGCCGAGCCCGACGTCGCGCCCCGTGCCGGGCGGCGACTTCACCTTCACGGTGACGGTGCTGAACACCAGCATCAAGCCGGTGACGGTCACCTCGCTCGTCGACAACGTGTTCGGCAACCTGAACGGGCGGGGCACCTGCGCCGTGGGCGCGGTCCTCCAGCCGAGCGCGACCTACACCTGCTCGTTCACGGTCAACATCCAAAGCGCGGTGCCGGGCTCCCAGACCGACATCGTCACCGCAGGCGCGGTCGACAACCAGGGCAACCCGGCGGTCGGCCAGGCCCAGGCGACGGTGCGCATCGAGGCCCCCGCGGCGACGGTCCTGAGCGAGACCCAGCAGCAGCAGCCGCTGGCCCGCACCGGCATGGACTTGCAGGGCCCGGCGGGCCTGGCCGTCCTGATGGTGGCGTTCGGCTTCATCCTGGTGGGGGCGACGTGGCGGTCGCAACGCCAGCAGTTGGCCTTCACGCCCGCCCCCGACGGCTTCACCCCGCCGCCGCCGCCGCCGGCCAGCGCCGGCTTCGGGCTCGGCCTTGGCTTCGGCGGCGGCTTCGGCGCGGACGACGGACCCGGACCTCCGCGGCGCTCGCTCACCTCGGGCGGCGCCCTGACCCTGCGAGGCCTGGGGGCCGCCCTCTTCAAGGGCCGCCCCGAACCCTAAGGTAAGCCAGCCCCCGCTCGACAGAGCTCACGCGTTTGGCGGCCGGACGGGCCCGCCCGGCGCGGGATCAGCGGGCCATCGGCCCCGGGACCAGGAGGGCGCGGCGCACGACGGCCGCCTGCTGCGACGGGCCGGTGGCGGCTAGGCACTGGAGGAGGGCGTTGTCCAGATTGGAGTTGGCGATGATCCGCGACGTCTCGAGCGATGCGATGATGTCGTTGGCGCCGTCGCCCAGCATGGCGATCAGCGTCTGTTCGACCATGTCGAAGACGCTGTTGAGACGCAGTCGGGCGGACGTGATCGATACGCACGGCGACGCCGGGATGGCGATGACGGTCGTGGACGTCGTCGATGTGGACGTGGACGTCGACGTGGGCGTTGTCGAGGTGGAGGTCGAGGTCGAAGTGGAGGTCGATGTCGAAGTGGAGGTCGATGTCGAAGTGGAGGTCGATGTCGAAGTGGAGGTCGACGTCGAGGTCGACGTGCTCGTGGACGACGTCGACGTGGACGAGGTGGACGAGGTCGGCGCCACGCTGGTCGAGGTGGAGGACGTCGAGGTTGAGGACGTCGAGCTCGACGTCGATGTGGAGGTCGGCGTCGATGTCGACGAGGTGGAAGTAGACGAGGTGGAAGTAGACGAGGTGGAAGTCGACGTCGAGGTCGAGGTGGACGAGCTGGACGACGAGGTGGGGGAGGTGCAGCTGCCTGACGAGCAGCTCAGCCGGATGGTGTAGTTGCCCGTGCCCGTGCCCGGGTTGTCCCGTACGAGCGCGGTGTGGGTGCCTGTCGTGTCGAGGCCGCACGGGATGGTGAAGGCGCCTGCCGGCCCGCACTCCGTGGTCCCGTTGGGGCGGATGACCTCGACCTCGATGTTGATGGTGCCGAACGTCCCCTGAACCTGCATCTGCACGGTGCCACCCGACGCGCCGGTGAAGGCCCAGCAGTTCTGCTGGGCCCGCACGGTGACGCTGCCGGTCTGCGTGCTGTCGTAGGGCAGGTCCGTACACCCGACAGGGTTGTTGAGGCGCTGGATGGTGATCGAGTAGTCGCCCGTCGCCGTGCCGGTGCTGTCGGCCACGGTGATGTCGTAGGACCCGGTGGTGTCCAGCACGCAGGTGGAGTCCCGCAGGATCGTCGCCGAGCACAGCGTGGTCCCGTTGGAGCGCAGGACAGCGACGTTGGCGAGCAGGAGGATGCCGCCCTCCACGACCCGGATGCGGGCCCGATCACCGCTGGCGCCGGAGAAGTTGAAGCAGTCGGTCTCACCCGCGGCCGAGATCGTCCCGGACGCGGTGGCGCCGTAGGAGAGGGCGGTGCAGTTTGGGAGCGAGCTGGGCGCGGCCTCGGCGGTGGCTCCGATCGGCAACGAGCCGGCGCGAACCGCCAGGGCGAGGACCGCTGATGCCAGCACAACGATGATCGCCGCCGCGAGCCGGCTGGCCTTAGGAACCACGCCACCCCCCACCTGCTGTCCCAGCCACCGGACCAGGTGGTCATGGTAACTCGTGCGGCCCGAACTTTCCCGAATCGGCGCGACCGACGAGGCCGAGGGCGAAGCCGGCGGCCGCCACCGCCCCCCCGACGCCGGCCCATGCCCAACGCCGGCCGCCGTGGGCGGTGATCTCGACGCTCGCCACGGCCAGGTCTTGGACGTTGGCGGCCGGGGAGCCGCGGCTGGTGTCGGCCCAGAACGCCAACGCCCCGTCGGGCCGTGACAGCGCCGCCAATTGGTCGCCCTGCAGAGGCACCCCTTGCTGGGCGCCGAGGCCGATGCGGCTATCGGAGGGGGCGTCCGACACGGTCGCCCACCGGAAGGAGCGACCGCCGTCGAACGAACTGGCGACCACGAGGTCCTGCTGGAAGTCCTGCGGGTCCCGGCTGCGGTCGTAGAACACCACGTCCACCCGGCCGTCGGGCGCCACCGACACGGCGGGCAACAGCTGCGCGTTGGCCGTGGGCCCGACCCGCACCGCACCGGACCAGGTGCGCCCACCATCATCCGACGCAGCCACGAAACAGTCACGGGCGCTGCCACGACCGGCGTCCCACGTGGCGTAGAGCCGGCCGTCCCGAGGATCGGCCGCGAACCCGGGCGTGGGGCCCAGGTCGGCGATGATGAGCTGAGGGACGACGAGCGCGCCCGCCACCGTCGCCTTGGGCCCAAAGGTGGCGCCGCCGTCGAGAGAGGTCCACGCCACCACCCGCCAGCGCAGGCGTGCGTCGGGCGGTGTCTGGCCGTCGTGGCTGGCCTGGTAGTCGAGGACGTCGTCGGCCAGGTCGAGAGCGCCGACGGTCACCACCGGGCCCGCCCCCACCACCACCGTGGGCTGGATGATGCGGTCCTGGCCGTTGCTGACGTGTACGGGCGGGGTGAACGTGCGCCCGCCGTCGGTCGACCGAGCGACCACCACCGGGTTGTCGCCGGGCGCGAAGCCGAGTTGGTTGTCGCCCGTGGCCGGCCCCGCCTGCACCCACGACAGCCATACCCGCGCCCCCTCCACCGCCATCCGGGCGTGGTAGGCGAGGTCGCCGGCGACCTTCTGGGGCGCCCCGGCCGGGCGCCGGTCGCCGTCGTAGCGCTGGAGCCACGTCCCGCCGGGCAGGAGGCTGACGCCGACCAGGTCGGTGTACAGGACGAGGAGCGTGCCGTCGGGCAGGTAGGCGACCCGGGGCCAGAAGCAGTTGGGGGCGGCCAACCCCGGGGTGCGGTCGATCGGCGCCCAGGTGGCCCCGTCGTTGGTGGACACCGAGAGGGCGCAGCCGAGTTGAGGTGCGTCCAGCCGGTTGGCGACGGCGATGGTGGACGACCTCCTCGGGTCCACCGCCACCGAGGGTGAGTTGTGGGCCTCGGCCCCGGTGCGGTCGTTGACGAACTCGTTGGCCGCGGGCCGCAACGAACCCGGACGGCTCGTCAGCCCGAACCCGACGGCGGCCACGCCGATCACGGCCAGCGCCGCCGCCGCCGCCAGCAACGGCTTCGCCCGCCCGGCCTCCCTCACCCCTGTCAGGGCCTCAGGCAGCTTCGACGGGGTCGCCGGGGCTCAGGCCGCCGCCCACGGCCGGCTCCCGCGGCTCGGCGCCGCCGGCGAGACCCCGCGGCTCGGCGAGCTCGCGCGGCCCGGGTAGCTCCCGCGGCTCGGCGCCGCCGGCGACCGCATCGAGGGCGGCCTGGCGGCGGTGGGCGAGGACCGGCGCGGCAAAGACGACCGCCGCTACCAGGCTGGCGGCGCCGCCCACGGCCAGGCCTGCGCGGGCGCCGAAGTGCTCGGAGATGTAGCCGACGATCGGTCCCCCCACGGGTGTGCTGCCGAGGAACACGAGCCCGTACAAGGCCATGACCCGGCCCCGCATGTGCGGCTCGGACGTGAGCTGCAGGGTGGAGTTGGCGGTGGCCAGGAAGATCATCATGGCCGCCCCCAGGGCCACCAGGAGGGTCCCCGCCACGATGGCGTTGGGCGCGGCTGACACGAGGAGGGCGGTGACGCCGAAGGCGCCCGCCCCTCCCAACAGCACCCCGCGGGTGGGCTCCTTGCGGTGGGCCGCCGTGAGCGCCCCGATCAACGCGCCGAACCCGAGCAGCGATGTGAGCGTGCCCAGCAGGCGCGCCCCGCCCCCGAACGTATCCTTGGCCAGCAGGGGCATCACCACGACGAAGTTGAACCCGAAGGTGCCGATGACCGTGATCAGCAGCAGCGTCGAGCGCAGCACCGGATGGCGCCAGGCATAGCGGAAACCCTCCCTGACCTGGCCCTTCTCCCGCGCCGCCGGCGCCTGGCGGTGCAGGTCGGCGGGGCGCATCAACTGCAGGGCGACGACGGTGCCGATGTAGGAGAGGCCGTTGATCAAAAAGCAGACGCCCACCCCGACCGAGGCGATCAGCAGGCCCCCGATGGCGGGGCCGACCAGGCGGCCGCTGTTGAAGACGGCGCTGTTGAGGGCGACGGCGTTGGACAGCAGCTCGGGGCCGACCATCTCGCTGGTGAACGATTGGCGGGTGGGGAGGTCGAGGCAGGTGGCGACGCCCAGGAGGAAGGCCAGCGCGTAGACCATCCACAAGGTCACGACGCCGGCCGCGACCAGGGCGAACAGCGCCAGGGCCAGCACGCCCTGGGCGATCTGGGTGAACACCAGCACCCTGCGCTTGTCCAGCCGGTCGGCGAGCAGGCCGCCCCAGACGCCGAAGAACAGCATGGGGGCGAACTGGAGGGCGAAGGTCACGCCCAGGGCGAACCCGCTGTCGGTGAGGCTCAGCACCAGCCACGCCTGGGCCACCTGCTGCATGGCCGTGCCCGTCACGGAAACGAGCTGGCCGCAGGTGTAGAGCTTGAAGTTCCGGTTCTCGAGCGAGCGGAACGTGTTGCGCTTCGTCATGGGGGCGGCGCTCACTCCGTGTCCACCAGCCGCTCGAGGACGACCAGCGCCCGCTCCAGGGCGGCCAGGTCCTCGGGCGGGAGCGACTGCAGGCGCGCGGCCAGGTAGGCGTTGCCACGAGAACGGGTCTGGGCCAGCAGCTCCGACCCGCCGGCCGTGGCCTCGACCCGCGCCACCCGGCGGTCGCTGGGATCGCTCGACCGGGCGACCAGCCCTTGCTCCTCGAGGGCGGCGATGACCTTGGTGAGGGTGGGGGGGCGGACGTTTTCGACCGCGGACAGGTCGCCGAGGGTGATCGGCCCGTGCCGCTCCACGCTGACCAGGGCGGACGCCTGCGATGGCGTAAGGTCGCCTCCGGCCTGGCGGCGGAGCTTGCGGCCCAGGCGGGTGACGACCAGCCGGAGGCGGCTGGCGAGGTCGGCGCCGAGCGCCGTCGGCGCGGCGCTCACGTGCTGCTGCTCATATGGAGGTGCTCATCGATCCCATTCGTTCGTCACACTAACTATCTCGGAGGGGACAACGCCACCGAGATACTGTCCATTCCGTGCCCGCGCTGAGCGACGACGACATCCGGGCCGGTCTGGCCGAGCTCGACGGGTGGGAGCTCGCGGGGGGCCAGATCACCCGCCAGTTCAAGCTCGGGAATTTCCGCGACACGGTGGCCTTCGTGGTGCGGGTGTCCTACGAGGCGGAGGCGGCCGCCCACCACCCCGATGTCGAGATCAACTACGACAGGGTGCGCTTCACGCTCTCGACCCACAGCGAGGGCGGGGTCACGGCCAAGGACTTCGACCTGGCGGCGGCCATCGAGCGCCTTGCCCGTTCCGCGGGCGCCTAGGGTGCCCGCCACCGGCGCCAGCGGCGCCAGCGGCATCGTCGGCCCCGTTCCCGACGGCCAGGCGCCCGAGGAGTACGACAAGCTCCGCCGCCGGGTGCTGTGGACGCTGCCCTACGGCCTCTACGTGGTCGGCAGCCGGGCCGGCGTGCGGCGCAACGCCATGACCCTCAACTGGGCCACCCAGGTGAGCTTCGAGCCCAAGCTGGTCGCCATCTCGGTCGAGAAGCCGGCGGTGACCCATGCGCTGATCGCCGAGGGCGGCGTGTTCAGCCTCAACCTGGTCGACCGCGAGGACCGGGCCATCGTGCGTAAGTTCACCAAGCCCGTCGAGGTGGACCTCGAGGCGCGCACCCTCAACGGCTTCGGCTTCCACGACGGCCGGTCGGGCGCGCCCGTCCTCGACCAGGCCGTCGCCTTCATCGACTGCTCGCTGCGCCGCTCGGTCGACCTCGGCAACCACACCCTGTTCGTGGGCGAGGTGGTCGACGCCGGCTTCCAGAAGCCGGAGGGTACGCCCGTGCTGCGCATGGAGGACACGAGGATGAACTACGGCGGGTAGCCGCGTCTCGGGCGCCCGTGACGGCTTCCGCCTCGTCAGCTTCAACATCCTGCACGGCCGGTCGCTGACCGACGGCGCCGTGTCGACCCCGCGGCTCCGCGACGTGTGCGCGTCTCTCGAGGCGGACGTGCTCGCCTTGCAGGAGATCGACCGGGGCCAGCGCCGGTCCCACGGCGCCGACCAGACGGCCGAGGTCGCCGACGCCCTGGGCGCAGCGCCAGGCGACTGGAGATTCGTCCCCGCCCTCGTCGGCGAGCCGGGGGGGACGTGGCGAGCGGCGACCGACGGCGACGCCGGCAGCCCCGAACCGGGTTACGGCGTCGGTCTTGTCTCGCGGCGACCGGTGAAGGCGTGGCACGTCGTGCGCCTAGCCGCGGCCCCGGTGCGGTCGCCCGTCGTCGTCCCCGGCGGCCGGGGCCGGGTCATCCTCCTGCCCGACGAACCCCGCGTGGCGGTGGCCGCCGACCTGGGCGAGATCGTCGTCGCCACCACCCACCTGTCGTTCGTCCCGGGGTGGAACCTGCGCCAGCTGCGCCGGGTTGTGGCCTGGCTGGCGGGCCTCGGCCCGTCGTGCATCCTGATCGGCGACCTCAACGTCCCCGGCCCGTTCCCCCGCCTGGCAACGGGCTGGCGCCCGCTGGCGGAGGTGAAGACGTTCCCAGCCGAGGCGCCACGCCTGCAGGTCGACCACGCCTTGGCCCACGGACCGCAGCCGGCGATCCATGCCGCCAAGGCGCAGAAGATGCCGTTGTCGGACCACCGTGCGCTGGTGCTGGAACTAGGTTCGGAGAAATGGCAGTCAGAGCCCTGAACCCCGGCGCGTGGGGCTTCCCGACCCAGTGCTACGTCTGCGAGACCGGCAACCGCCACGGGCTGCGCATCCCCTTCAGCTACGACGACGAGGCGCGGGTCGTGGTCGCCGAGTTCACCTTGGGCCCGGAGTACTCAGGCGCGCCCAAGTACGTCCACGGCGGCGTGGTGCTGGCCGTGCTCGACGAGGCCATGGCGTGGGCCGCCATCGCCTCGGCCGGGCGCTTCGCCGTCGTTCGGGAGACGACCACGACGTTCGAGCACGGCGTGCGGGTGGGCGCGCCGCACCGGGTCGAGGCGGAGGTCAACACCGTTGGCACGGTGCGCATGGAGGCGTCCGCCCGGGTGGTGGACGCGTCGGGCCGGCGCTGCGCCCGCGCCCGAGCCCGTTTGGTCGTGCTGTCCCAGGACGCCGCCCGCGCCGCCATCGGCGACGTGCAGGGCGACGACGCCCGTTTCCTGCGAAAGGAAAAGTCATGAGCTATGGCCGGCCCAGCGTCCCCGAGGTGTCGGTCGACGAACTCGAGAAGGCGCGGGCCGACGGCGCCGCGCTCATCGACGTGCGCGAACCCGACGAGTACATGGCCGGCCATATACCCGGCGCCGTCCCCATTCCGCTCGGCCAGGTCGTCGAGCGCGTCGCCGAGGTCCCCCGCGGCGAGACGGTCTACGTGACCTGCCAAGGCGGCGGGCGCAGCGCCCGCGCCGTCCAATGGCTGCGCACCCAGGGCGTCGACGCGGTCAACGTGGCCGGCGGCACCGCCGAGTGGGCGGGCAGCGGCAAGCCCGTCGTGGAAGGCCCCGACCCGGGCTAGGAGCCTGAGCCGGCGGAGCGGGCGGAACCGGTGCGTCAGCGCTGGGCCTGCATGGCGGTGAGGCCGCGGCCCTCACGCCCGCCGGGCCGTCATGCGCCATCGGACGGGCGGCCCCCCCGGGGAGTCGGGCGGACGAAACCCAGCTCCACCAGGTGCTCGATCAACGCGACCGCGCTACGGCGCAGGTCCTCGCGATCGCCGTGCGACGCGCCCACCCCGAAGGCGTCGGCGGCTTCGTCGCATGCCTCGCCAAGGGTCCGGCCGGGCTCGAGCAGGGTCAGCATGTGGGCCGTGTAGGCGTCGACCGCGGCGAGCACGGGCAGGGCCCGTTCGAGGTGGAGCAGGGCGTGCTCGACGCGGAAGTCCCCGTCGCGCAGCCGCAGGACCTGCTCGAGGCGGTGGTCGTCGTCGACCGCGAAGCGCTCGCCGAGCAACGCGTCGCGCCCGCCCAGGCCGTCGAGGTAGTCGCGGGCGGCGAACAGCTGCCCGATCTGCTCGCCCGCGGGACCGAGGGGCGGCGTGCCGGTCGAGTGGGCCCGCACCCAGTTCGACCCGCCCGCCCGTTCGCGGAGCACGACCGCGCCGTAGCCGACGGTGTCGATGCCTTCGGCCGTGAAATAGTCGAGCCACCGCCAGACGGCGGCGGCATGGCGCTCCGGGTCCCCTCGAGGGGTTGGTTCCAGTTCGCGGCGTACTCCTCCGCCTCGGCCGACTCGAAGTGCAGCAGCCATGCGTCGCCCCCGAGCGCGTGCACCCACTCCTCCAGCGGGGCCGACCAGTCGTCGTCCGGGTCCTGGACCCAGCTCACGAGGGCGTGCCCCAGCCCGCCGGGGCGCAGACCGCCGGCGACGCCCTCCACGACGTGGCGGCTGAGCTTGTCGCGGGCCCAGCCGCCGTCGCGAAACCGGTAGTCGTTGTCGGGCGAGATCACGAACGGCGGGTTGGCCACGACCAGGTCGAAGCGCTCGCCCGCCACCGGCTCGAACAGGTCGCCTTCCACGAACTCGATGTTGGGCAAGGCGTTGAGGGCGGCGTTGAACCGGGCGAAGGCCAGGGCGCGGGTGTTGGTGTCGGTGGCGACGACGCGCCGGGCGTGGCGCGCCGCCAGCAGGGCCTGGATCCCGCAGCCGGTGCCGACGTCGAGGGCGCGCATGACCGGGCGGCGGACCGTCACGTTGGCCAGCGCCCAGGACGTGCCGACACGCCGATGGTGACGTCCGGCGCCAGGCGCAGGACGTCGGGGGTGCGGTCGCAGGCGATCAGCACCGGCCCCACGGGGACGAGGCGGATGGCGGGGACGGCCATGTCGCCGTCGACCGCGAGCAGGCGCATGGCGGCGGCCTGGTCGAGGTCGAGGGGGGCCAGGGCCGCCGCCGCGGCGGCGATCGGGACGGGCACGTTGGCCACGAACAACCGGATGAGCGCGGCCCGCGGGCCGTCCGGGGGCAGCGCCCGCAACAGCCCCGGGACCTGCTTGAGGCTCGGGTCAGGTTCGGCCCCTCGGCGCCCATCGCCTCCGCCACGCCGTGCGCATCGAAGCGGGCCGCGCCCAGGGCGCGCGCCAGGCGCGCCAGGCCGTCCGGGTCGTCGTCTGGAGGCGGCGGCGAGGCGGCGGTCACGGCGGCGACACCGTACCCGGCCACTATGACCCCGCCGCCCTCTAGATCAGGGTCGCAGGACGAGGGCGGCGTCGGCCTCCAGCTCGCCGTCGAAGGGGGCCCCCTCCCAGGCCCGGTCCGTCGCCACCTCGACCGTCCAGTCCCCGTCGAGGTCCACGCACGCCCGCTGGGCGGCGAAGTTCACGAGGACGACGCGCCGGTCCCCCCCGTCGGCGGCCACCCGTTCGTAGGCGAGCACGCCGGCCGGCGACGGCAGCACCCGGGCCGACCCCCTCCGCAGGGCCGGGCTGGCGCGCCGGGCCGCCAGCGCCCGCTGGTACAGGTTCAGCATCGAGCCCGGGTCGGCGCGCTCGACCTCGGGGTTCGCCACGTCCGCGTCGGGCGGCCACGGCAACCACTCCTCCTCGTGCTCCCACCCGTGGGCCGGCGACCCGTCCCAGGGGATCGGCGCCCGGCACGGGTCCCGCCCGCCGGGGTCGACCTCCTGCTCGGGCGGCACGACCGCGTCCTGCAGCCCGAGCTCCTCGCCCTGGTAGAGGAACGGCGTCCCCCGCAGGGTCAGCAGCAGCACCGCCGCGGCCCGGGCGCGCGCCTCGCCGCCGCCGTACCGGGTGCGGTGGCGGGGGTTGTCGTGGTTCGACAGCGTCCACGTGGGCCACGCCCCGATGGCGCCCAGCTCCCGCTCGACCCGCTCGACGACGGTCCGCCAGGCGGCGGCGTCCCACGGGGCGTACAGCGAGGTGAAGTCGAACGACAGGTGCAGCTCGTCGCCGCGGCCGAGGTAGTCCGCCACCTGCTCGGTCGACAGCAGGTACACCTCGCCGACCATCACCGGCTCCTGGGGGTAGGCGTCGACCAGCGTGCGCAGGTGGCGCAGGATCGGGTGGGCGTCGGGGTGGTCGTTGAACGAGGCCCGGGGCAACACCGTGCCGGGCGGGTCGTCGGGCAGGTCCGGGGGCTTGGCGATGCCCTGCACCACGTCGATGCGGAAGCCGTCCACGCCCCGGTCGAGCCAGAAGCGCAGCACGCCGTGCATGGCCGCCGCCAGCTCGGGGTTGCGCCAGTTGACGTCGGGCTGCTGGGGGAGGAACAGGTGCAGGTACCACTGGGACGTGGCCGCGTCGAACGTCCACGCCCGGCCGCCGAACGCGGCCCGCCAGTTGTTCGGCGGGCCGCCGGCGCGGGAGTCCCGCCACACGTACCAGTCGCGCTTGGCCGACTCCCGCGACGACCGGCTCTCCACGAACCACGGGTGCTGGTCGGACGTGTGGTTGGGGACCCAGTCGACGATGACCCGGATGCCCCGGGCGTGGGCGTCGCCGACGAGCCCGTCGAAGTCGTCGAGCGTGCCGAACTCGGGGTCGACGTCGGTGTAGTCGGCCACGTCGTAGCCGAAGTCGGCCTGCGGGGAGGGGTAGAAGGGGCAGATCCAGATGGCGCCGACGCCCAGCCACTGGAGGTGGTCGAGGCGGCGGCGGATCCCGGCCAGGTCGCGGGCGAAGGAACGGGGGTAGACCTGGTAGAAGACGGCCTCCTGCCACCAGCGGGGTTCGGTCATAGGTGACAACGCTAGGCTCGGGGGCGATGCCTGGACAGCGCCCCTATTACGAGTTCGAGCACGACGGCGAGCAGAAGACGATCGAGGCCGACACCTGGAGCATGAGCGGCGACGACATCGTCTTCTCCAAGTGGGTCATCGAGGGCCCCCAACGCAAAGAGCAGGAGATCGCCCGGTTCAAGGGCGTCGACTACAAGACCATCAACCGGGTCATCCCCTAGATCGGGTCATTCCGTGGCGTCGCGGGCGCCGGGAGGGCGGAGGTCGACCCGGAGCACCAGGAATCCGTCCTCGATGGTGCCGGCGGCGTCGCCCACCATGGCGAAGTCCATGTAGTCGAGCTGCATCTGCTGCATGATGCGCCGGCGATCGGCGCCCTCCACGGGTGGCATACCGCGGTTGCGGACCGCCTGGGCCCGCTCACGGAACCGCTGGATCATGGCCGGAACGTCCAACTCTTCAGGCATAGCCCCAGACGCTAGCGAGCGTTGATGCGGGGCCAGTCCGTGTCCGGCAGCGGTACACTGGGTCGTCGTCGCTCAAGCTCATAGTCGGGAGCACGGACGTGAAAAAGGGTCGTCATCGTCGCTTCGAGGAAGCGCGCGCCCTGAAACGGAGCACGGAAGTTAACGCCGAGCCCTGCCCGGAGTGCGGGGCTGACCCGGAGGACGACCACGCTTCGTGGTGCCTGTTCGAGGAGGAGGAAGACGACGTGGAAGCCGTCTTCAACGGCCTCCGCTCAGCGCCGAACGGTGGGGTGGGGGAGGAACGCGTCGCCCCGGACCCGGGAGTCCAGGTAGGCGGCAAGCCGCCCGAACACCTCTCGCCCGACGAGGCTGACTAGCTCGTCGGCCATCGCCCGGTAGACCGGCGCGGCGGAGACGAACGCCTCCGGCGCCTCGGTGCACCACCAGTGGAACTCGGCGCCGCCGGCGCCCCATCCGGCCCGCCCCCATTCCGAGACGGTCGACGTGACGCGCCCGTCGGGCTCCACCTTGTCCTCCCGCCGGAGGGGGAGCTGCCAGCACACGTCGGGCTTGAGGTCCATCGGACGTTCACCCCTGCCCATCGCCGCCCGGTGCAGGGCGCACCCCGGGCCGCCGTCGAAGCCGGGCCGGTTCAGGAAGACGCAGGCGCCGCCGACCATCCGGGTGACCAGCTCGCCGCTGCGGTTGGTCTTCACGATGCCCCGCTTGCGGCCCTGGTCGCGGAACTGCCAGTCCGCGGCGCTCAGGGTGGCGGCCGCGGCCTCGACCCGCCTCACGTCGTCCGCGTCGGTGAAGTGGGCGCCGTACGAGCAGCAACCCTGGGCCATCTCCGCGGCCGGCCCGGTGAGCACGCCCTGGCAGCCGGCGCCATAGATGCACGTCCACGAGCTGAGCAGGAAGCTCACGTCGAAGACCCAGGTGCGGGCCTCGGTGTCGTCCTCGAACGTCAGCCACTCCCGGTCGGTGGGGGTCACGCGAACGCCAACTCTTGCCACAGTTCGCCGGCGGCCAGGAGGCCCTTCCAGAACTGGTCCATGACCATCCGTTCGTTGGGAGCGTGGAAGCGGTCGTCGGGCAGGGCCACGCCCAGGTAGAGCACGGGCGCGCCGAGCACCCGGCCCAGCGCCTCCTCGGGGCCGCTGCCGCCGATGCGGGTGAACAGCGGCGCCTTGCCCCAGACCCGCTCGATGGCCCGGCACAGCGCGCCCACCGCCGGGTGGTCGACGGGGGTGAGCGCCGGCGCCACGCCGCCTTCGGCGACGGCCTCGACGTCGACCCCGTCGGGCGTCACCGAGCGCAGCCACTCCGTGAACCGGGCCGTGACATGGTCGGGGCGCTGGTCGGGCACGAGCCGGAACGTGACCTTGAACCCGCCCTTGGCGGGAACGACCGTCTTCATCCCGTCGCCCTGGTAGCCCACGCCGATGCCGACCACGTCGCACGTCGGTCGGGTCCAGATCCGCTCCAGCAGCGACCGGCCGGATTCGCCGACGAGCGTGCGCACGCCAGCCATTTCCCGCCACGCCGCCTCGTCGACCGGGATCTCGGCCAGCGACGCCTCCTCGGCGGGCGTCAGCGCCCGCACGTGGTCGTAGAAGCCGGGCACCGCCACCCGCCCCGCCTCGTCGTGCAGGGCCGCCACCATGCGGGCGATGACGTGGGTGGGGTTGGGGACGGCGCCGCCGAACAGGCCCGAGTGCAGATCCGACCGGGCCGTGCGCACCCGCACGTCGAAGGCCACTAGCCCCCGCATTCCGACGCAGGTCGTGGGGACGTCGGGCGCCCACATGTCGGTGTCCGACACGACGACCACGTCGCACGCCAAGCGTTCCCGCTCGGCCTCCAGCAGCGCCTCGAAGTTCGGGCTGCCGACCTCCTCCTCGCCCTCGACGATGAACTTGAGGTTCACCGGCAGCGGCGTGCCGCCGGCCCCCTGCAGCCAGCCGCGCGCCGCCTCGAGTTGGTACAGGACCTGGCCCTTGTCGTCGACCGCCCCCCGGGCCCGGCACTCGCCCTCTTCAATCACCGGCTCGAACGGCGGCGACGCCCACTCGTCGAGCGGGTCGACGGGCTGGACGTCGTGGTGGCCGTAGACCAAGGCGGTGGGCGCATCGGCGGCGGCATGGAGGTGGTCGCCGTAGACCGCGGGCGCGCCCGGAGTCTCGATGACCTCCACGTGCTCGAGCCCGGCCTCGCGGAAGCGGTCGGCGAGCCACTCCGCCGACCGGCGCACGTCGGCGGCGTGAGCCGGGTGGGCCGAGATCGACGGCACGCGCAGCCAGTCGAGCAGCGTGTCGACGATGCGGTCGCGCTCGGCGGCGACGTAGTCGTTGAGAACCAGGCCCATGGGCTCCGTAGGCTACGCGGCGATGGAGGACCTGACGGCCCGGTTGGAGTCGATCGCCGAAGAGCTGGCCGACCTCGCCCTCGACGCGCTGCGCCGGGCGGCCGCCGACCCGGCGGAACGGGACCGGCTCGTGGCCGAGGAGCGCCGCCTGACCCGAGCGCGCCGGGCCGTGGAAAAAGCGGCCTCGCTCCTGCACAATGCAGGATATGACTGACACGGCTGGCAGGGCGCCCGACTGGTACCCCGACCCGTGGGGGCGCGCCGAGCTGCGCTACTTCGACGGGTCCGAATGGACGGCGAACGTGGCGTCCCACGGCAAGGAGGCCACCGATCCGCCCGGGGGTGAGTCGCACGTCCCGGTCGTCAACCGGGCGACGGGCAAGGTCGTGGCCGACGTAGCCAAGGCCGGCGCCGCGGGGGCCGCGGCCTGGGGCGGCGGCGGCACCCTGTTCACCGAGGCCGTGCTGGTCGTCAACCAGAAGGCCAAGCTCATCGAGGTCAACAACGAGTACGCCATCTACGACCAGAACGGCACGCAGATCGGCGCGGTGCGCCAGGTGGGGCAGAGCAAGGCCAAGAAGGTGCTGCGGGTGCTCACGTCGGTCGACCAGTTCATGACCCACAAGCTCCAGATCGTCGATGCCTCCGGATCGCCTGTCCTCGCCTTGACTCGCCCCGCCAAGCTGATGAAGTCGCGGGTCATCGTCGAGGACGCCAACGGCCAGGAGCTGGGCCAGATCGTGCAGGAGAACATGGTCGGCAAGATCCACTTCGGCCTGCACGCGGCCGGCCTGCGTGGCCCGAACGGCCAGGATGGCCGCAAGCTGGGCGCCATCAACGCCGAGAACTGGCGGGCGTGGAACTTCAACATCACCGACGAGTCGGGGAACGAGGTCGCCCGCATCACCAAGACATGGGAAGGCCTGGCCAAGACCATGTTCACCACCGCCGACAACTACGTCCTGCAGATCCACCGCCCGCTCGACGAGCCGCTGCGCAGCCTGGTCGTGGCCGCCGCTCTGGGCGTCGACACCGCCCTCAAGCAGGACAGCCGCGGCTTCGGCTGAGTCGGCGCCGTCGGGCGCACCCATCCGCGCACGCTCGCGCCGTCCGGCGATAGTCTGAGTACCCGTGACCAAACACATCTTCGTCACGGGCGGCGTGGCCAGTTCGTTGGGCAAGGGCATCACTGCCGCCTCGCTCGGCCGCCTCCTGAAGAGCCGCGGGCTTCGCGTCACGATGCAGAAGCTCGACCCCTACATCAACGTCGACCCCGGCACCATGAACCCGTCGCAGCACGGCGAGGTGTTCGTCACCGAGGACGGCGGCGAGACCGACCTCGACCTGGGCCATTACGAACGGTTCATCGACGAGAACCTGAAGCGGGAGTCGAGCGCCACCACCGGCTCGATCTACTCGGCGGTGCTGGCCAAGGAGCGCAAGGGCGCCTACCTGGGCGACACCGTGCAGGTGATCCCCCACATCACCAACGAGATCAAGCAGCGGGTGCTGTGGCTGGCGGGCGACGACGTCGACGTGGTGATCACCGAGGTGGGCGGCACCGTCGGCGACATCGAGATCCTGCCCTTCCTTGAGGCCATCCGCCAGTTCCGCAAGGACGTCGGGCGCGACAACGTCTGCTACGTCCACGTCACCCTGGTGCCGTTCATCGGGCCGTCGGGCGAGCAGAAGACCAAGCCCACCCAGCACTCGGTCACCGAGCTGCGCAGCCGCGGCATCCAGCCCGACGTGATCGTGTGCCGCAGCGACCGTCCCGTCTCGCCCGGGCTGAAGCGCAAGATCAGCCTGCTGTGCGACGTGCCCGAGGAGGCGGTAGTCAACGCCATCGACGCCCGCCACCTCTACGAGGTGCCGCTGATCCTGCACGACGAGGGCCTCGACCGCTACGTCTGCCGCCTGCTGCACTTTGATGGACCCACGCACACGCCCCAGCTGGACGGCTGGCGTGAGCTGGTCCGGCGGGTCGAGGCCGCCACCACGCCCGTGCGGGTCGGGCTGGTGGGCAAGTACAGCCTGGCCGACGCCTACCTGTCGGTGAACGAGGCGCTGCGCCACGGGGGTTATGCCGTCGGCGCCAAGGTCGAGGTGGAGTGGATCCCGGCGGAGGACGTCGAGGGCCTGTTGGCGAGCGGCCGGCTGAGCCACCTCGACGGCGTCGTCATCCCGGGCGGCTTCGGCCCGCGGGGGATCGAGGGCAAGATCGCCGCCGCGGGCTACGCCCGGGAGAACGGCATCCCGTGCCTGGGCCTGTGCCTCGGCCTGCAGACGATGGTCATCGAGTTCGCCCGCGACGAGCTGGGCCTGGCCGGCGCCAACTCCTCCGAGTTCGACCCGGACACGCAGTACCCCGTCATCGACCTGCTCGACGAGCAGCGAGAAGTGGTCAACTACGGTGGCACCATGCGGCTGGGCGTGTACCCCGCTCGCTTGAAGCCGGGGTCCAAGGTCGCCACCGCCTACGGCGAGCCGTTCGTCTACGAGCGCCACCGGCACCGCTACGAGTTCAACCCCCGCTTCCGCCGGCGGATCGAAGAGGCGGGATTGACGGCGGTGGGCACGTCCCCCGACGACCGCCTGGTCGAGTTCGTGGAGCTGGAAAGGCACCCCTTCTGGATCGGCACCCAGGCCCATCCCGAGTTCAAGAGCCGCCCCGACCGGCCGCACCCCTTGTTCGCGGCCTTCGTCGGCGCGGCCCTGGCCCGCGTCGAGGCGCGGGCGCCCCGACTGATCACGCTTGAGCCCGAGCGGGTTTCGCAAGCTCGGTGAGCGGGTCGCCTTCCGCGGCTCGCTGATCACCGTCGCCGAGGCGACCTTCGAAGGCCCCGACGGCGCCACCTTCGAGCGCGACGTCGTCCACCACCCCGGAGCGGTGTCGGTCGTGCCCGTCGACGGGGAGGACGTGATCCTCGTGCGGCAATACCGGGCCGCCGTCGAACGGGACATGTTGGAGATCCCCGCCGGCAAGCGCGACGTCGAAGGTGAGGCCATCGAGGTGACGGCGGCCCGGGAGCTGGAGGAGGAGATCGGCATGCGACCGGGCCGGTTGCAGCTCCTCGCCCAGCTCTACAACTCGCCCGGGTTCTGCGACGAGCACTCGTTTGTGTTCCTGGCCACCGACCTCACGCCCTGCGCGATCTCGGCCCAGGGCGAGGAGGAGCAGCACATGACGATCGAGCGCCACCGCCTGAGCGACGTCCCCGCCCTCATCGCCGCCGGCGAGCTGGTCGACGCCAAGTCGATCATCGGCCTCTGCCTGGCCCGGGATGCGCTTCAGCGCACGAACTTGCCCGGTTCGACGTAGATGCCCGTGCGGTAGTCGTCGAGCGACGACGGCGCGAACACCTCGATGAAGTGCACCCGGTTCGCGTCGGCCGAGTAGGCGACTCCGTCGCCGGCCCGCACGTACATCGAGGCCTTCTTGCCCGCCCGGGAGCGCAACCGCACCGGCTCGCTCGTTGCACCGGCGGCGAGCAGCTCCTGCTCGAGCGTGGCCCGGTCGAGGCCCTCGACCGCCGACCGGGGCAGGTACACCAGGACCACCCGCCCGTCGCGCAGGTAGACCGATCCGGGGAAAACGGTCCGGTTGTTCAGCTCCCGCACGTCCTCCAGCCCCTCGTAGTCGGACTCCGGGTCGTCCTCGACGCCAGGGCCGAGGCGGCGGAGCACCTCGTCCGCGGTGAGGGACAGCAGGGCCAGGGCGTCGGCGAGGGCGCTCATCGGCGTTACTTGACCTCTGGCGCGGCGGCCGATGGCTTGGCGGCCTTCTTGGGCGCCGGGATCCAGGCGTTGGTGACCTTCACCATGAAGGCGCACCGCTTCGGGCAGCGCTTCTCCAGCCGCTTGCGGTCGACGAAGAACATCGCCGCCGTCTCGCACAGGTCCTCCTCGGCGTTCTCATGGGCGTACTCGGTGGGCGGACTTTCCGTGCGCTTCCTCCTCGGCAGCTTGGTGTCCTCGTCCTTCCAGTACCCGCTGGCGGCGATGAAGTCCTTGAGCGCGTAGAGGAGCAGGCCGTGGCCCGTCTCGTGCACGAACGTGGCGACGAGCTCCTTCTTCTCGTTCGGGTACTCCTGCTTGTAGCCCTCGGACGGCGAGAACAGGCCCATGTTCTTCTTGGTCACGAAGTACTCGCCCAGCGTGTCGGGGTCGAGTTGTCCGGCCGGCGTGTCTTCGTCGATGGAGAACTTCACTTTGCCGACGCTGGTCACCTCCTGCGCCGCGCCCGTCCGGGTGGATTTGGCCCGCTCCCCACCGAGGATGGGCGCGTAGTAGGAGAGGGCGGTCTCGAGCGCTCGCAGTTCCCGCATGCGCCAGCGCTTCGTCGCCAGCTTCTTCTTGACCTTCTTCTTGACGTCCGGGTACTCGGCCTTCAGGCCGTCGATGGTCGTCTGGGAGCTCAGCTCGATCCCGTAGTTGTCCTTCAGGCGCTTGATGATGGCCTGGGCCTCGGCCTTCTCCTTGTCGGAGCGGACCTTGACGCGCTCGGTTCCGATCGTGACGATCTTGCGCTGCACGGCCGCCGTTGCGCCGGCCTGGACGAGCTGCACCACGGCCCGGTTCCCCGCCAGGCGCTGCAGGGCGACGAGGTGGGCCGCGGTCAGGCGGGGACCGCCGTGCGGGAGGGGGCGCGCCGCCGCCGGATTCGGCCGTCGCGCCGGCTGAGCGGCCCGCACCAGGTTGGCCTTTCTCGCGACCAGCACGCTACCAAGCATCGTCGGGGTCACACCCGGTCGGTCGCCTCGTCCCAGGCTCGGAGTCGGCCACTCGACGGCTCTCGTTGTGTCCAACAACCAGCTGAGAGCGATGTTCGTCGCTGTCGTCACCATCGTCCTGACGATGTCGGGTCTGGCGGTCGCCCTCGCCTGCTGAGGGCTGACCGGCCCGGTTACGGTGAGCGACCGTGATCGTCGGCGCGCCGAGGGAGACCAAGAAGGGCGAGCACCGGGTCGCGCTCACCCCCGACGGGGTGCGGGAGCTGGTGGCGCACGGCCACCAGGTGCGCGTCGAACAGGGCGCGGGCGTGGACTCGTCCATCCACGACGCCGAGTACGCCGCATCCGGCGCCGAGATCGTCACCACCGACGACGCATGGGCCTCGGAGCTGGTGGTGAAGGTCAAGGAGCCGCAACCCCAGGAGTACGCCTACTTGCGGCCCGACCTGGTGTTGTTCACCTACCTCCACCTGGCCGCCTACCCCGCCGTGGCCGAGGCCCTGCTGGCCGCCAAGGCGACATCCATCGCCTACGAGACGGTGCAGCTGGCCGACCACAGCCTGCCCTTGCTCGCTCCCATGAGCGAGGTGGCGGGGCGCATGGCGCCCCAGATCGGCGCCCACTTCCTCGAGCGCGAGCACGGCGGGCGGGGCGTCCTGCTGGGCGGCGCGCCCGGCGTGCGGCCGGCACGGGTGGTCGTGCTCGGCGCCGGCAACGTCGGCTGGAACGCGGCCTGGATCGCTCAGGGCATGGAGGCCGAGGTCATCCTGCTCGACCGCAACCTCGACCGGCTCCGCTGGGTCGACCAGATCCACAAGGGCCGGATCATGACCCTCGCTTCCAACCGGGGGGCGGTGGAGCGGGCCGTCGTCGAGGCCGACCTGGTGATCGGTGCCGTGCTCGTCGCCGGCGGCCGGGCGCCGGTGATCGTGACCGAGGACATGGTCCGGGCCATGAAGCGGGCGTCGGTGATCGTCGACGTGGCCGTCGACCAGGGCGGATGCATCGAGACGACCCACGAGACCACGCACGCGGCGCCCGTCTACGAGCTCCATGGGGTCCTCCACTACGCCGTCGGGAACATGCCCGGCGCCGTACCCCACACCTCGACCTACGCGCTGACCAACGCCACCCTTCCCTACGTCGTCGCCGTGGCGTCCCACGGCGCACGCGGGGCGGTCGCCCAGGATCCGGCCCTGCTGGGCGGCGTCAACACGGTGGCCGGCCAGGTCACCAACGCGGCCGTGGCGGACGCCCTGGGCCGGGCCGCCGCCGACCCACTGACGTGCCTGGACGGCTGAAGCCCCCGCTCCCGACGGAGAGCGAGGAGATGCTGTCCTGGCTCGCGGTCGAGAAGGGCCGGTCCCCGAACACGCTGGCGGCCTACCGCCGCGACCTGGCCGCCTACTGGGAGTTCCTGACCGGGCGCGGGCTCACCCTCGACCACGTCACCGACCACGTCATCGAGGACTACCTGGCCTTCCTGCGCGCCAGCGGCAAGGCGCCGGCCTCCATCGCCCGGGCCCTGGTGGCGGTCCGGTCCCTGCACCGCTTCTGCGAGGACGAGGGGCTCACCGTCGACAACCCGGCGGAGGACGTCGAGCGGCCGCGGGTCCCCTCCGGCCTCCCCAAGGCCCTCACCGAGCAGGAGGTGGCGACGTTGCTCGGCGCGGTCGTGGGCGACGACGCCGTCGCCCGCCGGGACCGCGCCATCCTCGAAGTGCTGTACGGGTGCGGGATCCGCGTGTCCGAGCTGGTCGGCCTGTCGCTGGGCGACGTCGACCTGGAGCTGGGGGCGTCGAGCCTCCGGGCCTTCGGCAAGGGCGCCAAGGAGCGCGTCGTGCCGATCGGCCGGCTCGCACGGGACGCCTTGCATGCGTGGCTCGCCCGCTCGGGCCGCGGCGAGCTGGTCCCGGAGCGCTGGGCCCGTCGCGGAGATCAGGAGGCGGTGTTCCTCAACACCCGCGGCGGCCGGCTGTCCCGGCAGGGGGCGTGGGGAGTCGTGCGCCACTACGGCGACCGGGTCGGTCTCGGCGATCGGCTTACCCCGCACGTGCTCCGCCACTCCTGCGCCACCCACATGCTCGACCACGGCGCCGACATCCGCGTGGTCCAGGAGCTGCTCGGGCACGCCTCGATCTCGACGACCCAGGTGTACACCAAGGTGTCGACGGAACGGCTGCGCAAGGCCTACGACGCGGCCCACCCACGCGCTCACAAGCGCACAAAGGGGTAGGCTGCACGGATGAGCGATGCAACGCTGGCGGACCTTCGCGCCTCGTTGGAAGAGGAGCGGGACCGTCTTGAGGCGCGCCTCGGCGATCTGGGCGAGGGCCTCGACGGCGCGCCCGACGGGTCGCTGGCGTTCGAGCGGAACTTCGCCGACTCCAGCGCGGTCACCGCCGAGCGGGGCGAGGTGGAGGCTGTGGTCGGGTCCCTTAAGGAGAGCCTGGCCGAGGTGCGCCACGCCCTGCAGAAGCTCGACGCCGGCACCTTCGGCCGCTGCGAGACGTGCAACGCCGAGATCCCCCCGGCCCGCCTCGAAGCCAAGCCCGACGCCCGCTACTGCATCGAGCACGCCACCCGCCGCTGAGTGAGTGAAAATGGCTGTTATATAGCCATTTTCACTCAGCTACGGTCGAGCGGGTAGTTGAGGAGGGCGTTGCGCGTCGCCGGCCACGATGCCTGTTTGAGGACTTCGCGGCCGCGGCGCCCGCCGCAGCCAGCGACTCCCTTCTGTTCGTCACCGTGGGCGACAGCCAACAGGGCGTCTGTGTGCAGGCGGTGTCCAGGCAATGAAAGGCCGGCGACAGATGTGGCCCCGGCCGGCGGAACACCTCGCCTGTACGATGACCGCCGTGGCGCAACGGGTGGCCGAGCACGTGATGCGGTCGCGGCGCTTTGGGCCCAAGATCCTCTGCCGGGTCGACCTGCACGGCGTCTCGATCTTCGGGCCGGGGGACTCGCACACGGCCATCCGCTGGGAATGGATCGAAGCGATCTCGGTGGAGCCCGGCGGCGTCAAGGTCCGCTCGGCCAAGGACCTGGTGACGTTGCCGGCCGGGGCGTTCGGGTTCGAGTCCGACGCGCTGGCGCAGCGGCTGGAGGAAGCGCGCTCGATCACGCGCCGCCCCGACATCATCGGGGAGCTCGCGGCCCGCTAGTGCTCCCCAAGAAGGTTTGGCTCGCGCTCGGCGCGGTCGGCGTACTGGTCGGCGCGGTGATCGCCGTGCTCCCCGTGCGGGTGCAGTTCGCCCGCGATCCGCTGCTGCGCTTGCGCGACCTCGACCCGGAGCTGTCGCCTCCCGCGGCGACGGCCGAATGCGGGTCGCCCGCGCGGAGCATCAACGTAAAGCCGAGGGGCACGAGCCTGTACGAACTGGCTCGGGCCCGGGCTTGCCAGGACGCCGGCCGCCGGCGCCTGCTGATCGCGTGGGCCACGGGCGACGTCATCGTCATCGTCGGCCTCATCGGCATCGTGGGCGTCGATCGGGGCGGGCATCGTCCGAGCAAAGCACCACCTGCCCCGGTACCCTCAGGCGGTAGGGAGGGGATGCTTGGCACGGAGTGAGGCCCTGGTCGTAGTCGACAAGGTCAACAAGTTCTTCGGCGACCTCCACGCGCTGAAGGATGTCGATCTCACCGTCGACCGCGGCGAGGTCGTCGTCATCGTGGGCCCCTCGGGCTCGGGCAAGTCGACGCTCTGCCGCTCGATCAACCGGCTGGAGCCGATCAGCAGCGGGACGATCACCATCGACGGCGAAGCGCTTCCGGCCGAGGGCAAGGCGCTGGCCCGGCTGCGGGCCGACGTCGGGATGGTGTTCCAGTCGTTCAACCTCTTCGCCCACAAGACGATCCTGCAGAACGTCACCCTCGGGCCGATCAAGGTCCGCAAGATGGCCAAGGCCGACGCACGCGACCGGGCGATGAAGCTGCTCGAGCGGGTGGGGATCGCCGACAAGAAGGACCGGTACCCGGCCGAGCTTTCGGGCGGCCAGCAGCAGCGGGCCGCCATCGCCCGGTCGCTGGCCATGGAGCCGAAGCTCATGCTGTTCGACGAGCCGACCTCGGCCCTCGACCCGGAGATGATCAAAGAGGTGCTCGACGTCATGGTCGAGCTGGCCCGCGAAGGCACGACGATGATCGTCGTCAGCCACGAGATGGGTTTTGCCCGCCAGGCGGCCCAGCGGGTTGCGTTCATGGACGGCGGCCGCATCGTCGAGCTCGCCACAACGGACCGGTTCTTCGACCGGCCTGACACCGAGCGGGCCCGGGCCTTCCTGTCGAAGATCCTGGCCCACTAACGAGAGAGGAGCCGATATGAGCAAGCGTGGCTGGGCCGTCGCAACGGTGATGGTGGCCCTGTCGTTGGTCGTCGCCGCGTGCGGCAAGGACAAGACCACCGAGACCGGAAGCCAGTCCAACACGACGGCGGGCGTCACCACGACGAGGCCGACGTTCGCGGCGGGCTCGACCATGGCCAACCTGCAGGCGAAGGGCAAGATCGTCGTCGGCACCAAGTTCGACCAGCCCGGCCTGGGCCAGAAGAACCCGACCACCGGCAAGGTCGAGGGCTTCGACGTCGAGATCGCCAAGCTCATCGCCCAGGGCCTCTTCGGCGGCTCGCTCAGCGACGCCGAGAGCAAGATCGAGTTCAAGGAATCGACCACGCCGAACCGGGAGACGTTCATCGAGAACGGCACGGTCGACATCGTGGTGGCCACCTACACGATCAACGACGCCCGCAAGCAGCGCATCGACTTCGCCGGGCCGTACTACGTGGCGGGCCAGGACATCATGGTCAAGGCGTCGGACAACACCATCAAGGGCGTCGCCGACCTCAACGGCAAGAAGACGTGCAGCGTGCGCAACTCGACCCCCGCGGCCAACGTCGTGAAGCTCGCGCCCCAGGCCGACCTCACGCTGTTCGACCAGTACTCGGACTGCGTGCAGGCCATGCGTGACGGCCGGGTCCAGTCCGTCACCACCGACAACTCGATCCTGCTCGGCTTCGTGGCCAACGCCCCGACCGAGTTCAAGATCGTCGGCAACAAGTTCACCGACGAGCCGTACGGCATCGGGCTCAAGAAGGGCGACACGGCCTTCCGCGCTTTCATCAACGACCGGCTCGAGGCCATCTACGCCAACGGCGCATGGGCCTCTGCCTTCACGGCGACCCTCGGCAAGCTCGGCATCCCCACGCCGACGCCGCCCGCCGTCAACCGCTACAGCTGAGACAGGGCGACGACGGAGACAGATACGGCTGACCGCTGATGGACGTCGTCTTCGGGCACCTCGACGTCTTTCTGGAGGGCATGCGACGGACGGTCGAGCTGTCGGCGCTGTCGTTCGTGATCGCGCTGGTGCTCGGCACGTTCGTCGCTGCGTGCCGGGTGAGCCCCGTCGCGCCCCTCCGGTGGGCCGCCGCCACCTACGTCGAACTGGTGCGCAACACACCCCTGCTGGTGCTGATGTTCCTGTTTTTCTTCGCCTTCCCGAGCATCGGCATCAAGTACTCGGCGTTCACGTCGGCGATCATCGTGCTGTCCGCCTACACGGGCACGTTCGTGGCCGAGACGGTGCGCTCGGGGATCAACGCGGTTTCCAGGGGCCAGGCCGAGGCGGCCCGGTCCATCGGGCTGCCGTTCCCCCAGGTGCTGCGCATCGTCGTGCTCCCGCAGGCCCTGCGCACCGTCATCGCGCCTTTGGGGGGCATCTTCATCGCCCTCCTCAAGAACTCGGCGCTGGCCGTCGCCATCGGGGTGAGCGACCTCACCAGCGCAGCCGAGACGGTGGGCACCGAGACGGCGCGCTTCATCCCCGCGTACCTCGGCGCGGCGGCCGCCTACCTGCTGCTCACCGTGCCGTCAGGAGTGGCCACCACGTGGCTCGAACGCCGGTTGGCGATCAAGCGATGACGGCGCCCATCTTCGTCGACGAGCTCGGCCCCCGCGGCAAGCGCCTCACGAGGATCGCCTCTGTCGTCACCGTCCTCATCCTGGCGGGCATGGTGGCGGTGGCCGTGTCCCGGTTGGCCGACAAGGGCCAGCTCGACGAGGTGAAGTGGCGGTCGTTCACCCAATGGGTGGTCATCAAGTACTTCCTGATCGGCCTCCTGACAACGGTCAAGGTGGCGCTGCTGGCAATGGCCGGGGCGATCGTCATCGGCGGGGTCATGGCGCTCGCCCGCCTGGCGCGTACGCCGCCGCTGCGGTGGCTGGCCACGGGCTACGTCGAGTTCTTCCGGGGCGTGCCCCTGTTCCTCCTGGTGTTCTTCGCCTACCTCGGCCTCCCCAGGTACGGCGTCGAGCTCTCGGCCTTCAGCGCCCTCACGCTGGCGCTCGTCGTCTACAACGGCGCCGTCCTGGGCGAGATCTTCCGGGCCGGCATCCTGTCGCTCGACCGCGGCCAGAGCGAGGCCGCCTACGCACTCGGGATGTCGTACTGGCAGTCGATGCTGCTCGTCGTCATCCCCCAAGCGGCACGGCGGATGATCCCCGCCATCGTGAGCCAGTTGGTGACCCTGCTCAAGGACACGTCCCTCGGCTCGGTCATCGGGTTCGAAGAGCTGCTGCGGCGAGGCCGGATCAACGGCCAGTTCTTCGGCAACCCGCTCCAGTCGTACTTCGTCGTGGCGTGCCTCTACATCGTCGTGAACTTCACCCTGAGCCGCCTGGCCCGCCGCCTCGAGGTCCGCCAGCGCCGGCGCTACAAGGCGGCGCCGATCGCGGTGACGGGCGTGGCGGACCTGGCCGTGCTCCAGGCGACGCCTGCGGTCAACCCGACCTGAGCCGGGCTCGCGCCGACTCGATTTCGCGCATTTACCCCGCTGAGGGGGCGGGCGCGCTGAGCCTCGCCCGGTCTCCGATCCGGCTTCTAGTTGATGCGGAGGCTTTCGGCCACGGTGGCCAGGCTGGGGCTGCCGCCGAACAGGGTCAGGATGAACAGCCGGGTCCCGCGCAGGACGTAGTACTGCGTCTCGGGCAGCGCCACCGTGCCGCCGGGGGCGGTCACGGGCAGCGAGAAGTCGAGGCGGATGGACGGCCGGGCGCCGACGGTGGCCTTCTCGTCGCGCAGGTCCTTGGCGCCGAAGCGGTTGATCTGGCTCTTGGCGTCGTCGACCACCGCTTCCAAGCTCCGGCCGCCCGAGTCCACGACGATGAGGTTGACGCTGGACCCGTCGAGGGGGTCGATGGCGAACAGGCGGCTGCCCCCGCCGATGCTGGCGCGGGCCAGTTCGAGGGCTTGGGCGAGCTTCGGATTGGCGGCCCGCAGGGTCGCCGCTGTCTGATCGAGGGCGGCTGCGTCGAGCGGAGGCTGGCGCCAACTGGCGGGCATGTCGATGGTGAAGCCGGCGCCGATGATACGGGTGAACCCTGCGGGCGGTGGGGGAGCGGTCACCCCGACCGAGGGCTTGTCCTTCCCGCAGCCCGTGACGACGAGTGCGCATAGCACCACGCTCAGGGCCGCCCGCTTCACCGGCGGCGGGTGGTGACGACCCAGG
>JAHFUQ010000038.1 GCA_023265045.1 Acidimicrobiia bacterium
CAGGCCGCGATCGCCCGGGCCGATGCCTCCCTAAGCCGGCCCCTGACCTTCGGTCAGCGCACGGCGGTGGAGGCGGTCCTCACCTCCTGCCGCGGGGTCGAGCTGGTCGTCGGGGTGGCGGGGTCGGGCAAGACGACGGCGCTGGCCGCGGCCCGGGACGGCTTCGAGGCGGCCGGCTACGAGGTGGTGGGCACGTCCACGTCGGGCCAGGCGGCGCGGACCCTGGGCCGGGAGGCGGGCATCGCCGAGAGCCGGACGCTCGCTTCGCTCAACTGGCGCATCGCCCACGACGCGCTGCGCCTGAGCGATCGTCATGTCGCCGTGCTCGACGAGGCGGCCATGACCGACGACGCCGCCCTGCTGGCGTTCCTGGAGTCGGCCCGCCTGGCGGGGACCAAGGTGGTCATGGTCGGCGACCCCCGCCAACTCTCGGCGGTGGGCCCGGGCGGCGGCTTCGAGGCCCTGTTGCGCCGCTATCGGGGCGCGGTGCACCTGTTGTCCGAGAACGTCCGCCAGGCCGATCCCGACGAGCGCCGGGCGCTGGCCCAGCTGCGCGCCGGGAAGGTGGACCAGGCCGTCGATTTCTACGCCGCCCACGGCCGCGTCGCCGTGTCCCCCGACCGGGACACGGCCCTCGACGCCGTCGTGTCCGGCTGGGCCGCCGATGCGGCTGAGGGCGCGAACGCCGCGATGTACGCCTGGCGGCGGGCCAACGTGGCCGAGCTGAACCGCCGGGGCCGGGAGAAATGGGACGAGCTGGGCCGGCTCTCCGGACCCGAGCTGCTCGTGGGCCATACCCCCTACCGGGCCGGCGACCGCATCGTGACGCTGGCCCCGGGGGCCAGGGGCGAGATCGTCACCTCCGAGTGCGGCACGGTGGCGGCCGTCGACCTCCAGCGCCGGGAGCTGGGGGCGACGATGGACGACGGCCGCTTCCAGCGCTTCGCCGGCGAGGACCTCGACGCCGACCACCTGGCCCATTCGTACGCCGTGACCGTCCATCGCAGTCAAGGCTCGACGGTCGAGCGGGCGCACGCCCTGGAGGACGGCGGCGGCCGGGAGCTGGCCTACGTCAAGATGAGCCGGGCCAAGGAGCGCTCGACCGTCTACGTCGTGGCCGACGACCTCGACCAGGCCGTCGACGACCTCGGTCGGTCGTGGTCGCGCTCCCAACGCATCGGTTGGGCCATCGACCGGGGCGTCCCCGCGCCCGACGCACGGGACAACGAGCCGGCGCACGAGACGGCGCCCGCCCGGCTGCACCACGCCCGCCTGGTGGCCGAGCGCGCCGCCTTGGCGGCGGCGATCCCGTCCGATCCCGTGTTCGCCCGCCACCGGGCCGACGCCGAAGTGCGCGACCTCACCGACCGCCTCGACGCTCTGGAGCGGGGCGAGGGGTGGGGCGTCCTGCGCCACAGCGCGGTGGGGGAGGCCGCCGTCGCCTGGCAGGAGGCGCTCGGCGAGTGGCGGCGGTGCTCCGATCGGGCCCGCTCGGCCCCCCTGCGGGAGCGCCACCAGCTGCACCGGCGGGCCGACCGGGCCGCCGAGCGGGAGGGTCCGCTGCGGAAGGCCTTCGAGCGCCTGGCCGGACCCGAGCGGGAGCGCGTCCGGTCTGAGCTGCCCGAGGCCGAGGAGCGCCTGGCCGAGCTGGACGGCCAGCGCCGGGCCAGCGTGCGTTTCGGGATCGACCATCCCGAGGCGGGCCTGCGCCTCACCCGCCTCGATCGCGAGATCGCCGCGACGGAGTACGAGATGGACGTCGAGCGCCAGGAGCTCGACGGCGTCGCCCCAAAGGAGCCGGATCTGCCCCATGCCATCCGCTCGGTCGGGCGGGAGCCCACCCTCGAGCGGGGCTTCGGGCTCGAACTCTGATGGTCAACCAAGCCCAGCGCCGGGGGCGCCGGGCTTCTCGCATGGTGTCTGCGGCCATGCCCGGCAAGGTCAAGGCCATGCCCTCCGGGCACCGGCGATGCCGGCGGCCTCGTCCCCGCCTTCCTGCGTGAGCGATCGGCATTGCCATCGAGGATTCGCCTCCAACGCAAAGCGTTTGTGGCCGCCGCTGCCGGGATGCGCGGCGGACGTGTTCGGCCCCTGCCGTCACCGGGACGATGCGCCGAATCAGTCTCACGGACGGCCGCTCTTGGAATGGAAGGGGCGAAGACCTCGCGCCGAGGGCCATTTGCCGGCCCATTCTTGAATGGCGCGACCCGCTGGGCGTGGAGCGTCTGGGGGTTCGCGCCCGCGGAGATTGGGGCGGCGGCCAGGGACGGGTTCTTTGAAGTACATCACGTCGAGGCTCGACCAGGGCGCGGCCGTCCCCCCGGCGTCGTAGGTCGTGTCGAAGATGGTGGCGTGTGGGCCGGGCGGCGGGGTAGGGCAGGTCCCGTTGGGCTTGCGGTCGGCGCCAAAGCACGACGCCGGGGCCGACCGTCGTAGATCGTCGTCGAGAGCCGCCCGGCGGCGTCGGTGAAGGAGAGGACGGGCCGGCCGGCGTCGTACACGGTGGTCGTCGCCCTGGTGATCGGGGCGGTTGCCTGCCCGGTGGTGTCGGCGTCCACCACCGTGATGGCCTTGGTGGCCAGGTCCTGCCTGAACACGACCTGGCGGGCCCAGGGATGGGGCCCGTCTTCTGCGAGGCCCCTCACGCGGAAGCGGCGACGCGCTCCTTCATAGGATCAGGGACCCACGGCAGCGTCAGTTGAGCCGGTTTTCGCCGAACGACGAGGCTCATGCGAGGACCCTTACCAAGAGGCCAACGAGGGCGACGACCGCGGCCACTCCTAGCAAAGCATATCCAACCCTCATCGTAAGAGTGCCAATCCGATAGTCGGTTCCATGATCCGCCTCGCCGTGACCCATATCCACGAGTTTCGTTCTAAGCCCACCCAGCACGCATGAGATGCCAATGATACCAATGATCGCGGAAGCGGCGAGCAGCACGTTTATCTATCTCCATTAGAAAAAGGAGCCAATACCGTTGACAATTGACTGCCCTACTTTCGAAATTACTTTCTTCACGGGAGCAGTGAAGGCGGTTCCTCTTGCGAGAAGATCTACGTACTGCTGAGCCCCCTGAAAGATCAGGCTCGTGACGCATGCGCTGCCGGGGCCAGCGTCGAGGCACTCGATAGCGGTCTTCGCCCATGAAGTGACGTTGGCGAAGGTAAATACGACGCCGCCGGCGACGGCGCATACAACTGGACATGTGGGGCTCACTCCAGCGACTATGAGGGCGGCAGCCTCCGCACTCAGGACCCCGGACGTGACGTTCAAGATATCCTTTATGCGCCCGGTTGGTTCGCTTTCTGGCTCCGGGAAAGGAGCGGATCCTGGTGGGCCCGAGATTGCTGCGCCTTCTTTGGTTGGGCCGCACTTCTTGAACGGGTTTCCCGGGAATCCGCATGTTCCGGCAAGATCGAGCCCGTTGACCGGGTCGCCCGATACATAGTCGTAGTCGTTGGCCGACCCGCCCTCCACGGGAAGGGCGTCTCTGCGAGTGAAGTCTCTCCTGAACGTCGTTGGGTCAGCGAGGATTAAACCGCTTGTATGCCAACACACCGTAAGCAATGCACGGCACATTAATGAGGACTTCAGCGAGCAAGAATAGGCTAGAGGGTGCCTTTGGCTGTGCCACCAATAAGATTGCAAGTCCGGTCGTGGCAATTATTAGGCCGAGAGCGATGACGAACCACTCGCGGCGAGAATACGGCTGGCGCTGCAGTGAGCGATTGATAGTTCCCTGGTTGCGCATCCGGCGTCCTATTGTGAGATGAAAGAGGACCACGCCTAGTGTCGCGAACGCAAGGGTCACGATCACGAGGTTGGGAATGCTTGGCTGGTCAGCAGGCATCTTTGACCCACCCGATAGAGCTGCCGATCGACGCTGCGCCGCCCGCTGTCAGGATGGCACCATAGGCCACTAGGATGGGGTTGCTTGTCGCAACTCCGGTGGCCGCCGCGGCTATTCCGAACGCGATGTCTGTTTGGGACGTGAAGACCGAGCCTACGGCGGCAATGCACGAGAAGGCACGCGCCACAGAGGGCGGGATGACGCCAGGAGGCTTGCGTGGCGTGAAGCCGATCCCGAACTCAGTGAGGTCGCCCTTGAGGAAGCCCGCTCGCGCCCTCGTGCAGTGTCTTGACGTCGAGACGTCCGGATCGGCACAGAATGTGAGTAGTTCTCCGGCGCGGGGGTCAGTCGCAGCCGTTAGCGACCGAGGATCGCACTCATCCGGGATACACAATCCCGCGAGGTCCAACGCGTTCGCCGGATCGCCGGACACGTAGTCGTAGGCATTCGCGCTCCCGCCTTCGACGGGATCAACCGACAGGAACCGCCCGAGAACGGGCAGGTAGGGCCTCGCCCCCATCTCTATGGTCGAGATCGACCCCGCGTGCTCGGTGGGCCGCTGCTGCTGGCCCAGCCAGCCGTAGTCGAAGTTGCCGGACGAGTTGTCGGGCGGAGTCCCTTGGCCGAACGGGTCGTACGGGAGGGTCCCGCCTTGCTTCGCGCCGAGGAGATTGGCGGTTGCGATGACGTCGCCGTGGACGTTGGGGTAGCTCCACACGTCGCCCGACGACTGCTTCGTCAGCAGCGCGCCGCCCAAGAGCGAGACGGTGCGCTGCAAGACGTTGCTCGATCCGTCGAGGACGATCGACGGCGAGTCGCCCGGGCCGGAGAACCCGTAGCGGGTGACCGTCGTCCCCTCGCTCCGGGAGCGGATGCGGTTCGTCCCGTCCCGGACGTAGACGACCGTCGGCCCGCCGTTGCCAACCGCCGTCCCCGTGTGGCGGTCGGCCCCGTCGTAGGTGAGGGTCTGGTTCCCGAGCGTGGTCGTGTTGCCGTGGCCCCCGGGAGCGCCTGCGTCGTAGGCGATGGCTCCGACGGCGGGGTCCGACGTCGAGGTCAGTTGGTCGAGGCGGTTGTAGCAGTAGGTCGTGGCCGTCCCGCCATTCTTGCTCATCGAGGTGCGGTTGGTGTCCTTGCCGGCGGCGGCGAGCGTCCCGCAGCCTCCGGTTGCGGCGAAGACATAGGCGAGGTGGTCGCCGGAGGCCGTCCACGCCTCCACCAGCCGGCCGGCCGCGTCGTAGAGGAAGTCGGGGCCGGAGGGATTGCGCACGACGCCGTCGGTGGTGTCGTCGACGACCTTCCCCGACTGGGAGCGGACGACGACGTCGTCGGCGATGACGGCGTTGGCCGGCCCCGTCCACGTGAGGTGCGCCACGGCGCCGGCCGGCGAGCGGGAGATGGAGCCGGCGGAGCCGTTGCCCGCCCCGGGCGGGTAGGAGGCCCCCGTCAGCTCGCCGCTCTGGGGATCGTACGTGGCCTGCGCCGCCGGGAGGCCCCGGAGGAGGGCGTTGGCGTCGGCGAGGTACTGGGCGGTGACCCGCCCGGCCGCGTCGTGGTCGGCGTCGAGGCGGCCCTGGGGGCCGTTCTGGGTGACGAGGCGCCCGGCCTGGTCGTAGGTGGAGGACGTGATGTCGCCCCAGCTGTCGGTGTAGGAGACGACCCGGCCCAAGAGGTCCACCGTCGTCGTCACGTCCCCTCCGACCGAGTCCGAGACCTTGGTGACCAACGGGTTGCCGCCCACCGCCCAGTCGAAGGAGGTCAAGCGGGCGTCGGGGAACGTCGCCGACAGCTCGCGCCCCCGGGAGTCGTAGGTCGCGCAGGTCCAATTCGCGTCGGCGGTCGACGCCTTGGAGGCGAGGACGCGGCCCATGGCGTCGTAGACGACGTCGGAGACGCGCGCGGCGAGCGGCCCCGCCCCGTCGGGGTCCGGGGTGGTGACGTTGCGGACCTGGCCGCCCTGGATGGGTGAGCCCCCGGCGGGGCAGGGGTTGGCCCGGGTCTCGCCGATCCCGTAGTAGGCGTACTGCGTCCCCATGGAGGCGTCGGCGGGGTCAGCGGCGGGCAGGAAGCGTGACTTGGGCCGCACGACGACGCCCCCCGAGACGCCCGGCGACTCCCACGCCGTGGTGGCGCCCAAGGCCAGGCCGTCCGGGTCCTGCGTCTCCACCTTGACCGCCCCGTTGACGTGGGGGCTCTCGAAGGTCGTGCGGCTGACCTGGGCGGGGACGCCGTTGGAGTCCTCGACGGTGGTCTGCACCGGGCTGGCGTACCGGGGGTAGTAGGTGGGGGCGCCCGCCCCCGACGGCGGGGTGGCGTTGAGCTTGAGGACGGCCGCCGCGTCAGACTGGGCGGCGTAGTCGAGCTGGACACGGTGGCGGCCGGCGGCCCCGCTGGCGAAGGCGCCGGACACGGTCGTGGCGCTGGCGTGCGGCGACCACGCTTCGACGACGAGCTTGTCGTCCACCCACAGGCGTGCCTTGCCGGTCAGGGTGAGGGAGAAGGAGTAGGAGCCCGCGACGAGCCCCAGCTCGCCGGTGTAGCGGGCGGACCACGCCCGGGCCGTGAGGCCTGACGCGGGCGGGTCGGCGGCGAACAGCGCGCCTGTCGCGTCGGGCGACACCTCGGCGGCGTGGAGGGTCTGGGGGTTGCCGCCGGCGGCGGTCGGGGCGGCGACCAGCGACGTGTTCTTGAAGTAGGTGACGTCGAGGCCCGACCAAGGAGCGGCCGTCCCCGCCGCGTCGTACGTCGTGTCGAAGACGGCGGCGGTGTGGGCCGGCGGCGGGTCCGTACAGGTCCCGTTTGGCTTGCGGTCGGCGCCGAAGCACGTCGCCGGCGCGGGGCCGTAGACGTCGGTCGCCCGGCCGCTGGGCTGCACCCGCGCCTGGCCGGCGGGTAGGTCTGCGTCGAAGATCGTGGTCGACAGGCGGCCGGCGGAGTCGGTGAACGAAAGGACCCGGCGGCCGGCGTCGTACACCGTGGTCGTCGCCCGGGTGATCGGGGCCGTGGCCTGCCCGATGGCGTCGGCGTCCACCACCGTGAGGACCTTCGTGGCCAGGTCCTGGCTGTAGACGACCTGGCGGGCCCAGGGATGGGCCGTCTCGTCGCCGCCTGCCGCCCGCACGCGGGCCTCGCCCGCTGAGGGGTACTCGTAGGTGTGGCCGGGGCGCGCCTCGAGGAGCGTTCCGTTCGGCCCCGGCAGGGTCACCGAGGCCGCCCTGCCCTGGGAGTCATAGCCGATGAGCGACACGGTCGTGTCCTGCTCGACGACGTAAGGGCTGGGCACGGATCGCACGCCGGCACGGATCGCGTCGTTGGCCAGCGGCGTGCGCACGGCCCGGAGCCGCCCGGCGGCGTCGTAGGAGAGGTCGGTGCGGGCGGCGGCGTCGGGGTTGAAGGTGGGGGGAAGGGGCGTGTTGTCGCCGGGGTCCTCGATCTGGGCCAGCTGGCCATTGCCGTTGTACCAGAGCTTGGTGTTGGTGGTCCCGTCGAAGTAGAAGACCTGGCACAGCATCCCGGCGGGGGCGACGGCCAGGCCGGCGGGCGGCCCAACCGGGCACGCCGGGCCGCCCCCGCCGTAGAGGAGCTGGATGCGCCGACCGCCGCCCGGCTCGTAGATCGACGTCAGCCTGGGGGCGCCGTTGACCGTCTCCCATGTGTAGGTGGGCGAGGCCGAGCCGCCGTCGTCGGCGGCGGAGTTGGCGGCCATGAGCCGACCGGCCTCGTCGAAGCTGTACAGCAGGCCGTCGTCCGCCTGCAGCGTCAGGCGCCCGGAGGCGTCGACCGCGAGCACGCCGTCCTCCTCGGGCGGCGGGGCGTAGCCCGAGCCCGTCCAGCGGTAGACGTGGGCCCCTCCCGAGGCGTCGGTGAGCACGACCGAGGCTTGGTCCACGCGGGCCGACACGTAGCGCAGGCCGCTGGGCGCCACCGTCCAGCCCGCGGGGAGCGGACCCGCGTCGGCGTGGGACAGCCAGGTCCCGGGCACGGCCGCGGCCAGCCGGGCCCCGGCGTCGCCGAAGGGCCCGTCCACCGCCAGCTGCATGAACGAGAAGCCGAGGTTCTGGTAGTACTCGATCTTGATCGACTTCGACTCGAGCGCGTTGAAGTGGATCGGGGCGCCGTAGTTCGAGGCGGGCCACGATGTCTGGTCGACCCAGCGGTCGACCACGGGCGTCCCGCCGATCCAGATCCGCACGCCGTCGTCGCTCTGGGCCCCGAAGCGGTAGTCGCCGGCGTTGGGCACGGTGACCTTGCCCTCCCAGCGGGCGAGGAAGCGCTCGGCCGGGAGCCCGGGGGCGGGCGCCGTCCCCGCCCACCAGAAGTCGACGTCGGAGTCGCCGCGGACCACCGTGGGCGTGGCCGGGAACTCGTGGCTGCCGGAGTCGAGGTAGTAGGAGCCGACCAGGCCGGGGGCGGCGGGGGGCGTGGCGGAGGAGGCGGCGGTGAGGGAGTTGTAGGCGTAGGAGAGGCCGACCGGCCCGCCGACGGTCGGCGAGGAGGGCGACGGGAGCCCGACGGAGAGGTCGCCGGACAGCAGGTTGACCTTGGCGGGCCCGGCCTGGTCCGACGGCAGCCCGTCGGCGCCGGCGTGGAGGTCGACGGTGAACGAGCGCACCCAGTCCGCCATGACCCAGCGGGTGGTCGTGTCGTGCGTCCACACGTGCCACGAGTACGTCACGCCGTCGGTGAGCATGCCGGGGGGAACGGTGTAGCGGCACGGCGTGTTGGCGTCGGCCGGGCAGCCGGGGAAGCGGGAGTCGCCCGGGGTGATCCAGCCGGTGTCGACCACCTTGGCGCCCGTCTCGGCGTCGGCCGCGGGCGTAGCCCGGAACCAGTAGCGCACCGGCTCGCCCTCGGCGTCGACGACCTTGTTCACCGACAGGGTGGGCGTGGCGGTGGCCAGAACGGCGCCGTCGGCGGGGGCGTCGGCCGCGGGCGGGGCGACGGGCGGCGGCGAGCCCGTGCCGTAGGTGATCGACAGGGTGGGGATGGCGCCGGCGGTGGCCTCGGTGGAGAAGAACTGGCGGCCGCGGGCGGTGGTGTCGGCCTCGTTGGCCTCCTGGATCATGACGCCGTTGTTGGCCATGCTGCCCTGCAGCCACATCCACGCCAGCCATGTGAGGTCCAGGGCGGCGGGGCCGCCCACCGCGCAGGCGGGGGCGGGGGTGGTGGTCCCGGCGTTGGGTGTCATGGCGGGCTGGACGGCCCACGTCAGCGTCACTCCGACCAGGTCGTCGCCGGGCCCTGCACCGACAGGGCGCTGGGCGTGGCGGGGCAAGCCACCGCCGACTCGGTGAGCGTCAAGGTGGCGCTGGTGACGAAGTAAGCGCTGGAGGGCGTGGGCAGGCCGTCGAAGCGCACGAAGCTGCGGGCCCGTACGGTCCCGTCCACCGCCTCCCAGATCTCGGGGTAGGTCCCGAAGTTGCTGTTCACGTAGGCGCCGTTGATGACCATGGCGTCTTGGGCCAACGACGGGTTGCCGGTGATCGTGATGGAGGGGTCGATCACGACCGGGAACCGCGTCGCTGGGTCGCGCAGCCACTCGGGCGAGCGCAAGGCCACTTCGAGCGTCACCGTCTGGCCCTTTGCGCCGGCGACCCGCACCTCCACCGGGCTCAGCGACGGGATCGGCGTGTGGGCGTCGGCGGCCCAGCCGTCGTTGGCAGCCGCCACGACCTTGCCGGCGGCGTCCACGAACTCCACGCCGCTCTCGCCGTCGCGGGCGCTCAGGCCAGGCGGCAGCGTGACTTCGAGCTGGTATGACGCGCCTGCGGCCGCGTCCGGCAGGGTTACGAACTCCTCGACCCCATCGGCGGTGAGTACGGCCAGGAGGTCGCGCCGTCCCAGGGCGCCAGCGTAGGCGGCGGACGCCTTCGAGGCCTTGGCGGACGCGGACGACGCGCCGGGGTGGCGGATCGCGATGGGGCCGGCCGGCGTGTCGAGTGTGGTGACGCCGTCGGCCCGAGACGGCAGGCGCGTCGAGCCGGGGGCCGACTTCGGGGCCAGGGAACCGTCGGCGCCCGCCACGAGCGTGTCGTCGAGGTCCTTCCAGACGCCGTTCTGGAGGTACCTCGTCGGCTGCGTCGTCAGGAACACGGTCCGGGTTCCGTCGGGGTTGAGGACCGCCTTGCGGTCGGCGTGGTCTCGGACTGGACGACCGTTGAGCGGACGGGGTCGTAGCTGTTCTTGGGGATGGGCCGGACCTTGTCGATGTCGGCGGGATGAGGCGGCGGGTCGTTGAAGTCGCCCTTGCCGAGCTCCGGCTGGATTCTGACAAGAGGTGCGGAAGGCAGGGCCGGCGACTCGTGCGCGACCTTGGGCGCGGCCGCGACTGCGGGCGCCGCCGGGATGAGCGTCACCGTCGCAGCCAGAACTGCCGCGATGACGCCGAGGGCGTAGGAGCGGGTGGTTCGACTGGCGACGCGGCGCGTGCCGTCATGGCGTCTGGCGTTCATCGTCTTCCTTGCCTCCTTCAGGGCGAGCCCTGCCGCCGCGGTCGGCCTCGATGAGCCAGTCGCGAGCCGTTCCACAGAGAATCGGCGCGCCGACCGACGGTCTTGAACGGAAATCCGCCCGACGAGCGGTCACGCCCTCCGCAAGCACGGGTTGGCCAACTGATCCGGGGCAATCGACCGCCGCCTTATCGCACTGGCCGAACCGAACCCGCCTGGGAACACTTCCTACGACGGGGAGCCCTGCCGCGCGCTCCCCATCCGAATCGACCTCTGGCCAGAGGCCGCCTCGGCCGCTGAACCTGCGAGACGGATGGCATCTACCGCGGCCGCGCGAGCGTCGGGGGATTTTCTATGCCCCTGCCGCGATCCGCCGGCCCCTCGCCGTCCAATGGGCACGGCTCGCAAGTTCCGGCCTGGTGCACATCTGGTGCACATCACAGCGGCAAACAGCGGGTACCAACGGAGACCAGCGAGCAACAAAAACGCAGGTCAGAGCCACTCTTGGCGCATCGCCGCAGGTCACAGAACTGCCCTGATTAACCTTGCCAAGGTTGGGGTCGCGGGTTCGAATCCCGTCGTCCGCTCGGGAGGAGTAGGTCAGACACGGGTGTGGTCTCGCTTCGGCGGGCCCCGTTCAATTTGGCCACATCAACCAACGGCGTCTGGACGGCCGGAGCCTTGCCGCCCAGGGTCGCGAGACGGGGAAGGTTTACGTTTACACGACCAGCCTTCCGGAGCCGCGGGACCTGGTCCGGCGCGCGGCTGGCTCGCTCGCTGCTCGACCGTGCGGGGCCTGGGCCGACCAGCGCTGCGCGTGTTAGGTGGTTTGAATCACTCCTCGCGCCGTGATTTCGGGTTCGCGACCCGAAATCACGACGATTCGGATGATTCAGATCAGCGGCGTGGAAGCCGCTGCGCTGCACCGACCTGAGTTGGGTATTTGCCCGGCGGGCGAACTCTTCCCTCAACCCCGGACCGCGCCGCCGGAGCCGACCGTGGCGTCAGCCGCTCACGAAGGCGCGACGAATCTCGCCCCGTCGGCGTGCGGCCTCGACGGAGTGGGCCACCTCGCCCGGGTCACCTTTGTCGCGCCACTTGACCTCGGCCAGGCGAAGCATCAACAATACCTTGATCACCCAGTACCCGGGGTCGGCGAGCATCTCCGGCTTCGTCCGCGCCATGGTCGCCGAACGGGCCGCGATGTGGTGGTTGTCGTGCAACCCTTCTCCCCACGTCAGCCAGGCCAGGACCCAGCTGTTGCCGGTCATTCGTGTCTTCCCGACCTTCCGCATGTAGCCGTGGGCGTGACCGATCGAGTTCACCGCGCCGCTGAGCAGGACGTAGATGCGGGCGTGGACCAGCACAACGATCAGGCCACCGACCGGGCCGGCCAAGGCGGCGGCGAGGAGATAGCCGAGGATGTGGCCCAGCACGTACCGGTCGAACAGGTTGTCCCACCGGTCGCGGTGGTAGAAGCGCTCCCACCGGGCGATGACCTCGGGGTCGCGGGTGGCCAGGTCGTAGTGCTTGACGTTGTTGAGCAGGACCTCGAGCACGCCCAGCGTCAGAGGGCTGTGGACGTCGCGGTCGGTGTCCTCGAACAGGTGATGCTCCCGATGGACGTACATCCACTCCCATGGCCGGATGCCCACGAGGATCCAGAGCATGAGCCGCATCACCCAGACGACGGGCTTGGCGTAGGAAAGGGCCCCGTGCGTCAGGCCGCGATGGAGCCAAAGGGTGGTGGCCAGCTGCGCGAGCATCGTCGCCACAAGGGCCAGGAGGAGGCAGATGCGCAGCGACCGCCACACACCGGGCAGGCCGCTCGGGACAAGGCCGGCGAGCACGGCGCCGGCGAACAGCGCCGTGACAGCCCAGGGGACCAGGGTGCGCAAGGAGGGAACTCGCCGTATGGCCGTGGTTTCGACCGTGGTGACACGCGTCAACGAATCGCACCTTCCTGGGCGCCAGCGCGTCCCGAATACGCGTCCGCCCGCCCGGCGGCGCCGCAGGGCCAAGGCTAGCCGGAACTTCATGGGCCGCCGACGCCTCCGCCATGATAGGCACGGAACGGACGGCGAAAAGGGTGGGAGAATCGACAGGACCTCCTCGCTGAGCCGGAGACCAATGTTTCCGATCCACCCGCACGCGTCATGACGACGTCCACCACCACCCGGTCTCGGGCCAAGTCGGTGGCGGCCCTGGTCGACCAACTGGTGGGCGACGACTTGGCGGTCGGTGTCGAGGCGTACGACGGCAGCCGCACGGGGCCGACGGACTGCGCCGCCCGCATCGTGATCAGGTCACCGAGCGTCCTCATACGGCTGGCGACGGCCGGCGGCGAGCTGGGGCTGGCCCGGGCCTACGCCGCCGGCGAGCTCGACATCGAGGGTGACATCTACCAGGTCTTGTCCCTACGCGACGGCATCCCAGAGGTGAAGGTGACGCCGGCCCAGGCCGTTTTCGCGCTGCGCATTGCGGCGCGGAGCGGCTTGCGGCTGCCGCCCGCGGTGCCCGGCGAAGCCGCGCTGCGTGGGCGCGTGCATTCCCGGACGAGGGACGCAGCGGCCATCGCCCACCACTACGACGTCTCCAACGCCTTCTACCGGCTGTTCCTCGGCCCGTCGATGACTTACACGTGCGCGGTGTGGAACGACGCCACGGTCGGGCTCGACGCGGCTCAAGCGGCCAAGCACGAGCTGGTCTGCCGGAAGCTGGGACTGAAGCCGGGGATGAGGCTGCTCGACGTCGGGTGCGGCTGGGGGGGCATGTCGATGCACGCCGCCCTCCACCACGGAGTCCGGGCCGTGGGGGTCACGCTGTCCCGGCGTCAGGCCGAGTGGGGCCAGAAAGCAGTTGCCGAAGCCGGCCTGTCGGACATGGTCGAGATCCGCCATCAGGACTACCGCGACGTCCACGACGGCCCTTACGACGCCATCGCGTCCATCGGGCTCATCGAGCACGTCGGGAGCTCACAGCTGCGGTCCTATGCGGAGCACCTCTACGGCCTGCTCGCTCGGGGAGGCAGGCTGCTCAACCACGGGATCTCGTGCCCACCCGAGCCCGCGGCGCCGGCCGTCCTCCGGTGGGCCAAGAGCTTCACGAACCGGTCCTTCCTGTACCGGTTCGTCTTCCCCGACGGCGAGATCATGGAAATGGGCAAGACCGTCACGGGGTTGGAGGACGCGGGCTTCGAGGTCCGGCACGTGGAGAGCCTGCGCGAGCACTACGCGCTGACGTGCCGGGCGTGGGTCAGCAATCTGGAACGGAACTGGGACGAGGCGGTGGCCGAGGCGGGCGCGGCCCGGACGCGCATGTGGCTGCTCTACATGGCCGGATCGGCGCTGCACTTCGAGACGAACCGGATCAGCCTCCACCAGATCCTGGCGGTCAAGCCCGACGGTGTGCGTAGCGGGATGCCGCTCCGACCGGTGTTCGAGTAGGGCGGCTGCGGCCCGTGGGTCTCGAGGTGACCGCGATCGTCGATGGTCGGGCTCGGCACCGCCGGCTGGTCGCCGAGCTGGAGTCCGCCCTTGCCGGCAACCGTGAGCGCCTGCGGGTCAAGAAGCGGACCGTCTCCAACCTCTTCCGCTACGAAGGCCGGGCCGCGGCCACGGCCCGGAGGGTCGATCTCGGCCGCTTCAATCAGCCCCTCGCCGTCGACCTTGTCGAGCGGACCCTCGACGTGCAGGGTCTTGCCACCTATGAAGACATCGTCGATTTCGTTCTCCCCTACGGCTTGGCGCCGACGATTACGCCTGAGCTCAAACACATCACCGTTGGCGGGGCGATCGTCGGCATCGGGATCGAGTCCAATAGCTACCGGTACGGGTTCGTCCACGACGCGCTGATGGACGCCGACGTCTTGCTGCCTGACGGCCGCGTCGTCCTGTGCTCGGCCGACAATGAGCACGCCGACCTGTTCCACGGCCTCGCCAATTCGTACGGCACCCTCGGCTATGTCCTGCGCGCCCGTCTCCGCCTGCGACCAGCGAGGCGTTACGTCGCCTTGCAGACCCGGGCCTTCACCAGCGCCGAGGATCTCGTCGGCGCGCTCGCAGCGGCAGTCGACGACCCGAGCGTCGACTACCTCGAAAGCCTCACCTACGCCAAGGACCGGCTCTACCTGACCGCCGGCCGGGACACCGACGCGGCGGAAGAGGTCACCAGCGTCTACGGCAGCACGGTGTTCTACCGCGAAGTCAGCCGGCCGGGCGCCTTGACGTTGACGACGAAGGATTACTTCTTCCGGTACGACCCCGAATGGTTCTGGGCGCTGCCCCACTCGAGCGCCGTCGATCTGTTCCGCAAGTACGCGCCCCGCCGCCTGCGGCATTCAGCGTTCTACAGCCGCTACACCGACTGGCGGAGCGTGGTCGAGCAGAAGCTCCACCTCGGCGGTGGCGGCGGGGACGACGACCCTATGGAGTTGCTGATCCAGGACTGGCAGGTCCCGTGGCGACACGCCCGGCCGTTGCTGGACTTCGCGCTGGACACGGTTGACCTCGACGGGAGCCCGCTGATGGCCGTCCCGGTGCGGGTCCCGGCATCGGCGCCGTGCTACCCGATGACCCCGGGCGAGCTCTACCTCAACGTCGGCAGCTACTTCTACGTGCGACGGAAGCCGGGGCACGAGCGGTTCGACGCGACCCGGGCCATCGACGAGTTCTGCTTCGGCCACGACGGGATCAAGATGCTCTACTCGACCACGTTCCTGGGCGAGGAAGAGTTCGGGCGCCGTTACGGGGGCGCCGCTTACGCCGCGCTCAAGGAAAAGTACGACCCGCGACGGCTGCTGCCCACGCTCTTCGAGAAGGCCGTCAGCGCGCACTAGAGCCTGGCGTCAGGGCGAGAAACCGGCGACAGAGGCGTCGCCTGAGGCAGTTGGCGGCGGCGTGCTCCGCTCGAAAGCGGCGGAGGTGGTGACGGGCTGGACTGCTGGCCCTTGCCGGGGCTTCCGGGGTCCCAAGCCGCCGCCCTGCCCGCGTCAACTCGGTGTCCCCCCTTCCGAGTCTCTCCGATATGCTGGCATACCGTGAGACGCACGACGGTGAAGCTGCCCGACGATCTCGATGCTCGTCTCCGGCATGAGGCTTTGCGGCGTGGCACGACGGTGTCGCAGCTGACACGTGAGGCGATCGAAGCCCACATCGGAGCCGTCGGAGCCCGCCGTAACCTGCTCGCGGCCGGCGCAGGCGCGAGTGGCCGAGCCGACATTTCCGAGCGTATCGAGGAGATCCTGGCTGACGAGGTCGCCGGATCGCGCTGATCGTCGACGCCGGGCCGCTCTACGCCTACGTCGACCGCGACGACGCCCATCACCGCCCGTGCCTCGATCTCCTCGAGACCCACCCTGGGCCGCTTATCGTGCCGCAGCTCGTGATCGCGGAGGTGACATACCTGATCGGGACCCGCCTCGGCGCCGAAGCAGAGGTTCGTTTCCTCGGTGACCTCGCGGCCGGCAATCTCCTGCCCGAGCCCGTTGCAGCAGCCGACTGGCTCCGAATTGCCCAGCTTGTGGCGCGCTATCGGGACCTGCCGCTGGGGACCGTCGACGGCTCAGTTGTGGCCGCCGCCGAGCGGCTTTCAGTCCGTGCGGTTGCCACGCTCGATCGTCGCCACTTCACCGTGGTCCGGCCAACGATTGGCGTCTTCGAGTTGTTTCCGTGAACTGAGAGCTCGCCCCTCGCGAGTCCCAGGAGAGGTGTCCCGCCTGCCCCAGACAGCAGTGCGGTCTGACGCGGGGGCCACTGATCCCGTACCTGCGTTCCGTCGTCGCCGCGCCGGTCACCTCGACGGTCCGAGGAATCCCGAGTGAGGTCGTTCTCACGGCCGACGACGGACTCTTGCACGCCTCGGCCGCCAACTTCGACCACCTTCAGCTTGTTGCCCGATCCCGACTGATCCGACGAGTTGGTGTGCTCGCGGGGTCCAAGCTCGTTGACGCGTGCCGGGCGCTCCGCTTCGCAATGGGGTGCTGAACATCCGGTTGGACCGTCGAGCGACCGCCGGCGCCGCACGTGGCGATGATCATTGCCGACGCGGCGGGTGTGGGGGTCTGGAACCTCGACGCTGACCGGCGCCAGCAAACCGCGTGTGAACGGGCTCGCAATCCGACCCGATGCCGAATGGGACCGGTTCCGGACTGCCGACGGTGCGGGCGCTGAGCCGACGGTTGGCATCGATCTCCGACTTGAGCGCCCAGCCCGGCGGCGGTACGCGGCGTCGCGCCACTGGTGGATCGCTGCTCTCGGGACGACGTGCGCTAGCGACGGATGAGTTGCGTCTGGTCCGAATGGCTACCGAGTGGACGCGGGTAGGCGCCACGAGGTTCGACAGGAGACGCGCTGAGAATCGGCGCGCCGCTTCGTCTGCATTGGCATGAAGCTCACCGTTCAGACGTTCCTGACCCTCGACGGCGTGATGCAGGCCCCCGGCGGACCCGAGGAAGATCCCAGCGACGCCTTCACCCACGGCGGCTGGCAGGCCCAGTTCCCCGACCCGGCCGTTGGCGAATTCGTCACCGAGCTCAACAGCCACGCCAGCGCGTTCCTGTTCGGACGCAGAACGTTCGACATCTTCCGCGGCTACTGGCCTGATCAGACCGACCCCGCCAACCCCATCGCCACCGCGATCAACGCGCTCCCCAAGTACGTCGTGTCCAACTCGCTTAGCCGGGCCGAGTCAACCTGGCGCGGCGAGCACCCCGACACCGCCCGCCTCGTGACCGGCGATGTCGTCGCGGCGGTGCAGGCGCTGAAGGACGAACCCGGCGACGAGCTGCAGATCTGGGGAAGCGCCAAACTGCTCGAGACCTTGTTGCAGCACGAGCTTGTCGACCGCTTCCGACTGATGACGTTTCCGCTGGTGCTCGGCTCCGGTCGCCGCCTGTTCAACAACGGCGCCCTCCCGGCGACGATGCGTCCTGTCGATCTCGCCGTTACCGATCTCGGTGTCGTCCTCGCCGCCTACGAGCCGGCCGGACCGGTTCGCCACGGCCAGATGTAACGGCTGGCGCTGTCACGCGTCGTCGGGCCATGACCGGCGAAATCTCGGCCACGCATACGTCGCCTGCGGCCGTGTCGGGGAGCAGGCTCGGGTGGCTCGGGTGCCGGTGGCCCGAACGGAGCCGTCTACAAGAGGCGGGCGGCCAGGGAGGCGACGGGGCTTCGCTCGCCCTGGGCGAGGCGGATGTGGCCGAAGAGGGCGCCGCCGCGGCCGGCGCCGAGGGCGGCCACGAGCACCGCCATGGCGTTGTTGTGGGCCGAAAGGAACGGGGCGTCGATCTGGCTGGTGTCGCCGGTGAACACGACCTTGGCGCCGGTGGCGGCGCGCGTGAGCACCGTCTTGGCGACGCTGGGCTCGAGGTTCTGCGCCTCGTCGAGCAGCACCCACGTCCCGTGGAGTGAACGGCCGCGCAGGTGAGCGACCGACTCCATGGTGAGGCGCCCCTCGGCGGTGACCTGGGTGATCATCTCGTCCGCCGCGCCCCTGCGGCGGCCGTCGCTGAGGGCGACAACGGCGTCGCGCATGGCGCCCATCCATGGGTCGATCTTCTCCTCCATGGTGCCCGGCAGGTATCCGAGTTCCTGGCGGCCGACGGCCACCACGGGGCGGTAGACAGCCATGCGGTCGTACCGGCGCTCGCCCGGGTGGTTCCAGACCTGTTCGAGGCCGGCGGCCACGGCCAGCAGCGTCTTGCCGGTCCCGGCGGGACCGTCGAGGGCGACCACGCTCACGGCGGGGTCGAGGAGCAGGTCGAGAGCGAGGCGCTGCTCGATGTTCCGGGGCTTGAGCTCGAAGGCCTCCTGGTCGTGGCGCACCAGGCACAGGTGGGTTCCCCTCCGCCGGGTCATCGCCGATTGCTGGCCTGCCCGCAGTACGGCGAACTCGTTCTCGTGCAGCTCGATGCCGCCGAGCGACGGCGCCGCGTCCGCCCACTCGAGCCTCCGCTCCTCGTACAGGCGGTCGATCAGCGCTCCGTCGACGCCGTCCACCGTTTGCCAGCCGGCCGAGTCATTCCTGCGCCCGTAGGCCGACGGGGGGACGTACTCCTTGGCCGCGAGGCCGACGTGGGCCGCCTTGATGCGCAGCGCGGCGTCATTCGACACGACCTCGACCGTGGTCTGATCGCGGGTGAGCCCAAGGGCGGCGCCGATGATGCGGTTGTCGGGATTGGCCGGATCGAGATAGTGCTCGCCGAGCAGGGCGTGGTTGACGCCGTTGAGGACGATCGCCAGCGTGCCGCCGTGACCGAGGTCCACCGGCTCCACGAGGGACCCGCCCGCCTGCACCCGGAGCGCCTCGATCCGCCGGAGCGCCTCGCGGGCCGTATGGCCCACCTCGTCCGCCCGGGTCTTAAGGCTGTCCAACTCCTCGATGACGGTCAGCGGCACCTTCAGGGCGGCGCCGCTGAACTCCGAGAGGGCGCCCGGATCGGCGACTAGCACCGATGTGTCGAGGATGACCGTCTTGGTTACGGCCGCCGCCGTTGCGGGATGCTTGGCGATTAGGGGCATCGTCACGCGGGCCGCTCCTTCGATCCACTGGCACGGTACCGACGCACACCTTGCCAGCCTGGGCCCGCGAGATCGCGGATTGGGGGTCCTACCGCCGCCCGATGCCCGCACCCGGCTGGTGCGCTCCGAGACCGTCCCGTAGACGACCGACGGCGGAGGCCGACCGGCGTCCGCACGAAGCACGACGGGCAGATGGGGGTGCGGCAGTCGGTGCAGCTGAGGCGCGACGCCAAACCCGTCCCTCGCGCACCGCCCCCTTCACGGCTAAGAGCCGGTTGCCGGGCGACACATACGTAGGCTGGGCTCGCGCCGCCGGCGCCGCCTATCCTGGGTAGCGGTGGCCCTCTTCCGCCGGCGGCGGGACGACGTTGCGGACCCGACCCCGGGCTTGCCGGACGTCCCCGTGACACGTGGCGATGTCGCGCAACGACTGCAGGCGGCCGCCCCGGAAATCGGCCAAGAGGTCGCCGGCAGTCTCCTGCCCGCGGTGCGGTTTGCGGTACGGCGCGAGCCCGATGTGGCCATCGACATCGGTCGCAGCAAGTTCGGCGGCGCCCCGGACCTGTCCCGCGGCACCTTCTGGCCGAGCTGGACGCCCCCGGGCGGCGAGAAGCGGCTCCTCCAGTTCTTCGCCCAGCTCGACCTGGCCGAGGCAACTGCCGCGGCCCCCTCCGATCTGGGCGTGCTGAAGGACGGTTTGCTGTCCTTTTTCGCCGACTTCGATCCCGAGATCGGGTCGGTCCCGGGGCCCGAGGCGGTTGCCATCCTTCACTCGCCGGCCGACGCCCTGCTGATCCGGTGCGGCTTGCGGATAGTCCCCGTGGCGACGGCCCAGCTCCACCCCGTGGGGACGTGGAGTTGGCGGGCGTCGCGCGACGGCGCCCGGTTGCAGGCGCTCGACCAGGAGCAGGAGTCGGAGCTTCACGCTCGGGCCCCGGATCCGTACCATGTCACCGCTCACCACCAACTCGGCGGGCATGTCGCCGGGGCTGACGGGTTCGTGCTCCTCCAGTTCGATTCCGACCCGCTCCTGGAGGTGGCGTGGGGTCCGGGTGGGGAACCCGCGCGCCTCGTCTGGACCATGCCCGCGGCGGCCGACGTCGCCAACCGGAACTGGCCCGCCGCCCGCTTCAGCGTCCTCTGAAGCTGCTTCACCCACGTCATCGGCGACGTCAGCTCGGGCGGAAGGACTCGACCAGATGAGGCTCGGAGTGGAACGGCTCGGTTTGGGTGACATCGACGGTGACCTTGACCCAACCCACGTCAGGGCTGCCGTAGGACTCGGTCCGGCTCACGTTGGGCACGGCCTGGCCCGTCGCCAGGTGGACGAGCGGGTGGTCGATCGTGAGGCGGTGCGAGTCGCCGTGCACGATGAGCACCGGTTTGGCGAAGGCCGTCGCCTCCGCTGCCAAGGCGGTGAGGAGCCGGTCGTAGCCGTCGGCGAAAAGGCCCGCCCGGTTGGCCGCAGGTACCTCGAAGTCGGGGTCGGCCTGCATCACGATCACCACGGCGGCCGCCCTCGTGGCCTTCGCCTCCTTGAACGCCTGCGCGAGCCAGTCGCGGTCGGCGGCGTCGCGAGCCTGGAACTCCCGCTCGGCGGCCTCGCGGTCGGCGGTCGTTCGCGGCGTCGCCGGCTCGTCGAGACTGGTGTCGGCGATGTGATTGTTGTTGCTGCCCGACACGTTGAGGGTTGCGAACACGACGGGCCCTACTCGCCACCGGGCGTTTTCGGGATAGTCCGGGCGCTGCTGGCTGAGGGCGAGAATGCGGGCGCCGAAGCTGCGCGCCGTCGAGAACATCGTCCGGCGGACGTAGCTGAGCCGCTCGATGGGGTCTTGCGCAAAGGGGTGGCAGTCGGTCCACTCGTTGTCGCCGGGCGTGTACACCAGCGGCGCCTCGAAGCTGTCGAACGTGTCGCGCGCCGCCGTGTAGACCTTGTTGTCGCACCGGTCGCCCCCGATGATGTCACCCACCATGACGGTGAAGTCGACGTTGGGGCGGTTGATCTGGTCGACCATGCGGGGTACGGCCGCCGCCTCGCTCGGGCTGTACGGCGTGTCGCCCCAGACCGCGAAGCTGAAGACTGTCCTGGTCGTCAGGTCAACGGCGCCGCGGTCTGCGCCCTGGCCTCCGCCGGAGCTGCCGCAGCCCGCCAAGGCGAGCAGGAAAGCGCCGCCGCTGGCCAAGATCCGCCTTCCGCCCACGACTGCAGCATCGCATAGGAGGTCTGGTGCGCGCTCGACTTCGGATGCCGGTTGGGCGCGGGCAAAGATGGCGTCAAGATCCGCCCTCAGCCATAAAGAATCCGGTAAGAGCGCAGGTCCGGCCGCGACCCTCCGGTAGAACCGAGAAGTGCCCACTGACCACAACTCACGGACGCTGGCCGGCATCGGCGTCGGCGGCCTCGGATCCTTCGCCGCGGCCGCCGCCCTTGTGGCTTTGCGCGGGGAACTGGCCAACGTCAACGTGGCGCTGGTCGTCGTGCTCATTGTCCTCGGGGCCGCCGCCATCGGCGGCCGCACGGCGGGGGCAATATCCGGCGTCGTCGCCGCGACGTCGTTCGACTTCTTCCACACGCGGCCCTACGGATCGCTCAAGATCGACCGGCCGAACGACCTTGTCACGACCACCCTCCTGCTGGTGGTGGGCCTGGTGATGGGCGAAGTGGCGGAGCGATCGGGCCGGTTCAAGGCGCGGCTGCGGGAGGACCAGAAGGAGCTTCGCCGCCTGCACCGCGTGGCGCGATTGGCTGCATCCGGCGCTGAGGACCAACGCGATCTGGTGCTGACGGTCACGGCCGAGCTGATGGACGCCCTCCTGCTGCGCGAGTGCCGTTTCGAGCTCCCGCCGTTCCTGTCCGAGCTGCCCCACCTCGAGGCGGACGGCGCCATCGCGGGGCAAACCCGCGTGTTCTTCCCGCAGGGCGGCTTCGCTCTCCCTGGCGCCGGCGTCGACCTCCGCGTCGTGGGACGGAAGGGCATCGTCGGCCGCTTCGTCCTCGTTCCCACGCCCGGCATGTTGGTCTCGACCGAGAGGCTGCTCGTGGCCGTGGCGCTGGCGGACGAGTTGGGCCTGGCGTTCGCCGCCACCCCTGGATGACCACGGTCCGTTCGTGCTGAACCTTCTGAAGCGCGTCCTGGTCGGTCGCCCGCTGGCGACATCCGAGCAGGAGGAGCAACGCCTCCCCAAGGTCATCGCCTTGGCGGTGTTCTCATCGGACGCCATCTCGTCGACGGCCTACGCCACCGAGGAGATCCTGTTCGTGACGGCGATCGGCGCGTCGAGCCTCGCGCTCGGCTTGTCGGTGCTCGTCCCCGTCGCCGTGGCGGTGGCCGTCCTCCTCACCATCGTCGTCACCTCGTACCGCCAGACGATCTTCGCCTACCCGAGCGGGGGCGGGTCCTACGTCGTCAGCCGGGAGAACCTGGGGGAGTACCCCTCGCTCATCGCAGGCGCGTCGCTGCTGGTCGACTACATCCTCACGGTGGCGGTGTCGATCTCGGCGGGTGTCGCGGCCATCGTCTCCATCCCCTCATTCAAGGGTCTCGTCGACAGCCGGGTGCCGCTCGGGCTCGCCCTCATCGTCCTCATCACGGTGGCCAACCTGCGGGGCCTCAAGGAGTCCGGCAGGCTGTTCGCCTTCCCGACCTACCTCTACATCGTGACCTTCGGCGCGCTGGTGTCCTACGGGTTGGCCCGCGCCCTCTTCGGCCACCTCCCGCCCATCCCCTTCGATCCGGAGCGCTCGGTCGCGCTGCGGGAGGCGGGCGGGTCCCTCAGCATGTTCCTCATCCTCAAGGGCTTTTCGTCCGGCGCCGTGGCGCTGACCGGCGTCGAGGCCATCTCCAACGGCGTGCCCGCGTTCCGTTCCCCGGAGTCCAAGAACGCGGCCAGGACGCTCACCTGGATGGGCGTCATCCTCGGCACCCTGTTCCTCGGCTCGGCGGTGCTCGCCCACCACTTGCATCCCTACGCGAGCCACGAAGAGACGGTGATCTCGCAGCTCGGGCGGGCGGTGTTCGGCGAGGGGCCGCTTTATGTCACCCTGCAGTTCGCCACCGCGTTCATCCTCACCCTGGCGGCGAACACGGCCTACGCCGACTTTCCCCGGCTGTCGTCGATCATCGCCCGGGACGGGTACCTGCCGCGGCAGTTCAGTAACCAAGGGGACCGCCTGGTCTTCTCGAACGGGATCATCTTCCTGGCCGTGGCGGCGGGCAGCCTGCTCGTCGCGTTCGGCGGCCTGACCAACGCCCTCATCCCGCTCTATGCGGTCGGCGTCTTCACCTCGTTCACGTTGAGCCAGGCGGGCATGGTCCACCACCACCGCCGGCTCCGAGAAGCTGGGTGGCGGCGCGGCATCGTGATCAACGCCACCGGCGCGGTCGCCACCTTCGTGGTCCTGCTCATCGTGGCGGGTACGAAGTTCACGAGCGGCGCGTGGGTCCCCCTCGTCGTGGTCCCGATCATCGTGGTGGTGTTCCGCTCCATCAAGCGCCATTACGACCGGCTCGGGCGCGAGCTGGAACTGCAGCCGAGCGACCTCGGCCCGGAGACGATCAACCACACCGTCGTCGTGCTGATCGGGCGGGTGCACAAGGGCGTCATCAAGGCCATCAAGTACGCCCGGTCGCTGCGGCCGAACCGCCTGATCGCGCTCTACGTTTCATTCGAGGACCACGACCGCGAGGCGTTCGAACGTCAGTGGGAGGAGCTCGGGCTCGCCATCCCGCTGGAGATCGTCCACTCGCCGTACCGGGAGCTGGTCGAGCCGGTCGAGCGCTACCTGGAGGACCTCGACCGCCGTTGGGTGAACGACACCATCACCGTCGTCATCCCCGAGTTCGTGGTCGGCAAGTGGTACCAGAACATCCTGCACAACCAGACGGCCCTCGCCCTGAAGCTGGCCCTCCTGCGCCGGCCGGAGACGGTGGTGACCTCGGTTCCCTACCACATCGACGTCCCGGCGGGCTCGAGCCGGCAACGTCCAGGGCGCAACGAGCCGCGCTAGCCAAGGGCGATGTCACGGCGTTGGAACGCGGCCGCGCCGGCGACGCACGCGATGAGGCCGATCGCCATCAGGACGGCGGCGCTGGCCCAGTCGGGATCGACCGCCGGCGCCAAGGCGACGTGGTGGAAGACCGACAGGTCGAGCAGCCAAGCCGGCGCGTCGAGCAGTGACGCCACGAACTGGATCATGAACGACCACGCCACAACCCCGTACGCTCCGGCTGCCGTTGCGCGCGGCACGGCGCCGAACAGGAGCACACCGGCGCTGAGCACGACGAGCGCGGCGGGAACGAGGTTCATCCCCGCGCCCAGGGCACGGCTGAGGGGCAGCCCGGTGCCTTGGGTCGCGGTCCCGGCCCAGCCAGCGAGGCCAACCGCAAGGGCGAGCAGCGCGACCTCGCCGGCGGCGACGGCGGTCCGGGCCGAGCCAAGCGGCCCGCCGCGTCGGGCGCACGAGCAGGTGGTCGAGGCGGCCCGACGCCTCCTCGTCGCGGGCCGCCGTCGCCTGGCCGGCGGCCGCCAGCGCCAGCGCCGAGCCGAGCACCAGGAACGTCACCCCCAGGTAGGCCTCGGGCCCGACGCCCCGCGCCCCAGGCGCTCGAAGATCTGGCCGGCGGCGCCGGTTGTCGTGGCCTCGGCGGCCGCCCGGGCCACCAGGCCGAACACGAAGGCGGCGGCCCCGAGCCCGAGCGCCCACCCGTATGCCGTCCCGCGGGCGAGCCGCTCGGCGAGACCGAGCGGACCGGCTAACAACGTGGTGCGGGCGGGCGCGGTGTCACGGGTGGGCAAGACGCCCGCGCCGTAGTCGCGCCGGCCCGCTTCCCGTCATCGGTCGCAGCTCCTCGATCCAGCCCAGCGGGGTCGCCCCGCGGAGCCATCCCGTGCTCGCGCCGCTGTCGGCAACCAGCCGGAGGAGGTACCAGGCCCCGAAGATCCCACCGCCGACCATCGCCGCTTGCCGGCGCGTGCCCGCCAGCTGCGCCGCCAGCGCGCCGACGACCACGAACAGCGCGGGCGTGGCCGCGAGGGCGACGGCGAGGAACGCGTAGGAAGACACGCTGATCCCGCCGCCCCCGAGGGGTGACGTGCCGGCCGTGAGCCCGGCGAGCAACCCGACCGAACCGGCCAGCCCGGCCAACGCCGCTGCGGTCGCGCCGGACCGCGAGACAGGCCCGGCCAGCAACAGCTCCCCGCGCCCGGCGTCCTCCTCGCCGCGCAGGGCCCGGGTCGCCGTCAGCAGGCCCCAGACGGCTCCGGCGATCGACAGGACGCCCAGGCTGCGCCAGGCCGTGAACCCGCCGACGGTGTCGAGCCGCCGGGGCACGCCGAACAGAGCCCGCAGGCCGGCGTTCGAGCCGAGTGACTGGACGAGGCGCTGCCGATCGGCGACCGAGGGGTAGGCGGCGCGGTACCCCTGCGCCGAGCTGACGACGACGATCCCGAACACGAACCCCCACAGCGCCGCGCCGCGGCGGGTCAGGCGAAAGGCCAGCCGGGCGAGCCGAACCGAGGGGCGGGCCTCGCTCACGTCGTTCACGCCGCGTCGGTGCCCTTTCCGTAATGGGCCAGGAACAGCTCATCGAGGGACGGCTCCCGGCTCAGGAGCCGGGCGACCGGGGCAAGGGCGAGCGCGTGGAGCAACGGTTCGACGCGTCCTTGGACTCGAAGCCGCACCGTGTCGCCCTCCACCCCGACCACCGTCACGCCCGGCACCGCCGCCAGATCGGGAGGTGGGCCGTCGAAGGTCGCCTCGACGGTAAGGGCCGAGAGGTGGCGGAGGTCTTCGAGGGCGCCGGTCTCGACCAGCCGTCCGGCCCGGAGGATCCCGACCCGGGTGCAGACGGCCTCGACCTCGCTGAGGATGTGGGACGACAAGAAAACGGTCTGCCCGCGCTGGCGCGCCTCGATCATGCACTGCCGGAACACGTGCTCCATCAGGGGGTCAAGCCCGCTGGTGGGCTCGTCGAGAACGAGCAGGTCCGCCCGCGCCACGAGCGCGGCGATCAGCACGACCTTCTGGCGGTTCCCCTTCGAGTAGGCCCGTACCTTCTTGCGGGGATCGAAGGCGAACCGCTCGATCAGCTCGTCCCGGTACGCCGCGTCGACGCGGCCGTGCACCCGCCCCAGGAGGTGGAGGGTCTCCTCGCCGGTCAGGGCGGGCCACAGCGACGCCTCGCCGGGCGCGTAGGCGAGCCGTTGATGGGCGGCCACCGCCTGGCGCTGGGCGTCGAGCCCGAACACCTCGGCCCGGCCCGACGTGGGACGGATGAGGCCGAGCAGGAGGCGGATCGTGGTCGTCTTCCCGGCGCCGTTGGGGCCGAGGTAGCCGAACACTTCGCCCTCGGAGATCTCCAGGTCCAGGTCGGCGAGGGCGACCGAGTCGCCGTAGCGCTTGCCCAACCCCCGGCGCGCACGACCACCGTCACCGGCGCCGACGATACGCCGCCCGCGGCGGCGCTGACCTTGCCGGCGGAGCCGGGTCAGGCGAACCGCTGGCCTTTGCCCGTTTGCGGGTAACGCCGACGAGGAGGGCGCCGATCAGCATCGCGCCTCCGGCCACGCCGGCCCAGCGCAAGACGTTGGCGCCGGTGAAGGAGAGGAACCCTCGACTGACCGTCTGGGCCGCCAGCGAGCCGCAATCGAGATGGAACGACACGGTCTGGGTCACCATCCCGACGGCGACGGACGAGCCGCCCACCCCGCTCACGGCGTTCGTTCCGCAGACGGCTGGAACCAGGACCGGATCGTCGATCGACAACGTGGTCGCGGAGAGGACGGTCACGCTCACGGAAACGGTTCCCCCGAGCCCGACCAGCTTGGTCGCCACCACCTGACCGTTCACGAAGACGGTGACGGGCGCGCCCGGCGCCCAGGCGCACACCGGCGTCAAAACGACCGTGAACGTCGCCCCGACGGACACGGCGCCCACCGTCGCTGCGTTGACGGTCGCCGTGCATGGGCCCGGTGGGTATCCGACCTGCGCGTGGGCGGGAACGCTCAGCGCCGTCCCGGTCGCAGCCAGTCCCGCCAGCATGGCCACCAAAGTTGCGACACCCCTCTTGGTCAACGTGACCCCCCTTTTCATCGTCGGACTTCCAAAGACCTATCGCCGGACCTTCCACGACAGGGAAAGCGTGCGGTCCCACGGGCCCCGGAACTCGGGCGGGCCCGAGACACGCCATTTGCCACCGATGACCGTGACGTGCAGGTCGGCGGGCTCGAGCCGCGGTTGCGGGACGAGGCGGAGGTCGAGGCGGCCGTTCCGGACTGCACGCTTGATGGTCGTGGGCGGCAACGCCACGTCGATCGCATCGCCGGACTTCACCAGCACGACCCGCTCCGACAGCGCCAACCCGGACTCGCGCCGCGCAGACGCGCCCTCGCTGCCCTCACCTGGGCCCCAGAGGAGGACCCAGCCGAGGTAGTCGCCGGGCGCCTCGGTGAACTTGTCGGGACCGAGCTGGTAGCTCGGCGCCGCTCCTGCCGGTGAACGGTTCTCGAGCCGCACGGTGGTCGACACGACTGCGTCGCCGCCGTCGGTGATGCGCACCTGTTGGCTCACCGCCGGGCGGACGAAGTAGTCGAGCTTGGTGGCGGTGCGGTTCTCCACCGCAAGGTGGAACGTCCGCTCCGGCGCGACGAGGCCGGGGCTTCCACCCAACCCCGAGGACTCGAAGTAGCGCTCCTCGGCGGCGTCTGCGCTCCAGAGCCGGAGGTGGCGGCCGCGGCTCGCGCCTGCCAGCACCCGCCCGAGGTAAATGGGGTCGTAGGCGCCCTCGCGCAGGCGCTCCACGATCGTGCGGGTGACTTCGGCGAGGCGGTCACGGCGATCGGAGGCGTCGACCAGCGGCGGGATCCCCTGGTACTGGTCGTGGAGCAGCACCCGGCTCACGTTGTCGGCCGCGACTGGCTCGGGGATGCCGACCGTGGTCACCGGCCCCACCACCGTGAGCAGCGCCGCCAGACCGGGGACGTCGACGCTGATGACGCCGTGCACCTCGGCGCCCGTCGCCTGGCGGTACATGTCCGCCATCGCCCGGCCGCTCAAGGCGAAATCGGCGGTGGCGTTGACCGACTGCCAGGTCTGGGTCGGGTGCAGGGAGCCAAACGCCGCCGCCGTGGCGTCCGGAACCTCGGTCGGCGCCGGCGCGTCGAGCGTGAGCTCGGACACTGAGCCGGTATGGGCGAGGGTGAACCGTCCGTTCGCGAAGTCCACGACGCCGTAGGAGAGGATCGCGCCGCCGTCGCGCATCTCGGCGTTGTTGGCGAAGGCCAGGAAGTACCGGCGATCGGCGGTCGCGCCCGCGAAGGATTTTGTCGCCTCGAGACCGTCGGCGACGCGGGCCAACCGTTCGGCGAGCGCCGACACGGAGCGATCGAACCGCCGCCGGTACGGCGTGATCGGCGTCCACCCGACCGACGATCCCTGCGCCAGCGGCGCCAACGCCCGGCTCGCACGTGCGACGCTCGCCTGGAGGTCCGCCAGCGACGCCATGGGCAGCCGGCCGTCGCGCAGTTGGGCGTCCGCGACACCGGCGTCCACTGCGACGACAAGCTCGCGGGCGACCCGTACGGCCTGCCCCGCGTCGGCGGTGAGGGCGACGACCTGCGACCGGATGGCGCGGCCGAAGGGGAGCGCTCCGAGCAGCGACAGCGGGCGCGACTGCACGCTGCGCGCCCGGGCCGCAGCCACGGCGCGAGCGGCCGCATCGAGCTGGCCCACCAGCTCCGATCGCCCGGAGGGCGTCTCCACCAACTCGGCGCGCTCGACCTGCGCCACGCTGGCGCGCGCCACCGACAGGTCGGCGCGAGCTGAGGCGACGTCCCGCCACCCGGCCAGGAGGACAACCGCGATCGGGGCCGCGGCGAGGATGAACGCTCCGAGGAGGACGAGGCGCGGCCGGCGGCGGCGATGAAGAAGGCGACCACGCGTCCTCAACGCCTGGCGACCTCCTTGTGGTACCGGTACGAGTAGCCATAGCCGTAACCGCCCGCTCCGGTCACTCCATTGAGGACGGCGCCGACCAGCGGAGCGTCCACCTGGTTGAGCAACTCGACGGCGCGCGCCGTCTCCTTGGCCGTCGTGACGCCGGCGACGCACACGAGCAGCACGGCATCGACCTTCTGCGACAGCACGACGGCGTCGGTGACCGCAAGGACCGGAGGCGCGTCGACGAGCACGAAACCGCCGTCGGCGGCGAGGGTGGTGACGATCTCGTTCGTGCGGCGGAGGGAGAGGATCTCCGACGGGTTGGGCGGGAGCGGACCGCTCGCGAGCACGCGCAGGCGGTCCTCGCCGGCGACGGGCTGCAGCGCGTCGGCGAGCGAGACGTCGCCCAGGAGGACCGACGTGAACCCGACCGCGTTGGGGAGGCCGAACAGCTCGGCGGCACGGGGACGGCGGAGGTCGCAGTCGAGGATCGTGACGCTGAAACCGGCTCGCGCCAGGACGACCGCCAGGTTGGCGATGACCGTGCTCTTGCCCTCGCCCGGGTTCGGGCTCGTCACCATCAAGGTGTGCACCGGCCGCTCCAAGCCGAGGAACTGCACGGCGGTCCGCAGGGTCCGGTACGCCTCGGCGGCGGGTGACATCGCGTCGTTGAGCAGGACGACCCCTCGGTCTCGCCCGTTGCGCACGTTGCGCCGGCGCCCGGGCGCGAGAAGGGGCACCAGCCCCACCACCGGCCTCGGCTCGACGATGGCGGCGAGGTCGTCTTTGAACTTGATCGAGTCGTCGAGGTGGTCGCGTGCGAACGCCAGCCCGACCCCGGCCGCCAGCCCCAGGACGACGCCGAGCATCCCGTTTCGGATCGGCCGCGGCCGCACGGGCGCCAAGGACGGCTGGGCGTCGGCGACCAGCTGGGCGCCGCCGGTCTTCAAGGGCGCTTCGACCTGGATCTGGTCGAGCTGCTGGCGGAACAGCGCCTGGGTGGACACGAGGGCCTGGCGCTGCTGGGCGAGCGCCAGCCGGCGGCGGTCGCGTTGGTCTTCCGGCGTCGCCGCTACCTGGGCGTCGAGGTCATCGATCTGGCGGCCGATCTGATCGACTTTGGCCTGCACTTCCTGGCCTGCCGCCTGGAGGTCGCCGACGACTTGGGAGTGGCGGTAGGCGATGTAGGCGTGGGCATAGGCGTTGGCGGTGCGCGCCGCCTGGGCGGGGTCGTGGTCCTCTGCCGTGATCTGGATCGCGTCGGTCGCGCCGATGGGCGCCACCGCCACCATGGGCGCCGCACCGATCTCGGCCCGCACGGCCGCCTTTACCGGTGCGCTCTCGAGGACGATTATTTCGTTGCGGACGGCGCGTGCCGGGTCGACGCGCGCCGCGCTGGTCTGGTCGAACAGGGACTCGCTCGTGCGCGGCTGCAACAGCATCCGGGCCGAGGATGCATAGACCGGGCTTTCGAGCAGCGCCAGGCCCAACCCGGCGGCGAGGCCGAGGGCCCCGACCATGGTGATGGCCGCCTTC
>JAHFUQ010000039.1 GCA_023265045.1 Acidimicrobiia bacterium
GACTGGCATCGCCATGACCACGACCGGCAAGGAGGACTGCCCCCATGCCGTTCGATGCTTTGGCACACCACGGCATCACGGGCCTCGCGTTCTGCCGACGCCAGTCCCACTGCGGGATCCACGAGCGCCATCAGTCACATTCCTCCGTTGCGCGTGTCATCACCTGACCGACGAACGCTGTCACCGCGACGAGTAGGGAAGCAACCATGGAATCCGCGCACAGGGACAGAGGATCGCGGTGGCCGGGGCCACCGGCCGCGTCGGCCGCCACGTCGTCGGCGTGCTTACCGAGCGGCGGCACGACGTGCTGCCGATCTCTCGCTGCGTCGGTGTCGACGTCATCACCAGCGAGGGGCTCGACGCAGCGCTCGCCGACGTGACCGTGATCATCAACACGGCCACCGGGCCATCGCCGAGCAAGGCGCCGCCACGGAGTTCTTTACGACAGCGGCTCGGAACCCTCGCGGAGGCCGGCCAGCGAGCCGGCATGAGCTGCCGACGTGTCGATCATCGGCACGGACCAGTTCACCGCCGGGCACGGGGCAGCCGAAGTCGCCCACGAGCAGGCATGGCTGAACGGTCCCATCCCCCGCGTGCTGGGGGCCGCCCAGTTCCACGAGGTCGCCGGCCAGCTAGTCGAGTGGGGCACCCGGGGCGAAGCCGCCTCCGTCCAGGACAACGCACGCCCGCAGTGGCGACCAGGACCGTCGCCGAGGCCCTCGCCGACCTGGCCACCGGTCCGTGACCCGCAACCAGCAGCATCTCGGAGATCGTCGGGCCTCGCGAAGAGCAACTGGTCGACCTGGCGCGAAGGCTCGTCGCCGACGGCGGCCTGGCGGTCACGGTCGAGGCGGTCAGCGACGTCAACGACCCCGACCGCGACCTCTACGCCGGGCGGGGCCTTGCTGCCGGGTCCAACCGCGACCCTCGCCGGCCAGGCGTTCGCCGACTGGCTCCACACCCGCCGAAGCGGCCGCCCGGGCGTAGCCGGGGGAAGTCGAGGGGAGCAGGCTGCGCCAGCCGGGCGTCACCGATCCGCGGTTGGTGAACCGAGCTGCGCTAGACGAGCACGACCTCCACGATGTAGGTCCGCACCTCCTCGGGCTCGGCATCCCAAGGGCGGCCGAAGGAGCAGCGGAGGGTTCCCCTTCCGAGGGCGCGCGCCGCGATGCGGACGTGCTGCCGTGGCGGGGATGTGGCGTCGACGCGCTGCTCGACGACGGCGAGGAGCCCAGGGGGCGCCTCGATCCTCCACGTGTGGGCCGGGGCGACGCCGAGCGGGAGCCGCAACTCGAACTCCCTCCCGAGGCGCACCCGCAGCCGCTTCGGCGGTACCTCGACCATCACGGGAGGGGCGTGAGCCTGGTCCGGTGCCGGCGGGGGCGCTGGCGGCTCGGTCGGGCGCCTGGTGCGGGCGCCTCCTCGAGAGCCGGGTCCCAGCCGGCTGGCGGCGGTTGCGGCGTTGCCCGCACGCACACCCATCCGTCCCGTTCCTCCACCGAATGGGTCGGCAGGTAGCCCGGGCGGAGCTTCCACAGGTTCTCCCGCCGGGCGACCCTGGTGGGGATCACATTCGCCCCTGTACGGGGGTCATACATGTAGTTGTGCCGTGGGCAGCGGACAAGTCCGTCCACGAACGTGGCGTCCCGCAGGTCGGTCATCTCGTGCGGGCACGCCGCGCCGAAGGCCACCACCTGGCCGTCGTTCAGCCGCCCCACGAGCACGATCTCGTCACCGACCCGCACCTCGCAGACCTGCGACTCCAGCCCCTCGCGGGCGGCGAGGACGGTACTACGCACCACCCGCACGAACCCGTGAGGAGCGCTCACCGACCAACCTCCGGCCGCCGCTCAGTCTAAGTGGACGACATCGGCTACGGCTGGCGCCCGTGTCATTGCGGTTGCGGGTGTCCGGGAGGATGATGGGGTCGACCGACACGGGCCGGAGCGGAGGGAGGACGCCATGAGGGTGGAGACGATCCTGAAGGCGAAGGGCCAGGCGGTCGAGACAGCAGCACCTGACGCTGACGTGCGCCTTGTCGTCCACAGGCTGTCCGGGCTCGGCATCGGCGCCCTGGTTGTCTCGCCGGACGGCAGGGAGGTTCGAGGGACGATCTCGGAACGGGACATCGTGCAGGGACTCAACAAGCACGACGCCCGTGTGCTCGACCTCGCGGCGAGCGACGTCATGTCCCGCAACGTCCCGACCTGCTCGACCAGCGACCTGCTGCAGCACGTCATGGCCGTGATGACGCGCACCAGGCACCGCCACCTGCCGGTCCTCGACGAGAACGGCGATCTCTGCGGCATCGTCAGCATCGGCGACGTCGTCAAGCATCGGCTGGACGAGATGGAGCTGGAGACCAACGTCATGCGCGACGCCTACATCGCCCGCCGGTAAGGGATCCCGTTGCGGGAGCACCGGTTCTCGTAAACGCCACCTCGCCGCTGCGTTTGGAGGGAGCAAGCTACCGGGGCTGCCCCCCGCTCGCTCGCACTCCCCTCCGCGAAGTGCAACCTCCCAGCGCCGGGCCGCTCGATCGCCGTGCCTCAACTGGACCCGGATCGCGTTGCGAGGGTCCGTCATCACATCCAGCGTTACATCCAAGGGAGCGGATTCCGGTGCCGCAAGCGGATCGTCGCCGGAGCCGCAAGGCTCTGACCACGCACTGGAGCGGCTCCAGCGGTGTCCACCGGAGCACTGGATCACCTTGCCAAAGTTGGGTCGCGGGTTCGCATCCCGTCGTCCCTTCGTTCTCAGAACTCCGATTCCATCTGCATCACATCCAACGCAGGAATGACGTACCACGATCTGCCGTGGCACCGTGTTTCAGTACGACTCTCCGGGACCGTGCTACTTCGAAAAGGCGGCGACCCAGCGCATAGTGTGGCGCTTGACGTCCGCCCACGGCCAGACAACGTCCTCACCCGCGGTCGCCCCCACGCCCGCCGTCTTGTTCGTCCTCTCCCAGCCGCGCTTGACGCCCGGGAGCAACTTCGACGCGCCGTAGGGGTCGTCGGCTACCAACCCCTGGTCGGTGCACGCTTGGAGCCGGACGATGTGACCGCTGATACTGGCCATTACGGCGTGGCCCTTACGCAGGTGCGGGCTGACGTTTGCGAGGTACCAGTCCTTGCCCTCCGTGATCTCGTTGGGTGCCACGAAGTCCACCTGAACGCCGAACGTCTTGGCCACTCCGCCCCAGCCGGCGGCCTGTGTCCTGGCCGGCAAGCCCTCCTTCACCCTGGTCTCCTCGAGGACGTCCTCGAACTGCATCGCCGGCTTCGGGTTCTGGACGCCCAGGTATGAGAGGCACATTGCCAGCGAGGTGAGGTTGCACATGACATCGCCAATCGACTTGCCGCCGGACTTGGACGCGTTGTCACGTTGTGAGTGGTACTCCACTTTCGTCTGCAGGGCCTCGTACAGCTCCGCCTGCTGGTTCGCGTCGCGAATTGCGGCGATTAGGGTGCGGGCTTGACCGATCTCCTCGTTGGTCAGACGTTCCTTCCGCATCAACATCCCCAACGCCGACGGATGCGGCGTCGTGGGGCCACCGGAGACGGTACTGGCGGCGGGTGACGGGATGGCACCGAAAGCGGCCATCCCGGCCATCTTCAGGTAGCTCAATCCCTCGCTCAACATATCGCCGAGATCACCTATGACCGACGAGCCCCCGGCGTTCGGCGTCGTCGGGACGGATGCGTTGGGAGGAACCGCGCCCGTTGTGCCGGGGGTGCCCCCCGATGGACTCGCCAGGGCGGTGAGTGTGTCCGGCGTCAGCCGCCCGTCCGGGGTGAGGCCGTTGGCCTTCTGCCACCGAAGGAGGGCAGCCACCGTCTGCGGTCCAATGAGCCCGTCCTCGGTGACCCCGATGATCCTCTGAATGATCCGGACCTGAGCGTTGGACAGCAGCAGGCTTCGGTTGAATCGAACTGCCGATTTCGACGCGGCCTGACGCTGGACGTACGCATCGGCGGGCGCAGCCTGGTGTCCCCACGCACGTAGGAGAGCCACGACGGCCTGGTTGCCGGCGTCCCGCTGCAACGCCAGCAAGGCGGCGTGGTCGGACCGGACATGGGCTGGCGCGATCCCCGCGGGCGTGTGGGAACCAGCCCGACCTCCACGCCGGGCGACCTGCCTCTGGGCCTGGACCACGCCGATGGTGCCGATGTTAGACCGCGTGTCGTCGCTGGTCGATGCCCACTCGCGCTCCGAGTTGCACCGGGCGGAGCTTTAGGCCGACTGGGAACGGGCTCGCCGAGGGGAGCCGCTGACTATCATTGAACCGCTGCGATGACCGCTCCCTACGACGACGATATCGCCATCGCAGCGATCACGGTGGCGGAACTGCGAGTGCGTGTCCTGTTGGCAGACGACAAGATCGGCGCCGGTCGTCAGGCCTTCTTGGACGACGGTCCTCGACGTGATCCCGGTCCTGGACGACAAACGTGATCGCAGCGACGGCCAGGACGGCGGGCCCGATCGTCGTAAGCGCCGATGCTTCTGCACTTGCCGACCTCCTCCAGGAGTACCGGTCCTACCTTTTCGTTGACTGAAGATTGGCAAGGGGCGAGCAATTGGCGAGCCTCCAACTCGCTCGCTCACCGCTCGGTGACAGCCGTGCCGTAGCCGAACGACGACCGGGTCCCGCAGGAGGACCCTCTTGAGGAACCGTTTGGGTGCGTCCTCGTCGGCGCATCGTCGCTCCGGACGCCAGTTCCGCTGAGGGATCCCGCTCCGGGACGAGCGTGCCCGCGCCCGGTCGGCGTTCCCCTTCAAGGGACCGCCGGAACGCGCGTGGCGCCATCGCAAGCCGGCGACAGGGCCCAAACGGCAGTCCATTGCAAGGCTTGCGAGACCCCCTCGAGCAGTCCTCCCGCTCGCAACCTATCTATCTATGCCTACCGCTGCAATGGGGTGCAAAGGGGGGGACTACATGCTCGTCGTCACCTCGCTCCACGCCGAGAGCGGCCAGCGCCTCCCGTCGCGTGGTCACGTGCTGGCCGTCGGTGGACCTACGGCGACAACACGGGCCAGGGTTCGCCCTGGCACTCCCGTGATCGTCACCTGGGCCCGTCATTGCTCCTCCGACCGCGTACAGGGGCTTGCACGCGCAAAGATGTGCGGGTCGCCGTGATCGGTCATCTCCTTGACCGTCTGGAGGCGCGAGAGCTGGTACGCGGAGCGTCCCGGTCGACATCGTCGACCTTCTGCATTGCCTGCTGGCCCGGGGGGTCTTTCGCCAATTGTCGGCGTAGTTCGCGGAGCGGAACGGGGCCGAGGCAAATCGGCCAAGGCCCGGCTCACGGCTGGGGACAGATCCGCTCGAGCAAGAAGGAGTGCTCCAAGAAGAAGCGGTCGGGCCCTCCGCCTCCGAGCAGGTCTCCGCGGTTGTTCACATCTCGGATCAGGCTCCACGCTGGTAGGCCAGTCGTGAGGTCCGCCACGTTGAGGCGGAGCCCCGGACTCGGCACCAGGTAGCTGTTGAGGTCGTTGGTGTCGGTGATCACGACGAGGCGGTGGTCATTCCAGAGCAGGCGGTTACTCACCGTTGGGAACGCAGCCGTGCCTTCCACGAAGAGCGTCTGGAACGTGCCGTCGCGCCAGTAGCCGATCCGTTCGAGTCGGCCTGGCACGAACGAGTAGCCGAGCACCTCGCCGTCGCGATTGATCGCCTGACCCCACGACTCCGGCTCCGTCGCGACCGGATCGAGCAGCTGTAGCGGACCCGACGGAGGCGAGTACCTGAAGGCTCGGTCATCACTCGGCCCAGGTCCGAAGATTGTGCCCGAGACGAGGGCCCTCGCCGCGAGGCTGTTCGGGGGGCCGGCCGCATCGGTGACGTCCAGCGATCCGATCTGTCCCGAGCCGAGATCGAGCGGCGTCATGGAGCGCCAGAGGGTGTACAGGTAGTACGACAGCAAGCCGTTCGTGTCGACGGACTGCACGAGCGCAATTCCCTTCTCGGTGATCTTCTCCACATGGCTGGTCGCCTCATCGGGAAGGCGCGGGATCAACAAGGTTGTCCTGCCAACGAAAAGCGCGGCTTGCTCGGTGAAGGTATCGGGATCCGTCAGCACGCTTCCGCCGACGATCCCTCGCTCGTTGGCCGTGTAGCCGAGCGCGTTCCAGACCAGGGCAACCGTGGCCCCGCCATGGCGAAGGGCGATGCTGGGGACGCACGTCTCGTCGCACGCGTACGACGTGCCGTAGAGGTCACCTCGGTCGGTGACCTTGAAGTAGTCCGTGAATTGCGCTCCAGGAGGATTGGCCTGATCGAGCGAGACGTAGCGGTACGCGTCCGAGCATGCGGCACCGGCCTCTCCGGCCACAAGGAAGATGAGACTCGGAAGCCAGACCGCCATGAGCACCGAGGCCCGTCGGACCTTCCTTTTGAAGAGCCTCCGTCCTGACCCGCCGAGCGCGCTCACGCCGTCTTCTCCTCGCCGTTGGTGACAGCGCGTTCTACCTCGCATGTCGCCATCCGGATGGCAAATGACGTTGGCCGGCGCCAGGACCACCGTCCAAATGGTCGCGGTCGCGACCCCGAATCGACGTGGGCTTCGGGACTCAAGCGGCCGCCCACCGGCCTGGCCCCGAACCAGCAAAGCCGCCGCACGCACCCGGCGGCATCGAGCGCCGCCAGCTCGGCCCACCGGCGGCCGGGATTCTGGATGAGCCGCAACTGGCGGAATCTGTCCCGGGCGTCGTCCTCGGAATCGAAGACAGCCACCAGGTCACCCAGGCCGCCCACTGGCGGCCAGTCCGATCCGCCGAAGAGGAGGAACTGGCGAGCGGGCGCCAGCTCGGTGACGTCCACGCCGAGTTTCCGGAGCAGGGCGGCGGGCGAGACCTCCTCGTAGCCGCCCCGCCCGCTGGCGCCGAAGCGCAGCATCCCGCGCCGCCGGACGTACTCGACGGTCGTGCCGGCCCCTTCGAGCGTGACACTTCGTAGCTGGCCCATGGCCCGGCCTCACGCCACCAGTGCGAGGGCAGTGGCGGTAGGCGCCACATCGGCGAGGAAGGCTTCGAGCGATGGGCCCTCGAGCGTCTCGACGGTAACGAGGGCGGCCGCCATGGCGTCGAGTCCGGCGCGGTTGACCGTGAGCGCGTGCACCGCCGTCGCCTCCGCGGCGGCCAGGATGGCGCGGGCTTCGGCATCGATCTCGGCCACGGTCTGCTCGGACCATGGCGGGGCCGATCCGTCGTTCGGCCCCGCCGACGACACCGCCAGCGGACCGAGCCGTTCGCTCATACCGCACTCCCAGACCATGCGGCGGGCCAGGTCGGCGGCTCGCACCAGGTCGTCGTTCGAACCGGTCGACACCTCTCCGAACACCAGGCGCTCGGCCGCCCGTCCACCGAGGAGGACGGCGACCCGGTGAGCCAACTCGGAGCGGGTGGCCAGTACCCGGTCCTGCTCGTTTACCGACAAGGTCGAGCCGCCGGCGTGGCCGCGAGCGACGATCGAGACCTTGGCGACCTGGCCCGTTCCGGGCAGGGCCGCGGCCACAAAGGCGTGACCGGCCTCGTGGCAGGCGATGCGGGCCTTGTCGGCAGCCGTCAACACCCGGCTGCGGCGTGACGGACCGGCGACGACCCGCTCGACCGCCTCGGACAGGTCCCAGGCGCCGATCGTCGCTGACCGCCGGCGGGTCGCCAGCAGGGCGGCCTCGTTCACGACGCTGGCCAGGTCGGCGCCGGAGAACCCGGCTGTCTGGCGGGCGATGGCGGGCAGGTCGACGTCGTCGCCGAGCGGCTTGCAGGCGGCGTGGATGGCGAGGATGGCGCCGCGCCCGGCGAGGTCGGGGGTGTCGATCGTGATGCGGCGATCGAACCGGCCGGGCCGCAGCAGCGCCGAGTCGAGGATGTCGGGCCGGTTGGTCGCGGCCATGACGACGACGCCCGAGTCGGCGGCGAACCCGTCCATCTCGACGAGCAACTGGTTGAGCGTCGCCTCCCGTTCGTCCGATCCTCCCGCGGCCGACGACGAGCGGGCCCGGCCGACCGCGTCGATCTCGTCGATGAAAACGATGGCGGGCGCAGCCGCCGACGCCTGGGCGAATAGGTCCCGGATGCGGGCGGCGCCGACACCGACGTACATCTCGACGAAGTCCGAACCCGAGATCGAGAAGAACGGCACGTTCGACTCGCCGGCGACGGCCTTGGCCAGGCGGGTCTTGCCGCAGCCCGGCGGCCCCGACAGCAGCACGCCTCGGGGCACCGACGCGCCCATGGCTGCGAAGCGGGCGGGCTCGGCGAGGAAGTCGCGGATCTCGCGCAGCTCCTCGACGGCCTCGTCCGCGCCGGCCAGGTCAGCGAAGGTCAAGGTGGGCGAACCTTCGCCAACCTGGCGGGCGGCAGCTCGGCCGAAGCTCCCGAGAGCACCTCCGCTCCGGCCGGCAAGGAAGAGGATCATGATCAGATCCCCGAGGATGAGGACGGGAAGGAGCGTGGTGGCCGGGCCGACCAGGCCCTTGAGGGGCTGTCCCTGGACCCGCGTGGGCACGCCGGACTGCTCGAGGGCGCCGGTCAGGCGGGCGAAGAGGCTCTCGTGCCCGCCTGAGAAGTCGAGCCAGTACCGCCGCCCGCCCGCGTAGGTCCCGACGATGCGGTTGTCGGCCGACAGGATGGTGGCCGATCCCACCTGGTCCTTCTGGACGAGGCTTAGGAACTCGTCGATGCGCAGCTGCTGGCCGCTGGTCATGGGCCGCGCCCAGTAGCCCACGATCAGGGCGTAGAGCCCGATCAGGAAAGGCAGGGCCAGGGCGCACAACAGGATCGCCTGGCGGTGGCTTGCCGACTCACGGGGATTGGCGGCGGGCTTGCGGGGCTGGCTCTTCATGGGATCGTCCTCCGGTGCTCTTCGGGTACTTCGCACCGTACGGACGGGCCGTAGAGCAGCCGTCGACGCATGTAGACGGGCGCCGAGATCGCGTCTACGCGACATCTACAGGCGGAGCATCGGCGAAGTGGCAGGCCACGGGGTGACCCTGGCCTCGATCCACCAGGGCCGGCTCCTCGTCGGCGCAGATCGCGGCCGCCTTCCAGCAGCGGGTGCGAAAGCGGCATCCCGACGGGGGATCGGCTGGATCGGGCCGCTCCCCGGCCAGCACGATCTTCCTGCGGCCCCGTTCCACGTCCGGCTCGGGGACCGGCGCCGCCGACAACAGCGCCTGCGTGTACGGGTGGCCGGGGCGGTCGAAGACGTCGTCGCGCGGGCCGATCTCGACGATCTTGCCGAGGTACATCACCGCCACCCGGTGCGCCACGTGGCGCAGGACGGACAGGTCGTGGGAGATGAACAGGTAGGCCAGGCCGAGCTGGTCCTGGAGGTCCTGGAGCAGGTTGACGATGCCCGCCCGAACAGAGACGTCGAGGGCGGAGAGGGGCTCGTCGAGCACGACCAGGTCGGGTTCGAGGGCTAGGGCCCGGGCGATCCCGATCCGCTGGCGCTGGCCACCGGAGAACTCGTGCGGGAACCGGGCGGCGTCTCGTGGATCGAGTCCGGTCATCTCCAGCAGTGCGGCTACACGGGCACGTCCGCCGTCGCGGTATAACCCGTGCACCCGCAACGGCGCGGCAACGATGCTCCCGGCCGTCTTGCGAGGGTTCAGCGAGGCGAACGGGTCCTGAAACACCACCTGCATCCGCCGGCGAACGGCCCGCATACGCCGGGCGTCCAGGCCGAAGATGTCGTCGCCTGCGAACCGCACCGCGCCGGCCGTTGCCGGCAGGAGGTTGAGGACGAGCCGGGCGGTCGTTGTCTTGCCGCACCCCGACTCCCCGGCCAGGCCCAAGGTCTCGCCGCGGCGGAGGTCGAAGGACACGTCGCACACGGCGTGGACGTCTCGGCCCGGCCCACTCCACCGCCCCCAGCGCCGCCACCGCCCCGACGGCCGGCGGAAGTGCTTCACCAGGTGCTCGACCTCGAGGAGGACTGGGCTGTCGGGCGCCGCCGCCGTGACGGGCTCGCCGTGCCCCTTGGGCGCGGCGACCTCAAGGGCCTCGCCGAAGTGGCAGGCGCTCGCGTGGCGCGGCACGGCCATGGCTCGCAGCGGCGGGACGATTGTGGCGCACGGCTCAGGCCCGACTGCATCAGGACACCGCGGGTGAAAGGCGCAGCCCGATGGCAGCGCGAGCATCGAGGGCGGGTGCCCGGCGATGCCGGCCAACCGGGCGCCGGGCCGGGCCCGGTCGGGGCGGGGCAGCGACTCCAGCAGGCGACGCGTGTACGGGTGGGCCGACCGGTCGAACACAGTGCGCACGTCGCCGATCTCGACGACCCGCCCGGCGTACATCACCGCCACCCGGTCGGCCAATCCGGCCAGGATCCCGAGGTCGTGGGTGATGAGCACGAGCGCGGCTCGGCGCCGTCGCCGGATCTCGGTCAGCACCTGAAGCACCTGCGCCTGCACGGTGACGTCCAGGGCGCTGGTCGGCTCGTCGGCGATGAGGACGTCGGGGTCGTTGGCGATGGCGATGGCGATCACAACCCGCTGGCGCATCCCACCCGAGAGCTCGTGGGGATGGCGGCGGGCCACGCCGGCCGGGTCGGGGATGCCGACCTGGTCGAGGAGGTCGTGCACGCGGTCCCGCACCTGAGGGCCGGACAGCTTTCGGTCGTGGGCGGTGATGGCCTCGGCGATCTGGTCTCCGATGCGGCGCACCGGGTTGAGGGCGGCGAGGGCGTCCTGGGGAACGCTGCCGATGTGCGCTCCGCGGATGCTGGTCAGCTCGGCCTCGTCCAACGCCAGGAGGTTCCGCCCACCGAAGCGCACCTCGCCAGAAGTCGCCGTCCCCTCCGGCAGCAACCCGAGCATGGCGTTGGCCGTCGTGGTCTTGCCCGACCCTGACTCACCGACAATGCCGAGCACCTCGTCGCGGCGCACGTCGAACGAGACGTCGTTTACGGAGTGCACCGCTCCCTGCTCGGTCGAAAAGGTCACCTGCAGGCCGCGCACGGCGAGCACGGCGCCCTCGTCGTCAGCTGCCGGATTCGGGGTCGAAGGCGTCGCGAAGCCCGTTGCCGACGATGTTGATGGCCAGCACGGTGAGGAGTATGGCCAGCCCGGGGGAGTAGACGAGGTAGGCGAGGTGCGTGCCGACCGCGCCGCGGGACTGGGCCAGCATGCTGCCCCACGAAGCGGCCGGCGGTGCGAGCCCGAAGCCCAGGAAGGACAGCGTCGACTCCGTGAGGATGGCGGCGGCGACGGCCAGCGGCGCCTGCACGCAGATGACGCCGACGGCGTTGGGGAGCAGTTCGGTCACGACGATCCTCGCCGCCGACGCGCCCGAGGCTCGGGCCGCCTCGGTGAACTCGCGCTCCCGGAGCGAGAGCGTCATCGAGCGGACGACCCGCGCCACGCCGCGCCAGAACAGCAGTGAGAGGACGCCCACGATCACAACGGCCGACCCCCCCAGGCCCTTCTGGGCGATCATCAGGATGGCCAGGCCGGGTATCACCAGTAGGAGATCGGTGAGCCGCATCAGGGCATGGTCGATCCAGCCCCGGCAGTAGCCGGCGACGGCACCCACCGCCGTGCCTACGGTCATGGAGACGACCGCGACGGACAGTCCGAGCGCCAGCGAGATCCGCCCGCCGTAGAGGATGCGCGTCAGCTCGTCCCGGCCCACATCGTCGGTGCCGAACGGGTGGCGCCACGAAGGCGGCTGGCGCGCCTGCGACAGCGTGGCCCGGTCGAGGACTGGATCGATCGGGTATCGGGCCAGGAGGGGCGCGAACACGGCCGACAGCGAGATCAGCAAAACGACCGCCGCGCCCGCCATCGCCACCTTGTCCCGGCGGAACCGCCGGGCCATCAGCCGCCAGGGGTTGGAGGCGACCAGCGGCCGGGGTCCGCCCGGCGCCAGCACCGCGCCCGACGCCGTAATCGGGCCGGGCGGCGCCTCGCGCAGGTCGCTGATGGTCATGCCACCCGGATCCGGGGGTCGAGGGCGCCGCACAGGATGTCGGCCGCCAGGTTGAAGACAAGCACGAATGTCGCCGCCACCACCAGCCACGGGAGCAGCACGTTGGTGTCGCCCCCGAGGAGCGCGTTATAGAGGAGCTGGCCCATGCCCGGCCAGGCGAAGATCGTCTCGACCACGATCACCCCGCCGAACAGGTACCCGATGCTCAGCGCCGAGATGGTCGTGAACGGGATCAGCGCGTTGCGCAGGGCGTGACGTACGAGGACCGTGCGTCGCGACAGGCCCTTGGCCCGGGCCAGGCGGACGTACGGCGCGGAAAGCTCGTCGAGCATGGCAGCTCGCACGTAGCGGCTCCACGACGAGACAAGCGGCAGGCTCAGGGTGAGCACAGGCAGCGCTAAGTGGCGTGGGTAGTCGAGAAGGCCGGCCCCGGTGGCGCTGTGGGCGCCGACCGAGAACAGCAGTGGCTGGCTCAAGTGGAAGGCGTTCTTGGGGACGTACACCAGCCACTCGATGGCCATGAGGGCGAACCAGAACGGCGGCATCGATAGAAACAGGAACGCCAACCCGGCCAGGCCGTGGTCGACGAGGGAGCCCCGACGGGCGGCGGACGCGAACCCGACGGAGACGGCGCCGGCGATCGACAGGCCGATAGCCCACACCGCCAGTTGCATGGTGTTCCATAGCCGCTGGCGGATCTCGGCCGCGACCGACCGGTGCGAGAGGATGCTCTCACCCCAGTCGCCGCGCACGAACCTTCGGAGCCAGTGCTCGTATTGCGATGCCAGGGGTCGGTCGAGGCCCAGGCGATGCTGCTCGGCGTCGATCAGCGCACGGCCCCGGGCGGGGTCGCTCCCCTCCACCGCCGAGCCCCGCAGCTGGGCGAGCGGGTCGGTTGTCGCACGCACGAAGACGAACAGCACGACGGAGGCGACCAGGAGCACGACGATCGACCATCCGACCCGCCGGAGCACGAAGGGGATCACGCCGCCACCCATCGTAGGTGCCTACCGGCAGCCCTTGCAGTACCACTCGTTAAGGGCGCCGAACGCCCCGAGCGGGCTGGCCTTCACCGGTCCACCGACCTTGGTGGCGTTGTAGACAATCACGTCGACAACCGGGCTGATCGGAAGGGCCGGAACCTCGTCGGCGAGCACGTCCTGGGCTCGGCGGTGGAGCTCGCGTCGCTTCACCACGTCGAGCTCCTGCTCCACCGCACCCCACGCCTCGTCCAGCGCAGGGCTGGAAATGCGGCCCGCGTTGTTCCCCTGGAAGCGGGTGGCCTCGGTGGGGATGTTCCTCGAGCAGAACGTCCCGCACCGGTTCGGGTCCGGCGTCGAAGGAGCGAACCCGTAGATGGCCGCTTGGAACGTGCCCCGACCCAACCACTCGCCGTTGAGGACCGAGAACGGAGCGTTGTTCACGGTGGTTGCGAACCCGGCTTCCTTCCATTGGCTCTGGAGGATCTGCTCCGCCAGCTCGCGGCGGTGGTTGCCGGTGGCAGTGTTCAGCTCGATCACTGCCCGCGCACCGCTCTTGGCCCAGACGCCGTCCGCGCCCTTCGCCCACCCGTCGGCGGTCATGAGCTGGGCAACCTTGGCGAGGTCGCGGGTGTAGCGCTTGAACGGCTCGGTGTACCAGGCCTGGTTGGAGGGCGAGATGAAGGCCTGGGTGGGCTTGATGCCCGGGACCAGGGCGCCCGAAGCCTGGGTGACGAGGGCGTCCCGGTCGGTGGCGTAGGCGAGCGCCTGGCGCACGGCCTTGCTGTCGAGCGGCGGCTTTGCCGTGTTGAACATAGCGAACTCGAACGTGATGCCGACGCTCGCCTCGAAGTGGGTGTCCGGGAGGGTTCGCAGCTCTGCGGTCTCGGGCTGGGCGCCCTGCACGAAGATCATGTCCAGCTGGCCGGTCTTGTAGGCGGCCTGGTATGCGGAGGAATCGAGGATCACCTTGAACACGACCGCGTCCAGGTTCGGCTTCGTGCCCCAGTACAGCGGGTTGGGCACGAGCTTGATCTCCTGGCCCTTGGTCCAGTGGTCGATCAACCAGGGCCCGCCGGAGAAGCGGTAGCCGTCTCGCATCTCGGCCCCGCGGTCCTTGCCCTCGAGCACGTGGCGGGGCAGGACGAAGCGGATGCTGTCGCGCCACGCCGCGGTGGGCTGGCGGAAGGTGACCACCGCCGCTTTGGGGTCGCGGTCGTCGACCGAGTCGATGAACGTGGCCGCCGGCGTGGTCGCCTTGATCTGCTCGGCCGTGTACCGGAAGTCGGACGCGTCGATGGGCTGGCCGTCGGACCACACCGCCCGGGGATCGATGCGGTATGTGACGCGCTGGGGCGGGCTAGGGTCGAGGGTCGGCTCGCCGGCCAGGACGGCCCCGGGCCGGTAGTCCCCGCTCACGAGGTCGAACGGGCGCGGCAACGTCTGGTTCGCCATCATGTCGGAGCCCCACGACGAGTTGCCGCAAGCGGCCAGCCAGTCGGCGCAGGCGGGTTCCTGGAACGCGCCGACGACCAGCGTGCCGCCCTTGACCACCGGCTCGGGGGCCTCGGCGGGCGGCGGGGGCGGCGCCGACGCGCGGCAGCCCGCCGTCACCATGACCATTCCCATGGCAAGCACCGAGGCCCGCCGCGTCCGTGACCTTATGATGCCCTCACGCTCCTGACGACGTTTCCCCGTGGCCCGGCCGCTTCGGCCGGGCCAGCGCGAGCACCACATCGGCTGCGACCTCGGCGCCGTGTGCGTCACGGGCGTGGCCCTGCGCCCGGGCGACCAGTTCCTCGTCGGTCGCACCGCCTGCCTCGAACCCGCAGTCGCAACGGAGCACTCTGTGCACGGTCACACCCTCTCCACAACCGCACCCTACGGAGGGGCTGTAGATCGGGCGTAGACCGCACGGATGTCGGCCGCCAGCCCGCCCATGCCCAGCTGCCGGGCGGTGTCCCCGCTGGCGTCGAGCAACCGCACCGCCCGTTCTGCGTCGCCCGGTTGGCGCCGGGCCAGCAGCATCCGCCCGTACCAGCAGCGGGTGCGGGCTGTGAGCGGTAGCGAGCGGAGGCCGGTCTCCAGGGCCAGGGCCGTGTCGTAGTGGGCCTCGGCGAGATCCCAGCGCCGTTGTTGGGCGGCCAGCATCCCGAGGTAGCGGTCGACCGCGCCCATGCATCCCTCGGACATGCCGCCGACGACGATCTGGTCGCGGTAGGGAAGGAACGTTTCGTACAGACCGGCCGCCCGCTCCTCGCCGGCCAGCATCACGGCGATCTCGCTCCGGAACGCGAGCGTGACCGGCCACCGCTCGGGCGTCATCCCCCCGAAGCCGTCGTCGGCGACCGTCTTGAACCGGTGCCGGTCGCTGTCGACGCCTTCTACCTCGGCCTCGACGAACGCCAACATTGCCTGGTGGATCGGGTGATCCGGGGATTCGTGGTCGAGCCGCGTCGCTGCGTCGCGAGCCTTCCAAAGTTCGCCGCGATCGAGCTCCAGACGATAGAGCTGACGGGTGTAGATGTCGTGGCTCATGACGCCGGTCTCGGCAATCTCGTGCGCCTCCGCCGCAAGCCGTTCGACCTCCGCGAACCGACCGTCCAGCAAGGCGAGGCTGCCCCGCCATAAGCGGGCGATCCAACGGAAGTACCAGAAGCGGCGTTCTGCGCCGTACCTGGCGCAGGACGCCATATCGGCCTCGAAACCCCGCCGATCGCCGCCGCACAGTCGGCCGAACCGCCGGAACCAGTACCCGTTCCGCCAGCCGTCCCAGCCGTCCGGTGGCGCCGCCGACACGAGCTCGTCGGCCAGGGCTAAATAGTCAGAGAGACGGGGAGAGCCCCGAAGGAGCGCGCAATAGCGGGCTAGAACGACACCGAGCGCCTCCGAGTCGCCGGAGCAACGAGCGAGCGCCAAGGCGTCGCGAAGGCAGCGCTCCTGCGCGTCAGCCTCGTCGGAGGTGAAGGCCGTCGCGAGCTTCGCTCGCAAGCCGGGGTTCGCCTCGCCCAGGCCCACGATCGCCTCGCTGGCGGCATTGCAAGCCTCGGTGCCGGGCGGCCCGTAGGGGTTGCCGGGGGAGCGGATCAGCCAGTACGTAGCCTCGCCGATCCGAACGGGATCCCCGACGACACGGGCGGCGTCCAGGGCGGCGGTGGCGGCCGGCCGAGCGCGGGCCGTGTTGTAGAACCGGATCCAGGTCTCTGCCAGGAGCAGCAGGAGGTCGCACCGCCGGTCGACGTCGGGCGGCACCTGCGCGTCCAGCGCCGCCAGCCCCCGGTCGAGGAACGCGGCGGCATCCTCCCAGGCTGCGTCGGCGTTGGCCTGGCGTGCTGCGGCCAGGGCGTAGTCCGCCGCCTTGAGCGCGGCCCCCGCCTTTGCCGCCTCCGCGAAGTGGTGGGCGAGCGCCGGTAGTCGGCCGGGATCGTCCGGGGCCGCGAGGGCCTCGATGGCCTCCCCGACGCGGAGATGGAGCCGGCCGCGGCGCGTGGCCGAGAGCCCGGCGTGGATCGTCTCGCGCACCAGGGCGTGGCTGAAGCGAAACCGGCCGTGGTCGACTTCGACGACGAGCCGCCCGGACACGGCGGCGTCCAGCGCGTCTAGCACGCCCGGAACGTCAGAGCCGTCGCTGACCGCTTCCAGCAGGTCAAGGTCGAACTCGGTTCCGATCACCGCCGCCAGCACCAGGGACCGGTTGGCCTCGCCGCCCAGCCGTTGCAGCCGGCGGGCGACGACCTCGCGGACACCTTCGGGTATGCCTCGGCCGTCGGCGTCCTCGTAGTAGCTCCAGTGCCCGTCCCGCCGGTAGACGTCGCCCGACTCGGCTAGGTGGCGCAGCAGCTCGCCCACGAAGAAGGGGTTGCCGGCGGTGTGGGCGTGCACTGCTCGAGCCACGGCCGCTTCCTCGGGGCCGAGCGAGCGGTCCCAGGTCGCCTCCACAAAGGAGGCGACGCCGCTTTGGTCCAGCCCGCCCAACTCGATCCGCTCGGCGCCGGCGGGCCCCCGGCGGAGGTCGGCCAAGGCAGCCGCCAGCGGGTGGTCGGGGCCCACGTCGGTCTGGCGGTAGGTGGTGACGACCAGCAGGGGAGCGGGCTCAGCGGCGCGCAGTACGTGCCGGAGCAGCAGGACCGTGGCGTGAGCCGCCCAGTGGAGGTCGTCGACGATCAGGACGAGCGGCGCGCCACGTCCGCCGGCGGAAGCGAGCAGGCCGCCGACAGCCCCGAACAGCCGGAAGCGGTCCGCCTCCGGGTCGGTCGTGAGAGGCGTCGGCACGTCGTCGAGCCGTCGCGAGAGCTGGGGGACCAGGCGGACCAGCTCGCCGCCATAGGCGGCGACGTGGGCGGAAAGGTCGGCGACGGAGCTGTGGGCCACGAGATGACCGAGTGCCTCGGCGAACGGCTGGTATGCGACGCCGACCTCTTCGTCGCAGCGCCCGTACACCACTCGTGCGCCGGCGGCCTGGGCCTGCCGGGCGAACTCGGAGACGAGGGCTGTCTTGCCCACCCCCGGCTCGCCGGCCACGAAGACGGCCTGCCGCTTGCCCCCTGCGGCGCGGTCAAGCGCGGCGGCCAGTCTGGCTAGAGGGTCGTCGCGGCCGACCAGGAATGCGCCAGGCGACGCGGCCACCGCAGCCGGGAGGGGTACCTGTCCCGGAACCGACGACGCGTCGGAGGCGGCCGGCTCGGCTCCGACCAGCGCCAGGTAGGCGGCCTCGGTGGGAGGGGCGGGCCGGACGCCGAGGTCGTCGGCCAGTGCCTTCCGGCACCGGTCGTAGGCCCGCAGCGCCTCGCCGCGATGGCCCGCCCGAGCGTGAGCGGACATAAGGCGCAGGTAGGCCGACTCCCGGAACGGCTCGATGGCCAGCACCTGCTCTGCCGCATCCACCGCGGCGCCCAACTGACCATTCTCCTCGGCCGACTCCGCCAGCGCCTCCAGCGACCTCAGGTGAACCTCGCGGAGCTCGGCTTGGCGACGCTCGGCCCACCTCCCGGTCGTCCCCGGCGCGAACTGGCGGGACGCGACGGCGACCGCCGCCTCCGCCTCCCGGCGGGCGGCGAGGCCGTCACCGGCCGCCAGTCTCGACTCCGCTGCGGCCAGGTGAGCGGACGCCTCCTCCACGTCGACCGTCAGCTCGGGCGGGAGCCGGAGCTGGTGGCAGCCGTGGGCCGTCGTCAGGAGGTCGCCGGGCAGCTCGCACCGGCGGAGCAGGCTTCGGAGGCTGGACATCGTCCCCCGGACCATTTGCTCCCACGAGCCAGGGAGGTCGTCCCCCCACAGCACCTCGGCCATCTCGTCGCGGGTGACCGGGCGGTGGCGCTCCCAGACGAGGTAGGCGAAACGTCAGGCGGGCCAGCCGTCCGGGCCCCGCCTCCTCGATCCGGCCCTCGTCGCGCTGGATCCCCGCGCTGCCGCCGAGTACGACCCGAAGGGCCATCGCCGCTCACGCTACAGGTTGCGGCAGTAGCGTTCAGTCGTGATCCGCGTCACGGTGGCCGGTCGCGTGACGATCAGCGTCGACGGGGGGCCGGCGGCCGAGTCCGGCCCCGGACGCCTGGGCTCGCTCGCCCTCGCCTACCTGGCGTGCGAGCGGCGGCGGCCGGTGGGACGGGCCGAGCTCGCCGACGTCCTCTGGGGCGAGGACCTGCCGGCTTCGTGGGAGCAGCTCCTCCGTGGCCTCACCGCGAAGATGCGAGTCACCATAGGGCAGGCGGGCCTCGAGCCGACCACGGTGCTGACCACGGCGAACGGGGCGCTCCAGCTCCACCTGCCGGCAAAGACCGTGCTCGACGTCGAGCAAGCGGCCACTGACCTCGCCGCCGGCCGTGACGCCCTGAAAGCCGATGACCCAGCCGCGGCGCGGGAACGAGGGGAGGCAGCGCGAGACATCGCGGCACGACAATTCCTGCCTGGGGCCACCGGCGCGTGGGCCGAGCGTCGGCAGGCTGAGCTGCGGGCCCTTGAGGTCGAGGCGCTCGAGTTGATCGCCCGCGCCGCGATCGCGCAAGGCGAGTGGGCCGGCGCTGTTGCGGCCGCCGAGCAGGCCGTGGCCCTCGAGCCGTTCCGGGAGTCCGCCTACGTGGCGTTGATGACCGGGCTCGCCAACGCGGGCAACCGGGGCGAGGCCTTGAAGGCGTACGAGCGTTGCCGGCGCCTGCTGGCCGACGAGCTGGGGGTGCGGCCGTCGGATGCGACCGAGTCGGCCTACGTCGCCTTGCTCCAGGAGGCGCCCGTCGTCGTCCCACCCGCTCCGACCGCGGACTTGCCGCCGCTGCCCCTCCCGGCGTCGTTGGCCCGGTCGTCGCAAGAGCCGGTCGCGGGGCGCACGGCCGAGTGCATGCGCTTGGCGTCGGCCCTCGGGCGGGCCAGGGCCGACGGCCGCCAGGCGGTGTTCGTCGCCGGCGAGCCGGGGATCGGCAAGACGACGCTGGTCGCCGCCTTCGCCCGGCGGGCTCACGCCGACGGCGCCCGGATCCTGTACGGCCGGTGCGACGAGGAACTCGGCCTGTCCTACCAACCCTTCGTGGAGGCGCTGTCGGAGTTCGTCGCCCACGCTCCGCAGGCGGAGCTCGCCGTCCACGTCGCCGCCCACGGCGGGGACCTGACCCGTATCGTCCCAGCCCTCGTGCGCCGCCTCCCCGAGACCCCGATCCCCGATTCCGCCGATCCGGAGTCGGATCGTTACCGGCTCTTCGACGCCGTGCAGTCGCTGCTGGTCCACGCCACCCGGGTGGGCCCCGTTGTCCTGGTGCTGGACGACCTCCACTGGGCCGCCCGCCCCACGCTTGTGCTGCTGCGCCACCTGCTCCGGGCCACCACTGCGGCGCCCATCCTCGTCGTCGGGACGTTCCGCCACAGTGAGACTGGCCCTGACCACCCCCTTACGGTGACCCTGGCCGACCTGCGCCGGGAGGCAGGAGTCGACCGCTTCGAGCTCGCCGCCCTGGAGGAGGACGACATCGGCGAGCTCGTCCGATCGGCGGCGGGCATCGACGACGACGTGGCCTTGACCCGGGCCCTGCACGCCCACACCGGCGGCAATCCCTTCTTCGTCCGGGAGATGTTGCGGCATCTGGGGGAGACCGGCGCCACGTTCCGCCGGAGCGGCCCCTGGACGTTCTACTCGGGCGCAGACGGCGGCGAGGTGCCCGAAGGCGTGCGCGACGTCGTGGCGAGCCGGCTGCGGCGGTTGAGCGCCGATGCCCGGGACCTGTTGGCGTGGGCCACCGTCATCGGCGCCGAGTTTGACGTCGACGTGCTGGGACGCCTGGCCTGCGGGGGCGACCCCGACCGCCTGCTCGGCGCGGTCGAGGAGTCGCTGGCTGCCCACCTGATCGACGACCAGGGCGAGGGTCGATACACGTTCGCGCACGCCCTCGTGCGGGACAGCATCTACGTGGGGCTCACCAGCGCCCGTCGGGCGCGCCGGCACCTGGCGGTGGCCGAGGCAATCGAAGCCCTTCCTGCAAGGGGCGCGCGCCGCCTGCCCGAGCTGGTCCAGCATTTCGCCGCCGCGGCCCGGGCCGGGGGAGCAGCGAGGGCAGCCGACTACGCAGTTGAGGCCGCCGCGCAGGCCTTCGAGCAGGCGGCGTGGGAGGACGCGGTTGCCTTCTTGGAACTGGGTCTTCGCGCCCTAGGGGCGGAGGAGCAGCCCGACCAGGAGCGTCGCTGCGACCTGCTGCTCATGGTCGCCGAGACCTGGTGCCGCTTCTGGGACGTGCCCAAGCTGCGGGCGGCGGCCCAGGAGGCGGTCGAGGTCGCCCGGGCCCTGCACTCGCCCGTGCGGCTGGCCAAGGCGGCGCGGTGGTACCTCACGTCGCTCGTCGGGCTCATGCTCGCCCCCGCCGACGATATGGCTGAAGAGGCGCTAGCCGGGCTCGGAGACGACAACCTCGCGCTCCGGGCCATGGTGCGTGGCCGCCAGTCGGTCCTCAACCAGAATGTCGAGATGAGCGAGGAAGCGTTGGCGCTCGCCCGTCGCTCTGGTGACCCAGAGGCCCTGGGGGTAGCGCTTCTGCACCGCGTGTGGGCGCTCCTTAACACCGAGCGGGCGCCCGAGCGGCTCGCCGTGGCGCGGGAGCTGGCGACGACGGCGCCGCCGGGAGGGTGGGACGGGTGGCGGAGCGGCCAGGAGCAGTTCGCTGTCGCCCGGCTGGTGATGGGCGACCGGAGCGGCTTCGATGCGGGCGTCGACGCGACCGGCCAGGGTGGTCACGCCGGCCGCTTCTGGTTCTTCACCCGGGTAGCGGACGTCTGGCGAGCGACCCAGGCCCTCCTCGACGGACGTTTTGCCGACGCGCCCGCGCTCATCGCCCTCGCCGCACCGAGTGAACAGGAGGCGCCGTCGCGCGCGCCGGACGTCGTCGCCATCCAGCCGACCAAGCTCGCGTTCGAGCAGGGACGCTTTCGGGACGCCAAGGGCATCCTCACCGCGGCCCTCGCCGATATGCCCGGCCACCCCGTCCTGACGGCCATGCTGGCTACCGCCGTCGCCGAGCTCGGAGAGGCCGAGGAAGCCCGAGGGCTCGTGGATGTCGCGGGAGCGGCGCGGCGGGCAGTGACGGCGGTCTGGGCCTACTCCTCGGAGGCCGTCGCCATCATCGGGGACGGAGGCCGAGCCGCGCCGATCTATGAGCGATTTCGGCCGTTCACCGGCCAGGTCGTGGCGGCGGGCGCGGTGGCCAACTGCCCAGGCTCGGTCGACCGGTACCTCGGCCAGCTGGCGGCGACGCTCTGCCAGTGGGACGTTGCCGAGAGGCACTACCAGGTCGCATTGAAGGTCGACGAAGGGCTCCGCTCACCGCCTCTGCTCGCGCGGAGCCGGTACTGGTATGGCCGCATGCTGGTGGAGCGGGGCCAGGCCGGCGATGCGGACAAGGCCCGAGAGCTCCTCGACGCGTCGGGCGAGGTCGCCGAGCGGCTGGGGATGGTCGCCCTCGCCCGGCAAGCCGCCGAGGTTCGGCAGCGGCTATGACGGGCGCGGATCTACGCGCGGTCTACGCGCGGTCTACGCACCCTTCCGTATGTTCCCCCTGAACCGAGGAGGGGCATGAAGGGCAAGGCGATCGTCTTTCTCGTTGGTGTCGCGCTCGTCGCGGCGGCGTGTGGCGGCTCGGGCAACGGCAATGCGAGGCGAGCGACGCCGTCGACGGCGGCCGAGACGCCCGTCAACGGCGGGACCCTGGTCATACGAACCTCGGGAGAGCCGGGCTGCTGGGACCCGTTCGCCCCGTGCGGGTCTGGTCCCCTCCCCATCTCCGCCCTGACCTGGCCGAGGGCGGTCGTGTTCATGGGCGGCAAGATCACGGCGACGCCGCTGCTCGCCGCGGAGCCGATCCTCGAGAGGGGCCCGCCTCAGCGGTTGACCTACCGGATCAACCCGAAGGCGGTCTGGTCGGACCTAACGCCCATTACATCGTCCGACTTCCTCTACACCTGGGAGCAAGCCGTGGGCCCGAACGTGCGGAACCGCGCGGGCTGGGAACAGATCGCCGGCGTCGACGACTCCGATCCCAAGACGGCGGTCATCACCTTCAAGCAGCCCTACGCAGCCTGGACCAACCCCTTCGGCGCCCTCGGGATCGTCTTGCCCAAGCACCTCCTCGACGGCAAGGACCGGCTGGCCGAGATGAAGGACGGCGTCACGTGGTCGGGCGGGCCGTGGAAGCTCGATCGCTGGACCAAGAGCCAGGAGGTCCGTTTCGTTCCCAACCCGAACTACTGGGGTGACAAGCCGCACCTCGACGCCTTGGTGTTCAAGATCATCCCCGACATAGGCGCTGCCTTTGCCGCGTACAAGAGCGGCCAGGTCTCGCTCTTGCAGGCCGTCCCTCCGGACGTCACCCTGGCCGAGTTGAAGGCGCTGCCCGACACGGCAGTGGACGTCATCGCCAGCCTCGCGTTCAACGGGCTGGATCTCAATACGGAGAAGCCGCCCCTCGACAGCACGGCCGTGCGCCAAGCGCTCGCCTACGCCACCGACCGCGAAACGCTGGTCACGCAGGCCTACGGGCTCCTGCAGCCCGACATCAAGCCGATCCAGGCCCTCATGACACCGGCCAACGGTCGCTGGTACATCGAGCCCTACGCCCGGTACCACCGCGATCTGGCGCGAGTTGACCAGCTCATGCGGGGCGCGGGCTGGGCCCGCGCGCAGGACGGCATCTGGGCCAAGGGCGGCCAGCGCGCCCAAATCGATTTGGTCGGCGACTCCGGCAACAGCACGGTCGTCCTCCAGGAACAGATCCTGCAGAGCCAGTGGAAGGAGGCCGGCTTCGACGCCCGGATCAACAATGTGTCCAACCGGCTCGATCTGCTGCGCCGCGGCGCGTACAACGTCGGCTTCGACAGCGATGCAGGTCCGAGCGACGACCCCAGCCGGTGCGCCCGCCTCTGCGGCCGCAGCATCCCGACTGACGCCAATGGTCTGAGCGGAGCGAACCTGGGGCGGCTCGCCGACCCGGCTAACGACGCGGCGTGGGATCTCGTCAACAGCGAGGTCGACGAGGCCAAGCGGCTCGAGGCGCTCAAGGCGGCGTACCAGATCACCGCCGACCTGGTGCCCTACCTCCCGATCGCCCCGGGGCCCTCCCTGCTGGTGTACAACTCGGCCCGTCTCCGCGGAATCGTCAACGACTCGGGCCCGAACGGCCCCTACGTGTTCACGACGAACTGGTTCTGCCACGGCGGGGTGTGTTAGCGGGCCGCTGCTGAGGGCGGGCGAGGGCGAGCACCACGTCGGCGGTGATCTCCGTGCCGTGCGCCTCCCGAGCGTGCAGCTGGGCCTGGTCCACGAGATCGTCGTCGGTAGCCGCGGTCGCCTCGTAGCCGCACTCGCAACGGATCAACTTTTGTCCCGCCGGATCAGCCACAGGCCGATTTGCAGAACCAGTCGCTGAGACGGAGGAAGGCCGGATTCGACGTCAGCGGGCCGCCGACTTTCGACGCGCTGGCCGCGTAAGCGACGGGCAGGCCGGCCAGAGGAAGTACGGGCACCTCGTCGGCGAGCAGCTCCTGGCCGCGCCGGACGAGCTCCTTGCGCTTGGCCGGGTCGAGTTCGGCGTTGACCCGCTGCCACGCGTCGTCGAGGGCCGGGCTCGCAATGCGGCTGGCGTTCATCCCCTGGAAGCCGTTGGCCTCGGTGGGGATGTTGGCGGAGCAGAAGAAGGCACACAGCTCGGGGTCGGTCGAGCCGGCGGCCCACGAGCCGAGTCCGACGGAGAAGTTGCCGCGGGTCGCCTCGGCGCTCGCGGCCGAGCTGGTGACGATGCTCACGTCGAAGCCGGCCTCCTTCCACTGGCTTTGGAGGATCTGCGCGGTCAGGTCGTTGACCTTCTGCCCGGGGCCCATCTTGATTTCGACCTTGGCCGGCGTGTCAGCCTTCGCCCAGACGCCGCCGGCGGGCCTTGTCCAGCCGTCGGCCCGCATGAGGTCGTTCACCTTGGCCAGGTCACGGCGGTAGCGCGCGAACGGCTCGACGTACCACTCCCGGTTGGCGGGGGACATCACCGCGTCCGCCGGCCGGATGTCGGGCTGCAACGACCCGAAGAGCTGTTTGACGATCGCTTCGCGGTCGGTCGCGTAGGCGAGCGCCTGGCGGACGGCCCGGCTGTCGAGCGGCGCCCGCTGGGTGTTGAAGGTCACGTAGGCGTAGGTGAGGCTCGGGTCCACGTCGTAGGCGGTGTTTGGAAGGTCCTTCAGCTCGGCCGCTTCCGGCGCCGCCGGCAAGTAGATCATGTCGACCTGGCCGGCCTTGTACGCCTGGATGTAGGCGGCGCTGTCGGGGATGATCCGGAACACCACCGCGTCGAGGTTCGCTGGCTTTCCCCAGTAGCGCGGGTTCCGGACGAGCCTGATCTCTTGCCCGCGCGTCCAGTGGTCGAGGATCCAAGGCCCGCCCGAGAAGCGGTATCCGTCCTTCAGCTCGGTGTTGCGGTCCTTGCCCTGGAGCAGGTGCTTCGGCAGGATCGGGCGGAAACGGTCTCGCCAGCTCGCAGTCGCCTGGGTGAAGGTGACGACCGCCGTTGCCGGGTCGGAGTCGTCGACGTCGGCGATGTCGGCGGTGGCGCGGAAGTTGGTCGCCTTGCCCTGTTCCCAGGAGTACTTGAAGTCCGCTGACGTGATCGGCACGCCGTCGGACCAGACCGCGGCGGGGTTGATGTGGTAGGTGACTCGTTGCGGCGGACCGGGATCGACGCGCGGATCGCTGGCGAGCAGTGCGCTCGTCCGGTACTGATTGTCCACGAACTCCACCGGCGTCGGCAGCGTCTGGAGGCCGAGAGCGCGCAGGCCCCAGAAGCTGGCCCCGCAGGGCAGGTACCAGTCGGCGCACGCCGGGTCTGCGGACGCACCGATGACCAGTGTGCCGCCGGGTCGCGGCTGCTCCGACGTCGGCGGGGCCGGTCGCGCGGTGTTGTTGGCCGGGCTGCAGGCGGCCAGCAGCAGCACGACGAGCGCGACGACGGTTGGACGGACAGAACGCATGGAGGCCCCTTCTCGACTGAGGTTGCCGCCGACCATACGGATCGCCTGTAGAAGTGGTGTAGAGGGCCTACGGCTCGCCGAGCAGCTGGGCGGCGTCGGCGCGCAGGCCGGCGGCGTCGAGTTCGGCGGTCATCGTCAGGACTGAACGGAGCATGGCCCCCGCCCGGGGACGGTCGCCCGATCCGTCGCGAGCGAGCAACATGCGGGCGTACCAGATGCACGTGCGGGCGCGGAGCAGCGGGAGGCCGAGACGGGCTTCGAGTGCGATCGCGCCCTCGAAGTACGCCTCCCCCTCGGCCCAGCCGCGCTGGGTCGTCGCGAGGATGCCGAGGTAGCGGTCGGCCGGACCCGGACAGACGATGGGCCCGATCAGCTGACCGGCGTACGGCAGCAGCAACGGCGCCAGGCGGGCGGCCGCCGAGCGATCCTCGAGCACGGCTGCCGCCTCGGAGAGGTAGGCGAGGATGTGCGGTCGAACCCAGGCTTCGGCGGCCGCGAACCCGTTGCCGGCGAACGCTGCGACCCGCTCGGCGGCGCTCGATGTGTTGCCCGCCATGGCATCCCGCAGGGCCAGCTGCGCATCGGGCAGGGCGTCGGCGTGAAATGCGTCGTCGGCGGGGGCGGGAAGCCACTCGGCCAACCGTCCTTGGACCCGCCGCACCTCGAACAGTTGCGGCGAACCGGGGGGCCCCGCCTCCGGTGTTTCGATCTCCTCGAAGCTTCCCTCGAGGCTGGCGAGAACCGCTCGAGAGTAGCGGACGAGGTGGCCGAACACGGGTACCCGAAGCTCCTCGCCCAACACCGCGATCGAGCGGAGGTCGGCGTCGTAGCCAGTGAGGTCGCCGGCGACGAACCGGGCCATGGCCCGGATGCGGTACCCGTGGCCCTGATGCCATCCACGCGCCGATCGGGCGAGAAGCTCGTCGGCGATCGCGAGCCGTTCGTGGACGCGCGGGCTGCCGAACAGGGCGCAGCTGACCACCAAGAGCGCGCGCCATATCGCCTCCCGATCACCAGTCAAACGCGCCAGCCGAAGGACCTCGCGGGACGCCGATTCGGCATCCGGGTCGCGGTGGGTGGCCAGGTCGCAGGCGTGCGCCGCCATCACCTGGACGCGCACCGCCGACGCGTGGTCGTCCAGCCCGGATAGCGCCTCCCGGGTGAGTTCGGCGCCCAGTTCCTTCAGGGTCGGAGGCAACAGGAAGTTGTGCATGGCCACGGCCCGGGCGAAGCGGTCGCCGTCACCCAGCGCACGAGCTTCCTCGGCCGCGACCAAGCAGGCCTGCCGCATGGCGTCGTTCTCGCCTACGCGCATGCGGGCCGCCGCCAAGAGGAGCGCCAGCGTGCAACGCCGGTCGTGGTCGGCGGCGGCGGCCCGATCCAATGCCGCGATCCCCTGTTCCGCGTGGCGGATGGCGTCCTCGTAGGCGAGCTGGTCGAGCGCCCACTGCGCGGCGCCGGCGGCGTAGTCTGCGGCTACCGCGGCGTCGACCTCGGGGACGGCCTGGCAGAAGTGATACGCGAGCGGGACGACCTCGTCGCCGGCGGCAGATCCGAAGGAAGCGAGAGCTCGGCCGACCGCCGCATGGAGACGGGCGCGCCGAGCGCGGCCGAGGTCCTCGTACAGCGCATGCCGTACGAGGGCGTGGGCGAACCGGAACCCGCCTGGAGTCGGCGGCGACTCCGTGACAAGCCGGGCGCGCACGGCCTCCTCGAGCGCCGCCAGGACGTCGCCATCCTCGCCGAGCGTCCGCTCGATCACTGGCAACGCGAAGTGGTCCCCTGCAACCGCCGCCGCGCTGAGGGCGCGCTGGGTGAGAGGCGCCAGACGGGCCAACCGCTGGCGGAGCACCTCGCGGACGCTCTCGGGCACCGACGCCTCCGGATCGCTCGACTCGCCGAAGTGGCGCAGCAGTTCGCCGATGAAGAAGGGGTTGCCGTCCGTGTCGGCGGAGAGGCGAGCGGCGAGCCGCTCGTCGGCCCGGAGGCGACCGTCGCGTTCGACCTGCTTCACCATGGCCTCGACGGCATCGGGTTCGAGACCCCACAGGAGCAGCCGCTCGACCCGGCCCGAGTGCCGCAGGTCCGCCAGCAGCTCCGCCAGTGGGTGGCTCCACGACAGCTCGTTGTCCCTGTAGGCGCCGAACACGACGATGGGGGCATGGGTGTTGGACCGGATCAGATGGCGCAAAAGGAGCAGCGTCGGTTTGGCGGCCCAATGGAGATCGTCCAGGACGAGAAACAGCGGCGCCTGATCGGCTGCCGCGGCCAGCATCGCCAATACCGCTTCGAACAACCGGTACCGATCGGTGTCCTCGTCGACCGGAGGCGGCGGTGGCGCGCTGGTCAGCCGCCTGGACAGCTCGGGCACGAGCCGGGCGACGACATTTCCCTGTACCGCCACGTGAGCCGCCAGCTCGGCCTCGGGCGCGTGTTCGACGTAATGGCGCAGCGCCTCGGCGAAGGGTTGATACGGCACGCCCAGCTCATCGTCGCAGCGGCCGTGCAGCACGCGAGCGCCCAGCGCGTGCAGCACCCGTGAGGTCTCGGCCGCGAGCCGGCTCTTGCCGATACCGGGTTCGCCGGCGACCAACACGCACTGGGCACCCTCGTGGCGGGCCCGGGCGAACGCGGCCTCCAGGTTGGCCAGCTCCTCCTCCCGGCCGACGAACCCGGCCTCGCCCGGGTTGGACAGCCCGGCTGGCAACGGGAGCCGGGCCGTTACCCGGCGCTCGTCATCCGCCGTGACAGCGGCCGGCGCGCTGCCCAGCAACTCGACGTACGCAGCCTCAGTGGTGGACGACGGGTTGACGCCGAGCTCCTCGGCGAGCGCTCGCCGGCAGCGGTCATAGGCGCTGAGTGAGTCAGATCGGTTCCCCGCCGCCGCGTGGGCGCGCATCAGCCGGTTGTACGCCGACTCGCGGAAGGGTTGGAGAACGATGGCGTCCTCCGCCGCGGAGACGGCAGCGCCGAATCGTCGAGCGCCGATCGCAGCGTCGGCGAGCGCCTCCAAGGCACGCAGATGCAATTCCCGCAGCTCAGCTTGGCGGCGCTCGACCCACGGCCCCACGCCGCCGGGAACGAATTGGACGCTTGCCACCGTGACCGCTCTGACCGCCGCGGATTGAGCGGCCTCGTAATCGCCGCCGGCGAGCGCCGCCGCCGACGCCTCGACCGCCGCGACCACGTCCTCGACGTCGACCGTCGCCATCGGCGGGAGGTGGAGCTGGTAGCACCCGAACCCGGTTGTGAGCACTTCCGTCGGCGCCAGGCCGACGTCGCGGAACGCGGCTCGCAGCTTGGCGACCAACCCACGTACAAGCTGTTCCCACGACCCGGGCAGGTCGTCGCCCCACAGCACGTCGGCCAACTCCGCGTGCGTTATGGGGCGATGCCGCTCGGCGGTGAGGTAGGCGAGCGACAGGCGGCCGAGCCGGCCCAACGCCGCTCCCTCGATCGCCGTTCCGTCGTGTTCAATCCCGACTTGGCCGGCCAGCGAAATCCGCAGGGCCACGCGAGCAGACCATAGCGGAGAGCGGCCGCAGCTGCTCGGCGCGAGATCCCACCGCGGCGAGCCTGACGCCCTCAGCGGCAGCTTCGGCAGTACCAGTCGGCCAGGTTATAGAAGGCCTTGCCGAGGCTGTTCGCGCCGACCGGGCCGCCGACCTTGGCGGAGTTGACGAGGGTGACGTTCACGCCGCCGCTGATCGGTAGGCCGGGGACCTCGTCAGCAAGGGATTGCTGGGCACGGTGCACGAGGTCGACACGCTTGCCTTCGTCGAGCTCGGCCGCGACCCGTTGCCAGGCGTCGTCGACGGCCTTGCTCGACAGCCGGCCGACATTCCCGCCGACGAAGCCGTTGGCCTCGGTAGGGATGAACTGCGAGCAGAACGAGCGGCACATGTTCGGATCGGTCGACGCCGACACCATGCCGAACAGGCCGGCGCTAAAGAGCCCCTTGGAGAGCCACTCGCCCGAGAACGTGGGCTGAGCGGGATTGTTGACGGAGGCCGCAAACCCGGCTTCCTTCCATTGGCTCTGCAGGATCTGCTCGGTGAGCTCCCGCCGCCGGTTCCCATTCGCGGCGTTCAGCTCGATGGTCGCCCGTACCCCTCCCTTGGCCCAAACACCATCGCTGTCTTTGGCCCACCCGTCGGCCGTCATGAGCTGTGCCACCCGGGGCAGATCACGGCGGTACGTCGCGAACGGTTCGCTGTACCACGTCCGGTTGGCGGGCGACATGAAGGCCTGCGACGCCTTGAAGCCGGGTGCGAGCCCTCCGTAGAGCTGGGCGACGATCGCGTCCCTATCCGTTGCATAAGCCAAGGCTTTGCGGACCGCGCCGCTGTCGAGGGGCGGTTTGGAGGTGTTGAACATCAAGAACTCGAACGCCGTGCTGAACGTGACGGCGAACTGAGTGTCGGGCAGGGCCCTGAGCTCCAGCACCTCGGGCTGGGGGCCCTCGACGAACGCCACGTCGATCTGACCGGTCTTGTACGCCGCGAGGTGGGCGGCCGTATCGAAGATGATCTTGAACACCACTGCGTCAAGGTTCGGCTTCTTTCCCCAGAACGCCGGGTTTGGCACGAGCTTGATCTCCTGGCCCTTTGTCCAGTGGTCGATGACCCATGGCCCGCCCGACCACGCGTAGCCGTTCCGCATCTCGTCGGTGCGGTTCTTTCCCTCGAGCAGGTGCTTGGGGAGGATCCCCCTCGTGAACCCCTGTCTGTCAGGCTGACGTGAGACACCTGCTGTAGCCGCCATCCCTCAGGGCGAGAACAGGATCACGTAGACCAATGACCATGACTAATGCAGCCCTGCTCGCGCGCGCCCATGATGG